>NZ_FNTA01000003.1:317362-634724 GCF_900105055.1 Amycolatopsis lurida
GTGATCTCCACGACCTTTCCGTCCTCGATCCGCAGGACGTCGAGCACCTGCGCGCGGTAGACCCGGGTGCCCGGCCGCCGGACGTAGCCCGCCGCCGCGGGGAGGCGGTTCGCGCTGGTCGGGAGGTGTTTCCACTCGCCGAAGTAGGTCGGTGACGCGGGGTCGAGGGACTGGGCGACGAAGTCGAGGAAGACGTCGCGGCCGGAGAACCACAGCGGGTTCGGCGGCATCGTGACCAGCACGTCTTCTCGCAGCAGCTCGGCCATCACCCGGCTGTCGCCGTTGCCGGTGGCGGCGGCCATGTAGCGCCGAAGGATCGCTTGCTCCTCCTCGGTCACCTGGGCGGTCCGAACCCAGTCGGCGCGGCGTTCCGGGAGGCGTTCGCGCAGGGTGGGGCGGGCGCGCTGGAGTGCGCTGGTGACCGACGCGACGCTGGTTTCCAGCAGGTCGGCGGTCTCCGCGGCCTTCCAGCCGAGGACGTCGTTGAGGATCACCACGGCCCGTTGCTTCGGCGGGAGGTGCTGGATCGCGGCCAGGAAGACGAGCTCCATCGTTTCCCTGGTCTCGGCGATCTCCGCGGAGTCGTCCGGGAACGGTTGCAACCAGGGCATGAACTGGGGCGGTTCGCCCTGCTGGTCGACGTCGGGCAGCGGGTCGTACGGACGCGGGACCCTTTTGTTGCGCCGCAAGAAATCCAGGCAGGTATTGGTGGCGATCCGGTAGAGCCACGCGCGGAAACTCGACCGGCCTTCGAAGCCCTCGCGGCCGCGCCAGGCCCGGAGGAAGGTTTCCTGGACCAGGTCTTCCGCGTCGTCGTAGGACCCGACCATGCGGTAGCAGTGCACGCGCAGTTCTCGCTGGTGCTGCTCGATCCTCTCGGCGAAGTCGACCTCGTCCACGGTTTCCGTCACGGGTTCCGGTGTGACGTTTTCTTCTTCGCTCCGGAGCGCCAGTTGCGCGATGCGCCGCAGCCTGCCCACGTCGGCGGTGAGCGAGGTGAGATCGGTGAGGAGAGCTTCCGCCGGCCGGGGTGTCAGCCGGTTCGCGACGCGGCCGACCTCGGCGATGAGGGCGTCCACGTCGGGGGCGGGGTCACGCCGTGACCGGTAGGCCCGCTGGCGGCACGCGGCCGAGCAGTAGACGGCCGCGCGTCCGCGGGAACCCGCCTTCGACGGCAAAGGGCTTTCGCAAACCCCGCAGACCTGACCGGTCACGGCTCACCTTCCCCCGTAAACGTCACGCTCGGCCGAGTTACGCATTATGCGGCTTGATAGCCCGGGATGTCCTCGACACGGTGATAGACCGCGAGCCCGCGGGAGAGCGCGATGGCGACGTCCTGATCGGCCCCGGCGGAATCACCTGGCAGCCGCAGAACGGCGTCGCAGTGGTGAAGCAGGCGATCGGCCGTCGGATACATGATCTCCTTCGCGATCGGGTCGGCGACGGTCTTCCCGCCGGCGCCGCGCAGCACCGGGAGTGCGACCCACTCGCCGATCATCGGCACGTGCCCGCTGCGGAAGATCGGCCAGGCGGCCTCTTCGAGCCGGGCGAGGTTGCGGGCGAGGAGTTCGGGGTCGTCGCCGGTGCCCGAGCGGAACGGTCCGGCGATGAGGATCATCAGAGGTTTACTCATGCGGCGGAGCATAGTGTGCAACAATCGGCAGGAACAAGGAGGAACGTGCACATGTTGGCTGCGCAACGACGAGACCTGCTGCTGGAACGACTGAAGACCGAAGGCCGCATCGTGGCCAAGGATCTCGCCGCCGAACTCGGCATATCAGAGGACAGCATCCGCCGTGACCTGCGAGAACTCGCGGACGCCGGGCTCTGTCAGCGGGTCTACGGCGGAGCCCTGCCGGTCTCCCCGGCCACCGCGGACTACGCGACGCGCATGGCGGTCAGCGTCGCGGGCAAGGAACGGATCGCGAAACGTGCAGCAGCGTTGATCCACCTGGGATCGACGGTCATCCTCGACGGCGGCACGACCGCGCTCGCGCTGGCGAAGGCGCTCCCCGTCGACCTCGAAGCGACGATCGTCACGCACAGCCCCACGGTCGCGGCCGCGCTCGTCACGCATCCGAAGGTCGAGGTGTTCCTCATCGGCGGGCGGCTCTTCAAGCACTCCGCCGTCACCTGCGGTGCGGCCGCGGCCGAGGCGGCCGAGGGCATCAACGCCGACCTGTTCTTCCTCGGCGTCACCGGCGTGCATCCCGAGACCGGGCTCACCACCGGCGACTCCGACGAGGCCGCGATGAAACGCACCCTCGCCAAACGGGCCGCCGACACCTACGTGCTGGCCAGTTCGGAGAAGATCGGCGCGGCCTCGCCGTTCACCGTGCTCCCCCTGTCCGACGTCGCGGGCGTGATCACCGACGCGGCCCCGGACGAGCCGACGGTGAAGGAGCTGGGGAAGCTCGGCGTGAGCGTGCTGGGGGTCAGCCCTTCTTGGCCAGCCCGCGAAGCTGCTGCCAGCGACGCTTGAGCCCCCACAGACCGACCAGGACGATCGCCTCACGCACGACCGAACCGCTCATCTTCGACTGGCCGACCTCGCGCTCGGTGAAAGTGATCGGCACCTCGACCACCTCGAACCCGGCGAGCGCCGTGCGGAACGCCAGGTCGATCTGGAAGCAGTAGCCGCGCGAGGCGATCTCGTCGAGCGGGAGCTTCTCCAGCACCGTGCGGCGGTACGCGCGGAAACCCGCGGTGATGTCCTTGATCTTCGTGCCGAGCGCGATCCTCGCGTAGAGGTTCGCCACCCAGGACAGCGCCTTGCGCTGGAACGGCCAGTTCACCGTGCTGCCACCGGGAACGTACCGGGAGCCGATGGACAGATCCGCGTCCTCGAGCGCCGCAAGTACCCGCGGCAGATCCTCCGGCGCGTGCGAGCCGTCGGCGTCCATCTCGACGATCGTGGCGTAGTCGCGAGCGAGACCCCAGCGGAAACCCGCGACGTACGCCGCGCCCAAACCGGCCTTCTCGGTCCGGTGCATCACGTGGATCCGCTCGTCGGCCTTCGCGAGCTCGTCGGCGACGTCACCGGTCCCGTCCGGGCTGCCGTCGTCCACCACGAGGGCGTTGACCTCCGGGAGTGCTTTGAGCAGGCGCTCCAGGATCGGGCCGATGTTCTCCCGCTCGTTGTACGTCGGGACCACCACCAGCACCGGGTCGATTCCCTGGGCCCCCCGTGGCGCCTGCGCCATCCGCTTTTCCTCCGTGTTCCGGCGGGTCAGCCCGCCGCTTCCCTCGTTGCCTTGGCGGCGCTCGCGCGCCGGGTGCGGAAACGCAGCACGTACCCGCCGGTAACCCCGGCGATCGCCAGGGCGAGCAGCCCGTACTCCGTCGTCACACCGAGTAGATCCGACAGCGTAGTCTGCTGCCTCAGCGGTACGCGCCCCACCAGGGAGTCTGCGGTGAACAGGCTGGTAGAGGCCATGATCGAACCGTCCGGCGCGACGATCGCGCTGACTCCGCTGGTGGCGGAAACGATCACCGAACGCCCATGCTCGACCGCCCGCAGCCGCGACATCGCCAGCTGCTGGTAGCTCATCTCCCCCGGTCCGTACCAGGCGTTGTTGGTGGGTACGACGAGCAGTTCCGCGCCGTCCGCGACCGACTCCCGCGCCGGGTAGTCGAAGGCCGTCTCGTAGCAGATGAAGACGCCGACCTTGGTGCCCGCGACCGACAGGGCGGCGTTGGCGCCGTCACCCGGTGTCATGTTCGCCACGCTGTCGACGAACGGTGTCACCAGCTTCGCGAGCTCACGGGCCGGGACGTACTCGCCGAACGGGACGAGTTGCTGTTTGGCATAGCGCTGACCCGGGCCGGTGACCGGATCCCAGACGAGCGCGGAGTTCTGCGCGCTTCCGTCGGGCAGCCGGACCAGCGCGCCGATGATCGCCTGCGTGCCGTAGTCGCGGACCATCCGATCGACGCCGGGGTCGCCGGTGCGCATGGCCATCGCGGTCTCGGGCCACACGAGCAGGTCGACCTTCGTATTGCTCGCCTTGAGCTTTTCCAGCAGCCGGGCGCTCTCGGCGAGGTGGTTGCTCCGGAGTTCGTCGCGGCGGCCTTCCAGCGCCAGGCCGATATCCGGGGCGTTGCCCTGCACCGTGGCGACGGTGAGTTCGCCGTCCTGGGCCTCGGTACCGATCGTCGGCCACACCGCGAGTCCCGCCACCACGGGCACCAGCGTCAGCGCCGACGCCGCCACCAGGGAACGCCGGGGGTGGGCGCCCTTCAGCCGCAGGCACAGTGCCGCGAGCCCGAAACCGGTCGCCACGACGGCGAGACCGACCAGCGGCGCGCCGCCGATGGAGGCCAGCGAGACGAAGGCGCCTTCAGGCTGGCTGAACGCGACGCGGCCCCACGGGAAGCCGCCGAAGGGGAACCAGGTGCGCGGTGTCTCCAGCGCGATGATCACCAGAGCCGCCCACAGCGGCCCGAGCGGCAGCCTCCACACCACGGTGGCGAACGCCCCGCCGAAACCCAGGTACACCGACAGCGCCATCGCCAGTCCGAGCCACGGCCACGGCCCGAAGCCCGGCCCGAGGAAGTCCAGCAGCCACGTCAGCAGCGGGAGGAAGAACCCCATCCCGAACACGAACCCGTAACCGAACGCGCCCCGGAACCTCCGCCCGTGCACCACCAGGGCGAAGCCGGTGAACGCCAGCGGCGCGAGCCACCACAGCGGACGCGGAGCGAAACTGAGGTACAGCGTGAATCCCGACGCCGCGGCGACGAGGAAACGCACGAGCCAGGCGCGGGAGAAGCGCTTCCGGGGCGCCGCTTCGGGATCCGGATCGGTCACGGTCGTGGACACTCCTGAACCCTAGGCCGTGCGGGTGAACAGATCGTGGATGACCTGTCCGCCGCGGACCGTGCGCAGACAACGGGGCAGTGTCGCGCCCTCCGCGAGGTTCGGCAGCGGGGGCACCCCCGCGCGCGGGTCGGTCGACCAGCGCTGCACGCGTGAGTCCGGTGTCGCGACGACGAGGTCTTCGGCATCCCAGATCGCGTAGTGCGCGGGAGCGCCCGGGACCAGGCTGCCGGTGACGCCGTCGTTGACCCCGGCGGCGCGGTGTCCCGCGCGGGTGTGGGCGGTGAAGGACGCGCGGGCGGACAGGCCCGAACCCGGCGTGCGGTGATAGGTCCCGGCGCGGACGGTGGCCCATGGGTCGACCGGCGTGACAGGGGCGTCGGAACCGAAGGCGAGCAGGAGCCCTTCGGCGGCCATGGCGGCGAAGGGATTGAGCTTCGCGGCCCGTTCCGTGCCGAGGCGGTCGGTGTACATGCCGTGCGCGCCGCCCCATTCCGCGTCGAACTGCGGCTGGACCGAAGCGACCACACCCCAGCCCGCGAGCGCCTTCGCCTGGTCGACGTCGATCATCTCGACGTGTTCGAGCCGGTGGTGGCGGGCGGCCAGCGCCCGGCGTCCGACGGTCTTCTCCGCGAGCCGGAACCCTTCGACGACCTCGGCGACGGCGGCGTCGCCGATGACGTGGAACCCTGCCTGGAGTTCCGCCTCGGTGCAGGCGCTGATGTGTTCGGCGATGGCGGGAGCGTCGAGGTAGAGCGTCCCGGAAGTGCCGTGGGCGTCGGTGTACGGCTCGTGCAGGGCGGCGGTGCGGGAGCCGAGCGCGCCGTCGACGAACAGGTCGCCCGCGACTCCCCTGGCACCGAGCGCGCGGGCGGTGTCGACGCCGCCGCGTTCGCCCCAGTAACCGACGACCTCCGGTAGCCCTGGTTCGGCGGCCAGCGCGAGCAGGTCGGTGAGGTCTTCGGCGCCGGAGATGTCCGGGCCCGCGCATTCGTGGACGCTGACGACTCCGCGCGCGGCGGCTGCGGCGAGGAACGCGCGCTGGGCTTCGCGGCGCTGCTGCGGCGTGATCGCCTCACGCATCGCGGCGCGCACGAGGTGGTGGGCGTCGCGGGTCAGCGGACCGTCGGCCGACCAGCCCGGCGCTTCGTGCACGCCGGCGGCGAGCGCGACCAGCGCGCTGGAGACGAGCGCCGAGTGGACGTCGACCCGGCTCAGGTACACCGGTGTCCCGTTCGAGGCCTCGTCGATCTCCGCACGGCTGGGCAGCCTGCCGTCGGTCCAGCGCGATTCGTCCCATCCGTGCGCGACGAGCACCTGGCCGGGGCGGACGGCGTCGCGGACGGCGGCGAGGAGCTCGCCGGCGCCGCGGACGTTCGTGAGGTTCAGCCCGGTGAGGTGCAGGCCGGTCGCGGTGGCGTGGACGTGCGCGTCGACGAAAGCCGGGGCGACGAAAGCGCCGTCGAGGTCGACCACCTCGGCATCGGGATGCAGGGCCTTGGCCGGGCCGTCCTGCCCCACCCAGACGACGGTGCCGTCGGTGATCGCCATGGCGGTGGCGTCGGGGGCCGAGGGGCTGTAGATACGCCCGCCGAGGAGGAGCGTGCTTCGCGCGTTCGTCACGCTCCCGAGTTTGCAGCGTGCGGACGACCACGTGTCCGGCGGGTCGGCGAGATTTCGACACATCCCGCAAGACAGGAATATTTACGTCTTCCGAACGATGTGACAGGATATTTTCACGCGTTTCCGACGACGAGGAGTACAAGTGACTGCGATCCAGGAACCGACCTCGCCGGTGGCCGCCTACGATCAGCCCTACGACTACACCCGAGTCGAGCTGATCGAACCCGACTGGCGCCGCTTCCCCGGCTGGCACGACGTGACCGAGGCAGAGTGGCGTGACGCGCAGTGGCAGCGAGTGCACTGCATCCGCAACGCCAAGCAACTGCGCGCCCTCATGGGCGACCTGCTCGAGGAGCGCTTCTACGAGGACATGCTCGCCGACCAGCGCGAGATGGCCACGATGTCGATGCTGCTGCCTCCGCAGATGATCAACACGATGGCGCCCAACGCGGGCACCGACCCGGCGAAGGTGACCGAGGCCTGGTACGCCGACCCGATCCGCCGCTACATGCTTCCGGTGCGCAGCGATCGCGACACCGAGTGGCCGAGCCACCCGCACTCCGAACGGGACTCACTGCACGAGGCCGAGATGTGGGTCGTGGAGGGGCTGACGCACCGCTACCCCACCAAGGTCCTGGCCGAGATGATCTCCACGTGCCCCCAGTACTGCGGGCACTGCACCCGGATGGACCTGGTCGGCAACTCCACCGAGCAGATCGAGAAGCACAAGCTCTCGCTCAAACCGGTCGACCGCCAGGACGCGATGATCGAGTACCTGAAGAAGACACCCGGCGTGCGTGACGTCGTGGTCTCCGGTGGCGACGTCGCCAACGTGCCGTGGCCGCAACTGGAGTCGTTCCTCATGCGGCTGATGGACATCGACACCGTCCGCGACATCCGGCTCGCCACCAAGGCGCTCGCCGCCCTGCCGCAGCACTGGATCCAGCCGAAGGTCGTCGAAGGCCTCGAGCGCGTCGCCGGCACCGCCCAGCGCCGCGGCGTCAACCTCGCGATCCACACCCACGTCAACCACGCCCAGTCGGTGACCCCGCTGGTCGCCGAGGCCGCCAGGACCGCGCTGGACGTCGGCGTCCGCGACGTGCGCAACCAGGGCGTGCTGATGAAGGGCGTCAACGCGACCCCCGCCGAACTGCTGGACCTGTGCTTCGCGCTGCAGGGCGAGGCGAACATCTTGCCGTACTACTTCTATATGTGCGACATGATCCCGAACGCCGAGCACTGGCGGGTTTCCGTGCACGAGGCACAGGAACTGCAGCACGCGATCATGGGCTACCTGCCGGGTTACGCGACGCCGCGCATCGTCTGCGACGTGCCGTATGTCGGGAAGCGCTGGGTGCACCAGCTCGCCGAGTACGACCGCGAGCTGGGGATCTCGTACTGGACCAAGAACTACCGGACCGGGATCGAGCACGAGGACCCGGAGGCCTTGCAGCGCAAGTACCCGTACTACGACCCGATCTCCACGCTGCCCGAAGCCGGCCAGCGCTGGTGGCGCGACCAGCCCCGGCAGCCCTGACCGGCCAGCTCGGCGGGTAGGTCCCGAGGGGGCGTTTAGGCTCAGGTGCGAGCTTTAAACGCCCCCTCCGTTGTGCACGCTATTTGTGCTGGTCGGAAATGGTCACCCTTGGCCGCCGTCAAGCCGCTCGCGGATAGTTCTTGTCAGAAGCGAAAGCACCCAGGCCAGGTAGGCCCTGTCAACAGGCTTACCTGGCCTGGCCAAGAACGGTGGCTACTTTTTTGGTCCAGTCCACTGGAGCCAATTTCCCTCGGGGGTCACCATGACCGTTCTCCCGATGTTCACCGCGTACATGACCGCATCGATGAGAGGCTGGTACTTGTTGTTCTTCGAGAGATCTTCCTCGTCGGGGTCGATTGTTCCGATAAAGTCGCCGGGTTTGAAGTGCACGCCGATGGTCCGGCCAATCCAGTTGTTGTGCAGATCCATCAGCTCAAGCCAGAATTTTCCATGGTTGTCCGAGGTGGCCTCGTGGGCGTCAGTGAGCTCCTGGGCTCTCTCCGGACCAAAGCGCATCGTCAGCAGGGCACTCCAGTAGGCGTGTTGGAATGCGTTTCCGATTGTCCCGTCAATCGTCGGATCCTCACCATTGCCATATTTTCCACCGAAAAGCTTGGCCGCAGTCCTTTGGGCTTCGACCTTGCTGGACAAGATCATTTCCAATTCCCAGGGCTTGGTTTTGGCAAGACCTTCGAACAAGGCCCTTTCCTTCTCGGTCACCGAGTAAGGGCCGAACGTCGTCTTCGCACCCGCTCCGTCCGACGGGAGCTTGGGGAACTGCTTCTTGATCTGCTCCATCGTCGTGGAGTTGATCCCAGGCCCCGTCATTGAGGGGCCATCGTTGGGGCTTTTCCCGGTGGGGTCGGTGAGTCTGACCGGGTTGTTGTGAACATAGGTGTGGGTGGCGAGGTTGCGGGGGTTGGTGATGCCGCCCGCGACGTTCGAGTCCAGGTAGTCAGGGAGCGCCGGATCCGCGCTCGCCCAGAGTTGTGTTCTCGGGTTGTAGTAGCGAGCACCGTGGTAGTAGAGGCCGGTCTCTTCGTCGAGTTCCTTGCCGGTGAACTTGTACGGCGTATCGCTCTGGCCTGCCCGCTCCTCCACCCAGGTTTCCCCGAACGGCATGTACTCGAGGTGTTCGGTGACGTTGCCTTGCCTGTCGGTGACGTACCCGGATGAGCCGAGGTGGTCGGCGTGGAAGTAGGACTGGGTGGTTTCGGGGTCGTCGGCCGCGACGGTCTTGGTGGTGAGGCGGCTGTCCCCGATGAAGATGTGTTTGAAGCCGGTCCCGTTACGTTCGCTGTAGCCACGGTTGGGGTAGAGCGACAGGCCGTCACCCTGTTTGATGACGCGTTCGCCGGCCGCGTCGTAGGTGTAGCCGACGGTGGCGGCCTGGCAGCCTGCCGGGGTTTGAGGGACTGTCGCCGTGGTGGTGTCCTGGTTGCAGGCGAGCCGGTTCTCCTCGTCCCACACGTACTGGCGTCGTTTGCCCTCGGCTTCGGTGTTCACCGTGTCGGTGAGGTTTCCGCTCGCGTCGTAGGCCTGGGTGATCGGGCCGACCTTGCTCGGTGCGTGGGGTTTTCCGCTTCCGTAGTCGTACTTGTAGTCGTAGCTCCCAGCGGCCTCGATCGGTCCGGTGGACAGCGGACCTAGCGATGCCGGGCTCCCTCCGCCGCCACCGACCGGCGACACAGGACCAGACCCGCGGTTCAGCGCCGCCGCCTGAGTGGTCGTGCCGGTGATCTCGTGGTGCTGGGTCTTGCCGGTGGTGTTGTGGATGGAGTCGTAGCTCAGCGCCAGGGTGTACTTGTCCTGCTGGTTGCTCTTGGTCGTGTACTGGCCGCTGGCGGAGGTGAGCTGGTACAGGTCGTCGTAGCCGAAGGTCTGGCTGCTCGGACCACCGATCGTCGGGTTCTGTGGCGTGCTGTTGGTCAGCTGCGTGATGTTGCCGACGTTGTCGTAGGTGTAGCCGAGGTTCTGGAACTCGGTGGCACCCGGCGTCTTCGACTTCAGAGTGGCGAGCCTGCGGTCGGCCTGGTCGTAGGTGTAGGTGGTGCGTACTCCGTTACCGGCTTGCTGCAGCACCTTCTGGCCGAACTTGTCGTAGTCGAGGCGACCAAGATAGACGTAGTCGGTTCCGTTCTTGGTTCCGGTGGCGCGGGTGACCTGGCCGCCGGTGTCGTAGTCGTAGCGGAGCAGCTCGCCGTCCGGGTAGGTCATCTGCAGTACACGGTTGAAGGCGTCGAAGCGCCATCCGGTGGTGTAGCCACGGTCCGCCTGCCCGGCGATCTTGATGGTGCGGGTTTCCCGGGTGGTCTCGCCCAACGGGCCATAACCACGGGTGAGGGTCCCGGCCGCGTCGCGGATCTCGGTGATCCGCCCGGCGGCGTTGTCCGGCGCGCCAGCTGCGCCGTAGGTGTAGGTGACGTTGTTGGCCGGGAAGGTCGGGTAACGAACTGCGGTGAGGCGGCTGTGGTCGTAGTCGTACTCGACCTGCTTACCGCCGGCGGTGATCTTCGCCGTCGGGTTGCCCGCCAGGTCGAAGCGCGTCTCGGTGCGGCCCGCATCGGGGCTGTCGAGCACCGTCCGGCGGCCGAGCGTGTCGTACTCGGAGCGGGTGATGTTGTTCTTGTCGTCCACCACGGTGGTGATCTGCCCGAGCGCGTCGTAGCCGTAGCTGGTCCAGATCACCGGGTGTCCAGCGGCCGGGTTGAACTCCTTGACCGCGGTGGTCTTCTCGCGCAGATCGGCGTAGCTGCGCTTCTGTTTGCCGTTGCCGTCCGTCGCGATGGTTTCGAACCGGGTGACACCGGCGCGGTCGGGACCGAATCCATAGGCCACGGCGGTCGTGACCTCGTCCGGTGCGACCGTCTTGACCGGCCGGTCAAGCACGTCGAACGAGGCGCGGGTGGGCGCCACAGTGTCGAAGGCGGCATTGAACGTGGTGTTGCCGTCACCCTTGGGCTCGGTCACGGGGTGATACTGCTCCACCACGCGGCCGGCGAAATCGACCTTGGTTCGGCCGGAGACGGTCATGACCTGGTCGGGGGTGTCACCGGGATTGTCCGCGACCGACGCGTCCTTCTTGGTCTGCAGAACGCGTTTGAGACCGTCGGTGAAGGTGACGGTGTCGATGGTGTCCTCACGGACACCAGTGGCATCACGGTCGAGGTGACGCGTGGTGGCGTACGGAACGGTGGCTTCGGGGTGATAGTCGAAGTCGATCGTGGCCTTGCCCGACCCGATCTCGTACGGTCCGGTGACGGTGTCCAACCGGCCCACGCTGTCGTAGCCGCGCAGCACCTGCTGACCGTTCTGGTCGGTGGTGCGGTCCGGTTGCCCGTATTTGAGGTTGTGCGTCGCGCCCGACCGCAGCCCGAAGCTGTCGACAATGGACTCGACGTGGACGCCGACGAGCGTGTCGTAGCCGTACTCCAGGCGGTACCGCTGGCCGGACTTGCCTGCCGGTTTGGTGACCGCTTTCAGGTTCCCGTCCGGGTAGTACTCCAGGTCGGTGTCGGCCGAGGTGGTGTCGGTGAGGTACGCGCGGACCTGCCGTACCGCACCGGTCACACAGTCCACTGTGGATTCGCTGTGCCGCGACAGGTCGGCGCCTGCGCGCTTTTTGAGCAGATTCGCGGTACCGACCAGGTTCCGCGCCCGGCAAGCCGGGTCGGACGCGGAGTAGCCGTAGGTGGTCTCCACGTCGTCGGCGACGCCCTCGTCGGCGGCGTCGAACGAGCGGATCAAGTTGCCGAAGTCGTCATACGACATTTCGGTGTAGGTGGACTTGCCAGGGTTCTCGGCACCTTCGTGGAAGTGTTTGTCCACCCGGGACAGAGCTGCGAACACGCTTCCCGGTGCGGTGTCGCGGAGCTGATAGGTGTTGACGGTTTCGGCGAACGGCCGTCCCGCACCGTCGGCGCTGAGGGTGCGAGCGAGCAATCCGCGGGTATACGGACCGTCGGTGCGGTATTCGTCAGTGGTCGAGCGATAGAGCGCCTCGGCGGCGCCAGGGTCACGCTGTTCGGTGACGACCTTGCCGAAGCCGTGGAACTCGCGTTCGAGCCGGTCGTACTTCCCTTGTTCGTAGCGATAGGTGGTGAGCTGGGTATCGGCCCCGTCACCGCGATGACCGTCGGACACGCTGGTGCGGGACAGCACCCAGCGGGACTCTGGCGTCGCCTGCGTGTTACCGGTACGGGTGTAGTCCAGATCGATCTTCCCACCCAACGGCCGAGTCACCGTGCGGAGCAGGTTCGTACGGCCGGTCTTGTTCACCGCGACCAGCAGCTCGTTGTCCCGGGTGGATTTGACATGGTCGGCCAGGCCGTCGCCGTTGATGTCACGGAGGCCGATCTCGGCACGGCTGATGCTGGTGGAGGCGTTGACCCCGGGGTTGAACACGAATGTGCCGACCGGGGTGGGGATTGGGAACGTGAAGTAGACGCCCGCGCCGAGGGTGGCGTTCTTGTCGACGGCGATGTCGGTGAAGCCGCCGCGGAACGGAGTGGGCGCGGTGAAGCCGGTGCCGGTGTTGATGGCCACCTTGATCGGATTGGCGCCATCGGTGAAGACGCGGTCGGTGAGACCGTCGCCGTTGACGTCGAGCATGCTCGCGTTGGTGAAAGAAGTGCCCAGTTCGGCGGACAGTCCCCCGGCGAAGCCGTAGTTGTCGACGTTGAAACCGAGGTTGACGCCGAGGTTGCGGGTGGAGGCGTCGTTGATCGGTCCCGCTGACCAGGGTTCTCTGGCGGCGAAGCTGTAGCCGAGGTTGAGCTGGGCGTCGCCGTTGGCGAAGACCTTGTCCGGTAGACCGTCGCCGTTGATGTCGACGAGGTCGACGCGGGTGTCGGACTCGCCGCCGCCGAGGCTGCCACCGATCCCGAGTGCCGGTTGGACCGGGCCGGAGGTGGCGGTGTTGTTGGTGCTTCCGGCTTCGGGAGCGGCCAGGCCCTGCGCACTGGCCAGTGTCGCGGCCTCACTGCCGGCGGAGTAGGACACGTTGCCGGACAAGGTGTCGGACTCGCGGACGTTGCCACCGAGCGTGCCGCGTCGAGCGCCGAGCCCGCCGTTCATGTCGGTGAATTGGATCTCCTTGGCGCCGACGACGTCGGGAAAGCGATCACCGTTGAGGTCGACGTAGTCGACGGAACCCGCGGTGATCCCACCGACGACCGTGCCCCCGAACGGGCCGGCGGACAGCGTGCCGGACACCTGACCGGTCACGCCGCGACGCATCACAGTGCGGTCACCGGCGACATCGGCGTCGGTGACCACGTCGATGGTGTCCGCGCCGAGCCGGGAACTGGTCGCCATGGTGGAGGTGAACCAGGACGACTCGTCCTGCGCGGCCCAGCCGCCTTTGGCCGGGTTCGGAGCGAAGATCGCCAACCGGGGCATGGTGATCCGGGGGTTCGCGGCGAATCCCGCGATGTCGGCTTCCTTGGGTTCCCGGGGAAGGGCGTCCTTGAAGCTCTGGTCGATCGCGAGTTCGGCCTGCTTGATGGGCTGGGTGGCGCGGTCGCGGTTGGCCTGGTAGCCGATCACACCCCAGCCGCGGTAGGGCTGCGGGAACGCACCCTGCTGAGCGGAGCCGTGTGCCGCGCTCGGTGCTGGGCTGAACGTCGGCCATGGGGACGAGAGGTCGTAGGTGACCTTCGCGGACTGTTCGGCGATCAAGCCGAACAGGTAGGGATCCGTCGTGGCGTGGTCGAAATACAGCTCGTCGCCCTCGGTGACCGGGACGACCACGTCCAGGTCCTGGCCGGGCGAGCCGTACTGCCCGTTGACGATGTCGACGACCCGCTTCCCCAGCAGCTGCCCGCCGCGCTTCTTGACGGTGAACGCGATCTTGGTCGCTCCGGGAAAGCCGAAGTTGAGCTTCACACCCGGCCGGACCCGCAGCTTGCCGGTCTTGGTCACCTTGTAGGTCTGCTGCGGCGCCTTGAGGGTATCGGCGGGATACATGTCCACGTCGTACGGCGGGCTGATCACCAGGCTCGGCTGACCCTTGTCGTCGACCAGCGACTCCACCCCGGGCGCCTCCGTGTAGTGCGCCTTCGGTACCCAGGACACCGCGGAAACGTC
The DNA here is from genome assembly GCF_900105055.1 of Amycolatopsis lurida. NCBI lineage: Bacteria > Bacillati > Actinomycetota > Actinomycetes > Pseudonocardiales > Pseudonocardiaceae > Amycolatopsis > Amycolatopsis lurida. The sequence goes on from NZ_FNTA01000003.1 coordinate 331,429, forward strand.
GATCGGGGAGTCTGACTTGATATGCCATGACATCTTCTCGAACTGGCTCACCGGGAGGCTCATGTCGATCGTGGTGGTCCCGGTCGACCCGGCAGGCAGGACCTTGCGAAACACCTCCGCCGGAGCGTGCACCCCGTTGCCCTTCGTGATCACCACGGCCACGTCATCCGAGGTCACCTTGTTCTTGACCACGTCGCCGGTCAGCCGGAGCTTGCCGGTCACCGGCACCATCACCTGCGACGAGCGGCCGCCGAGCGTGAAGTCCGCGGACGCACGGAAGACGGTGTCGGCCAACCCGTTCACGTCCGTACCGGCCGCCAGGTCGGTGTAGGTGATCGTCGGATCCCACGCCACCGTGTCGTACTTTCCGTCCAGAATGGACTGTGTGCGGAAGTAGAGCGCGTCGCCCTTCTTCACCGCGACCGCCGACACATTGGCCGGGGTGAACTCCGTGTGGTCGTCCGGGCCGATTCGTTGCGCCCAGAGTTCGGTGTCCTTGGCCTGGATGGTGACCCGCACACCGTCGGCCTTGGTGTACGCGGCGCGTGCGGGCGAGGGGTCGACGGTCAGTTGCACCCGGCCGTCGACGCGGACGGTGCCGTCGAACGGCGCGACCCAGCGGCGTACCGAGTCCAGCAGCGGCGAGTTGTCGACCTGCTGGTTGAACTGCGCTGTCTGGTCACCGACGATCTCGCCGGTCACCGCCCCACCGCCGACCGGCACCGGGGTGCGGGTGGAATCGGCGGTGTAGGCGGGCTGCCCGTTGGCGTCCAGATAGCCGAACAGCACACCGCCGTTGTTGACCAGGTCAGTGAGGCCGTCACCGTTGACGTCGCTGAAGAACCGATCCGACGTGGTCGTGGTCCCGATGAAGTCCAGCTGCGCGGCGACAGTGAGGACGAACGCCTCGACACCGATCGTGCCCGACAACGTCCGCTCGGAGGAGATCCCCGGGAGGTCGCGCAACCTGATCGGCGTGTCACCGAACTTCGGTTCCCCTCCGGGGGTGCTCAGATTGGGGCGGAAGTGCACTTCGTTGTTCTTGCGGAAAACCTTGTCCGGCAGGTTGTCGCCGTTCACGTCCACCAGTGCCGACAGGCCATCGGACTGGCCGGCGTTGAACCCGACCTTCAGCCCGACGCCACCCTGCTTGACCGGTAGCCCCTGCACGTTGTAGCCGGCGAACAAGTGCGCACCGAACCCGACGGAGGTGTTCGCCGAGATCGCACTCGCCTCACCTTCACGGATGTTCACGCCCAGGTCGTCGTCCGGGACCGACCAACCGGCGGCGCCGGCGAACCCGGTGTAGTTGCCCGCCTGGTCACGCACCTCGTCGAAATAGTCGAACGAGTGGGTGTTGAACAGCTTGTCGTCCTCACCGAATTGCGACACCGAGGCGAGCAGGGTTTTCGCGTAGGCTCCGGTTCGGTAGTTCAGTTCGTAGGCGCGGATCAGCTGGTCGTCCAGTTTGACCTCGACCCGCCGCAGCAGATCGGCGGTCACCCTCTTGAACCCGCCACGAGCATCGATCTGCACGTCGCCACGGCGGGGCTCACCCCGGTCCCGGTCGCGCAGGAACGTCACCGAGTATTTGCCTTCGGTCGCGCCGTGGCCGGTGTAAGTGATCCGTCGCGGATACAGGTTGCCGCCCGGCACCGTCGACTTCTCGGTGCCGCCGTCTTCCACCCGGGCGTAGTGGTAGCGCAGCACGTTGTCGTTGGTGTCGCGGACCTCGCGTGCCGCCCACGTCGCCACGTGTCCCGCGGCATCGGTCAGCGTGGTGTTCTCCGCCCCGCCGAACACCGTGCGCGTGCCCGCCTTGTCGGTGACCTCCCACCAGTAATCGGCTGGTTTGTCCCCGTGACGCACGATCCGGTCGAACCGGCTCTCCACGCGGGCGTGGAACACCTTCTCCGCCGACCTCTTCCGCAACTCGCCCCGATGGGCGACCGGCGTGAGCTGCTCACCGTTCAGGAGATAGGTCTCGGTCTCCAGAGCCGCGTCATACCGCGGTACTCCCCACCGGGTGTCGACCGTGATCGTCGGCATGGTGACGTCCCACCCGACCCCCACCCAGCCGTTCGCGCCTCCGGAGCTGTACGCCACCGCCAGCTTCGGCTCCAGACCCGCCCGCCCCTTGGGCACCTCGAGCGGGTAGGACATCCGCGCATCGCCGGAGCTGTTCGCCGACGGGGGCGCGATCAGGTTCACGCCTGCCCCCGGGTCGGCGGCTTTGATGTCCTTGATCTGATTGGGATCGAACGCCGTCCCCTCGGGATGCTCCGGAGCGGCCACCGCGCCATCCGCACCTGACGCCTGCCCCGCCACACGCATCGAGGCGGGCGGGCCCGCACTCGGGACCACCATCGCCACCAAAGCCAGGAACAACAGCACCACCACGGCTTTGTGGCGATGACGAACCGGACGAGCCCACACGAAGGCAGACATGCCCCGACCCCCTCTGGATCAGTGAATTCGGTTACCTGAACCCGGCAATCCCTGTCGCGCAGGGGATCGAGCGGTGACGCGTGTAACGAAAGACGTTCGATCGAACAGTCGAAACGAACTAGTGCGTTCGGACGAACTCCCGCTGAGACCAGCGCATGATCCCGGCAAAAAGAGACTTCGATCTTCGGTGGACGCTATCGGCGGGTCATGAAATTTCGATGAAACGCCCGTTCTTGCGACGTGCCCTGCTTCGGGAAGCGCTGGGCCGGTGCCCGGAATCTGCGATGAGCCTGCAATGCCGGGCCTTTACATTCGGTGCGGCATCCGCGTCCAGGTGCTGATGAAGTGGAACGGTGTGCAAAGCATCTACCAGCGCGACATCTCTGGCGCTTCGCACGAGGTCGGTCATCCGGTTCCCGCCGGCAACGGCACGAGCCGGATCTAGCCTCGATCCGCTCGACCATCGGGTCGCGAGTATGCCGAACACCAGGCGGGGAAGGCTCAGGAAGCCGGTTTGTCCGCCAGCTGCTCGAGGCGGGCCATCTCCACGTCGAGGGCGGTTTGCGCCCGGCTCAACGTCTCCGAGCTGTATCCACCGCTCGACCGGGCACGCTGAAGGCATTCGGACTGGCCGGTGAGGACCCGCAAGCGCAGCCTCAGATATTGCTGGACGTCCGAAGCCGAGCGGCCGGCCGGCGCCTTGCCCGGGACGCGCACGTCCGCACGCACTCGGTCCAGGACCCCCTGGCTGAACGGCTCGTCGCCGGGATCGTCCAGAACGGAATTCGCGGCGTCGGCGAGCTCGGTCATGAGTCTGACGTACTCCTGGCGCGCGCGGTCCGGGTCCTCCGCGGGCACCCGGGCCGCGCGGATGACCGCCGGGAGCGTCATTCCTTGGACCAGCAGTGTCGTGGTCGCCACCACGTAGGCGATCAGGACCAGCAAGGCGCGGTCCGGGGTGTCCTGCGGAAGGGTCTGCGCCGCCGCGAGGGTGATCGCGCCCCGCATCCCCGCCCAGCCGAGCACCACACCGCCGCGCCAGCCCAGGGTCTCGGTAAGCCGGAACTCGACGTCGGCGGCGGCGCGATCGAGCCGTTTCCGGAAATGCGCCACCCGTCTCGGTGACGCTTTGTCCAGTCGCTCGGTGACGGCGGGATTCGACTCGTCGCCCCGCAGCACCGCCTGTGTCGTTTCGAGCCGTGGTTTGAAGCGCGCGGCTTTGCGCTGCTCGCGGTACAGGCCTGCGACCAGCGGCCCGACGAAGACGACGCGCGCGACGATGACGAGCGCCGACGCGGCCAGTCCGATGACGAGCGCGCGCCAGACGCTCGAACCGTCCTCGTGCGCCTCGTCGATGAGGGTTTTCACGCTGAGCCCCATGAGCAGGAACATCCCGCTCTCCAGCAGGAAAGCCGCGGTGCGCCAGTTGACGGTCTCGGCGAGGCGGTCCGTCGCGCGCAGGTGGCGCGGGGCGAGATGTCCGGTCACCAGTCCGGCGACGACGACGGCGAGCACCCCCGAGGCACCGGCCTCTTCCGCGGGCAGGAAGGCGATGAACGGGACCACGAACGAGATGGCGGTGTTGAGCACGGCGTTGCCCAGCAAGGCGCGCGCCCGGACGTTGACGATCCCGACCAGGATCCCGATCCCGACCGCCACGACGACCGAGAAGGCGAACTCGCCCATGACGCCCCAGACGGACACCGACCCGGCGACCGCGGCGACGGCGGACCGCAGCAGCACGAGGGCCGAGGCGTCGTTGACCAGCCCTTCGCCTTCGAGCACGGTGAGCAACCGGGGTGGCAGACCGAGCCGCCGTCCCACGGACGTCGCCGCGACGGCGTCGGTGGGGCTGATGACCGCGCCGAGCGCGAACGCGGCAGGCCACCCGATCCCCGGCACCAGCCAGTGGAACAGCCAGCCCGCGCCCAGGGTCGTCCCCACCACGAGCAGGACCGCGAGCCCGGTGATCGGCCGGATGTTCCGCCGGAAGTCGACCATCGGCATGTTCACCGCCGCCGAATACAGCAGCGGAGGGAGCACCCCGGCAAGGATCAGCTCGGGTTCGATCTCCGGATGCGGGACACCCGGCAGAAAGCTCAGCCCGATACCGGCGACCACGAGACTCAGCGGGGCGGCCAGGTTCAGCCGTTCCGAGAACGCGGCCACCACCACGATGATGACGACGCCGAGCACGGCGACGAGAGTCAGGTTCACCGGCACGTGTCCTCTCGTGTTCGCGGCACTCCGAACGTGTCCATTCGTGACACGACGGCGCCGGACCCGCAAGTCGGAGCGGTAAGGCCGGGTATCGAGATCTCCGAATACGACCCGGCCTGGCCGCGCCTCGCGGCACGGGCGATCACGGAGCTGGAGAACGCGCTGCCCGGCGTCTTCGTGTCCATCGAGCACATCGGTACCGCCGGCACCACAGCGGGATGACCGATCGCCTGCTGTACGTGTGTGCCCGCGGCGGGCTCCGCACCCACATCCTGCACGTCGTCACGGCGGACAGCTGGCCGACGCGGCGCGCTACGCCGAACTCAAGCGGGCGATCGTGGCCGCCGGAACCGGCTCCGCCCAGTACGCCGCTGCGAAGACGGAGCTGTTCCAGGAGCTGACCGACCGGGCACGCCGTGCGCCGGGTCTGTCCTCGATCCCGGTGTGGGAAAGTGAACGAGACTCAATGGTTCCCGAAGAGCTCGGTCAGCCAGTCGTGCAACGCGGCCGCGGCCGCCTCCGCGTGTTCGGTGAGCAGCGTGTAGTGATTGCCCGGCAGATCGACGGTCCGCGCGCACAGCGTGGTCGGGAACTGTTCGTCCGCGGTGAACGCGGGCAGTCCGGGCAGGGACTCCGCGGCCCGCAGATGCAGGGTCGGCGTGCGGATCGGGACGGGCTCCCAGGTGTCGAAGAGCGTGACGTACCGGCCCATCGCGCCGAGCTGGCTCGCCATCGAACCCGTTTTCCCGCCGGCGAACAGTTCCTGTCGTCCGGCTTGTTCCTGCATGAAGCGCCCGCGTACCTCGTTGCGGTCCGAAGCGGGCAGGTAGATGTCCACCAGCACGACGGCGTCCGCGGGCCGGTTTCGCTCCTCCAGGTACTCGGCGAACGCGCGGGCGACCCAGCCGCCCGCGGAGTAGCCGACCAGCACCAGCGGTCCGGTGCCCACGTGCTCGTCGAGCGCGCGACGCTGGGCTTCGAACAGGCTGGGCAGGTCCGGGGGCAACGGCTGGCCGTCGGTGAACCCCGGCGGCCACATCGTCCACATGTCCCGGGGCCGCTGCATCGCGGGCGCGATGAACGAATACGCGGCGTCGGTGATCGGCGAGACCGGCGGCACCGCGCAGACCAGCGCGGGGCCACCCGAACCGACGGACAGCCGCGAGATCCCCACCAGGGCGGCCGCGTCCGACGAGTCGCCGAACGACTCCCTCAAGCGCCCGGCCATCCTGGCCAGACCCATCGCGTCGTGCGGCCGTCCCTGCTCGACGCCCCGCAGGTACAGCGAAACCAGACTGTCCGAATCGGACTCGTCCGTCGCGGCCCCGCCGGATCCGTTCTCGGGTACCTCGTCCGAGAGGAATTCCGCCAGCTCCTCGACCGTCGGATAGTTGAGCACGTCGGTCAGCTGGAGGTCGACGCCGGTCGCGCCCGCGATCCGGTTGCGCAGTTCCACGGCGGTGAGCGACTCGAAGCCGAGGTCGCGGAAGGTGTCGTCCAGCGGGACTTCACGGCCCCGCGGGTACTTCAGCACCGCGGCGACGTGTCCGCGGACCAGCCGGACCAGCCGATCCCGCCGCTCCCCCGGCGACAACGCGGCCAGGTCGGTGTCCGGCTCGGCGTTCTCCCCCGCTGCTCCGCCGTCGCCGAATTCCGGCAGGATCGGCTCGAGCCAGTACCGGTCGCGCTGGAACCGGTAAGGCGGAAGATCCACCCGGCGTGCCCCGCTGCCTTCGAAAACGACCCGCCAGTCCACCTCGACCCCGGCGACGTGGGCTTCGGCGAGGGCGCGCAGGAACCGGTCCGGACCGCCTTCTCCGCGATGCAGCGTCCCGAGCACGGAGGCGGTCACACCGCTCGCGTCCAGGGTCTCGCGCATCGCACCGGCGAGCACCGGATGCGGGCTCACCTCGAGCAGCACCCGGTGACCGTCACGCAGCAGCGTGGTGGTCACCTCGTCGAACCGGACCGTTTCCCGCAGTCCTCGGTACCAGTACCCGGCGTCCAGCGGTTCGCCGTCCAGCCACCGGCCGGTCCGGCCGGATACGAACGGCAGTACCGGGTCGGCGGGCACCAGCGGCGCCAGTTCGCGGAGGACGGTGTCCCGGATCCGTTCGACGTGAGCCGAATGCGACGCGTAGTCGACCGGGACGCGGCGCGCCCGCAGGCCACGCTTCCCGCATTCGTCGAGTAGTTCCGTCAGCGCGTCCGGGGTGCCGGAGACCACTGTGGACAGTGCGCCGTTGACCGCGGCGACGGTGAGCTCGCCCGACACCCCGTCGATGAGTTCGGCCGTCGCCTCGGCACCGAAGGCGACCGAGACCATCCCGCCGGTTCCCGACAGCGCCGTCAGCGCACGGCTGCGCAGCGCGGCCACCCGCATGGCGGCGGACAGGCTCAGGCCACCGGCGATCCAGGCCGCCGGAATTTCGCCCTGCGAGTGACCGGCGACGGCGGCCGGCTCCACCCCGTGCTGCCGCCAGAGCCGGGCCAGCGAGATCATCACGGCCGCCAGCACTGGCTGGACCACGTCGACGCGTTCGAGCGAAGGCGCGCCCTCGGCCTGGCGCAGGACGTCGGCCAGGGACCAGTCGACGAACGGGGTCAACGCCTTCTCGCACTCGACGATCTGCTCGGCGAACACGGGCGACGTGTCCAGCAGGTCCACCGCCATTCCTTGCCATTGCGCGCCCTGCCCCGGGCAGACGAACACCACACCGGAGTCCGGGATCGCGGTGCCTTCGACCACGAACGGCGACGGTTCACCCGAGGCCAGCGCGGAAAGGCCGGAGACGAGTTCCTCGCGATCGGCGCCCAGCACCACGGCGCGGTGCCGGTGATGGGTTCGGGTCGTGGCGAGCGAATACGCGACGTCGGCCGGGTCGGCATCGCCGAGTTCGTCGAGCAGCTTCTTCGCCTGGGCCGCCACGCCCGCCGCTGTGGCCGCGGAAACCGCCCACGGCAGCAGCGGCGGCGGAGTGCCGGGTTCGACCTCCGCCGGTGGCTCGCCCTGCTCGAGAACGAGATGCGCGTTCGTTCCGCTCATCCCGAACGACGAGACAGCGGCGCGACGGGGCCGGCCGGTCTCCGGCCAGGGAACGGTTTCGGTGGTCAGGCCGATCCCGCCGCCGTCCCAGTCGACGTGCGGCGTCGGCCGGTCGAGGTGCGGCAACGGGGGCACGAGACCGTGGCGCATGGCCATGAGCATCTTGAGCACACCGGCGATCCCGGCGGCGGCCTGGGTGTGCCCGACGTTGGCCTTGGCCGAACCGACCAGCACCGGCTCGGCGCGGCCCTTCCCGTAGGTGGCCTGCAGCGCCTGCGCCTCGATCGGATCGCCCAGTTTCGTCCCCGTGCCGTGGGCTTCGACCACGTCGATGTCCTGTGTGGACAGTTTGGCGTCGGCGAGCGCGTCGGTGATCACCCGCTGCTGCGCTCGCCCACTGGGCGCGGTGAGACCGTTGGAGGCCCCGTCCTGGTTGACCGCCGACCCCCTGAGCACGGCGAGCACCCGGTGCCCGTTGCGGCGCGCGTCGGAGAGCTTCTCCAAGACGACGATCCCGGCGCCTTCCGCCCAGGCGGTGCCGTCCGCGGCGGCGGCGAAGGGTTTGCACCGGCCGTCCGGCGCGAGGCCGCGCTGCTGGGAGAACTCGATGAACCGGATCGGGCTCGGGATGAGGGTCGCACCACCGGCGAGCGCGAGGTCGCATTCGCCGTTCCGCAGCGATCGGGCGGCCAGGTGCATCGCCACGAGCGAGGAGGAACACGCCGTGTCGAGCGTGATCGCCGGGCCCTCGAAACCGAAGAGGTACGACACCCGCCCGGAGGCGACACTGGCCGCATTGGCGATCGAGACCTGTCCGACCAGGTCGACCGGCACCTCTTCGACCCGGGAGGCGTAGTCCCCGCCGACCAGGCCGGTGAACACGCCGGTCCGGCTGCCGCGAAGCCGGGCCGGGTCGACCCCGGCGGACTCCAGCGCGTGCCAGGAGACCTCCAGCAGCAGCCGGTGCTGTGGGTCCATCACCAGCGCTTCCCGCGGCGAGACACCGAAGAATCCCGCGTCGAATTCCGTCGCCGATTCGATGAAGCCGCCATGACGGACATACGATTTCCCCGGTGCCTCGGGGTCGGGATCGTAGATCTCCGCCAGGTTCCAGCCCCGATCGCCGGGGAACTCCGAGATCAGGTCGCGCCCCTCGACGAACACCTCCCACAGCTGGTCGACCGACTCGACCCCGCCCGGGAACCGGCAGCCGGCGCCCACGATCACCACCGGATCGGCGTCGGCGTTTTCGAGGCGGTTCAACCGCTTCTTGGTCTCGTACAGCTCCGCCGTCACCCGCTTGAAGTACTCGACGAGCTTCGGGTCATCGGACATGGCTAGGCCCCCACGGATTCGTCGTCGTCACTGGCACGGCAGGTTCACCCACGGCCGAACTCCCGGTCGACGAAGTCGAACAGCTCGTCGACGGAGGCGGACCGCAGCGTGTCCTCCGCGTCGCCGGAACTGTCGCCTTCCAGCTTCGTCAGCAGGGCTCGCACACGAGCACCCAGCGTCGCGCGCACTTCGGCGTCCTCGTCCAGCTCGGCGACAGTCCGTTCGAGGGCGGTCAGTTGAGCCAGCGCGGGCGAAGGCGCCGGAGCGGCGGGAGCACCGGAATCGGCGATCTCCGTGCCGAGGTACCCGGCCAGGGCGTTCGCCGTCGGGTGGTCGAAAACGAGCGTCGGCGGCAGCCTGAGGCCCGTGACCGCGGTGAGCCGGTTGCGGAGCTCGACCGAGGTCAGTGAGTCGAAGCCCAGTTCACGGAAGGGGGTTTCGGTGGGCACCTCGTCACCCGACGCATAGCCGAGGACGGCCGCCAGGTGACTTCGCACGAGGGACACCAGCTGCCGTTCGCGCTGGGCCTCCGGCAGCGAACCCAGCCTCCGCCTGAGCGCGTCGGGCGCCTCGGTGGGCGTGTCCTGACGGCGACCGGCCGCCACCCGCCGGGCGGAGCCGCGCACGATGTCCCGGAGCAACGGCGGGATTCCTTCGCCCAGCCCGGAAATCGTGCCGAGGTCGAGACCGAGCGGGGCGAGCAGCGCCCGATCGGACTCCTGCGCCGCGTCCCAGAGGGCGAGGCCCTGCGTCGCGGTCAGCCCGCGGACGCCGGTTCGCCCCATCCGTGCCCAGTCCGCGGCGCTGAGGCCGCCGGCCATCCCGCCGCGCTCGTCGCCTGGTGCCCAGAGCCCCCAGGCGAGCGACGTGCCGGGAAGCCCTGCGTCCCGCCGCCACCTCATCAACGCGTCGGCGAAGGAGTTCGCGGCGGCGTAGGCGCCCTGCCCCGCGGCCCCGAAGATGCCCGCCGCGGAAGAGAAACAGACGAAAGCGGCGAGGTCGAGGTCCTCGGTGAGTTCGTGCAGATGCCAGGTCCCGTCGAGTTTCGGCCGGAGGGTGGCGTCGAGCTGTTCTTCGGTCAACGTGGCGACGACGCCGTCCGCGAGCACCCCGGCCGCGTGCACGACCGCGGTGAGCGGGTGTTCCGGTGCCACGGCGGCCAGCGCGGCCTCGACGTCGCCGCGGTCGGCGACGTCACCCTTGACGACCGTGACCCCGGCGCCGAGGCCGGACAGCCTGTCGATCAGGTCGCCGGCACCGGGAGTGTCGTCGCCGCGACGGCTGAGCAGCATGAGGTGCCGCGCGCCCCGGCGTGCGAGGTGTTCGGCGATCAGGCCGCCGAGCCAGCCCGTGCCGCCGGTGACCAGGACCGTGCCGTCGGGGTCGGGCTTCCGCGGCACGGTGAGGACCACCTTGCCGACATGCTTCGCCTGGCTGACGTGGCGGAGCGCCTCTCCCGCACGCCGGAGGTCGTAGTCGCGGCGCGGCGGGGTGGTGAGCACGCCGCGTCCGAACAGCACGGAGACCTCGGTCAGCATCTCGCGGACCCGGTCTTCGCCCGCGGACGCGACCAGGTCGTACGAGTGGTAGCGGACGCCCGGATGGGCCGCGGCCACCGCTTCGGGATCGCGGACGTCGGCCTTGCCGATCTCCAGGAACCGTCCTCCCGGAGCGAGCAGGCGCAACGACGCCTCCAAGAACTCGCCGGTCAGCGAATTCAGCACGACGTCGACCCCACGTCCGCCGGTCGTCTCCCGGAACCGGGTTTCGAAGTCGACCGTCCGCGAGGAAGCGATGTGCGCGTCGTCCAGCCCGAGCCCTCGTAGCGTGTCCCACTTGGCCTCGCTGGCCGTGGCGAACACCTCCGCGCCGAGATGCTTCGCGAGCTGGATCGCCGCGATGCCGACACCGCCCGCGCCGGAATGGATCAGCACGGACTCGCCTCGCCGGAGCCCGGCGAGATCGGTCAGGCCGTAGTACGCGGTGAGGAACGTGATCGGAACGGAAGCCGCGGCTTCGTACGACCAATCCGCGGGAATCGGCGCGAGCAGCCGGTGATCGGTGACCGCCACCGGCCCCATCGCGCCACTGAACACGCCGAACACGGCGTCACCGGGGCTGAGACCGGACACGCCGTCGCCCGTTTCCAGGACCACCCCGGCGGCTTCCGCTCCCGGCACCGCCTTCCCGGGGTACATGCCGAGTGCGACCAGGACGTCGCGGAAGTTCACCCCCGCGGCCCGGATCCCGACCCGGACGTCGAGCGGCCCGAGCGGTCCGAGCACCTCCGGACAAGGCAGGAGCGCCAGGTTGTCCAGCGTGCCGTGCCCGGTGCTGTCGAGGCGCCAGGCCGGTTCCGCCGGGACCGGCAGAAGCCCGTCGGCCGCGACCGGATGCAACCGCGGGATCAGGGCCGCCCCGGCCCGGACGGCGATCTGTGCCTCGCCGGTCGCGAGCGCGGCCGGGATCGCGTCGGCCACCGGGCCGTCGGTGTCGAGCAGCACGATCCGGCCGGGATGCTCCGCTTGGGCCGACCGCGCCACGCCCCAGACACCGGCGACCGTCAGGTCGATCCGGTCCCCGGCCACCGCGGCGACGGCCCCGCGAGTGGAAAGCACCAGCTTCGCGTCGGCGAACCGTTCCGCGGCGAGCCAGACGCGCAGCACTTCGGTGACCTCGGCCAGCGCAGCTCGTGCCGATGGCACCACCGGACCGTCCTGTGTGGACATCGGGACGGCCACGGTCTCCGGGACCGGCCCGCCCGCGGCGATCAGCGCGGCGAGCCCGGCGGCTCCCGAATCGAGCAGGACGTGTCCGCCGACGCCCGCCGCGGCCGGTCCGCGGGCGGGCACCCAATCCAGCCCGTACAGGGAGTCGTCGACGTCCGGCGCGCCGAGAGCCGACCGTTCGGCGACCGGTCGCCACGCGAGGTTCTCGATCGTGGCCACCGGTGCGCCCGCACCGTCGGCGAGGGTCAGCGCCACGTGCCCGTCGGCGCCGGTGACCCGCACCCGCAGCATCGACGCGCCCGCCGCGTGCAGGGTCAGCCCGGACCAGGCGAACGGCATGCTGCCGGAGCCCTGATTGATCGAGTCCAGGAAGGGGCCGAGCCCGACGGCCTGGAGCGCGGCATCGAGCAACGCCGGATGCAGACCGTAGCCGTCGGTCAGCGAATGGTCCCCTGGCAGTTCGATCTCCGCGAACAGCTCCGCATCCCCGCGCAGCCAGACCTTGCGAAGGCCGCGGAACACCCCTTCATACCCGAACGCCAGCACGACCTCCGGGTCGTCGTAATAGCCGCCGTCGAAGGGAATCGGCTCCGCACCCTCAGGAGGCCATTCGGTCAGCCCGTCGCCGGTGGGTGTGGTGTGGGCACTCAGCAGCCCGGCCGCATGCGAACGCCAGCCCCCGACATCGGCGCCGTCGGGCCGGGAGAACACCCGCACCGGACGGCTACCGGAGTCCAGCGGTTCACCGACCAGCACCTGGATCCGCACGCCACCCTCGTCCGGCAGGGTCAGCGGGGTCTCCATCGTGAGTTCTTCGATCACGTCGCAGCCGACCTGTTCACCGGCGGACAACGCGAGCTCCACGAACGCCGTACCCGGCAGGATCACCGTGTCGTGGGCGCGGTGACCGGCCAGCCAGGGCTGGGCCCGCAACGAGATCCGGCCGGTGAGCACGATTCCGCCGCCGTCGGCGAGGGTCAGTGCGGCGCCCAGCAGCGGATGTCCGGACGGGAGCAGACCTGCCGCCTGGACGTCGGCGGTCTCCGCCTCCGGCGCGATCCAGTAGTGCTCGCGCTGGAAGGCATAGGTCGGCAGTTCGACGGGCGAAGGCGCGACGGGGGCGAGGATCGCCGTCCAGTCCACCGATACGCCACGGGCGTGCAGCGCGCCCACCGCACGCAGGACTGCTTCGGCCTCGTCCCGGTCGGTGCGCACGGCCGGGATCGCGACCAGTCCGGGTTCACCGTCGGCGGGCACCATCGCGGAGAGGACCGCGGCCGGGCCGAGTTCCAGCAGGGTGGTGATCTTCGCTTCCCGCAAGGTGGCAAGGCCGTCGTAGAACCGGACGGCCGCCCTCGCGTGCTCGACCCAGTACGCCGGTGAGCGCAGCCGCTCGGCCGTCGCCGGTTCCCCGGTCACGTCGGACACGACCGGGATGGACGGCGGGTGGTACACGAGTTCGCCGAGCAGGGCTTCGAATTCGGCGAGCATCGGTTCCATGAGCGGCGAATGGAAGGCGTGGCTGACGCGGAGCCGCTTGGTCCGGTGACCGCGGCCGTCCCAGAGCCGTTCGAGACCGGCCAGCGCGTCCTCGTCCCCGGACACCACCACGGACTCCGCGGTGTTGATCGCCGCGATCGAAACCCGGTCCTCGAGACCGGCCAGATCGGGCAGAACCTCCGCTTCGGTCGCGTCCACCGAGACCATCGCCCCGCCCTCGGGCAGCGCCTGCATCAGGCGTCCCCTGGCGGCGATCACCCGGCAGGCGTCGGACAGCGACCAGACCCCGGCGACGTGCGCGGCGGCGATCTCCCCGACCGAATGCCCGAGCAGCTGATCCGGCCGCACCCCCCACGACTCGACGAGCCGGAACAGGGCGACTTCGAAGGCGAACAACGCGGGCTGGGTGAATTCGGTGCGGTACAGCAGTTCCGCTTCCGCCGAGCCGGTTTCGGCGAACATGATCTCGCGCAGTGGCCGGGACAGGTGCTGGTCGAGTTCGACGCAGACGGCGTCGAGCGCCGCGGCGAACACGGGGTACTCGGCCGCGAGCCGGCTTCCCATCCCCGGCCGCTGCGCGCCCTGACCGGTGAACAAGAAGGCGAGCGAACCATTGCCGGTCACGTCTTCGACGACGGCGCCGGTCGCCGCGCCGTCCGCATAAGCCTTCAGCGCCGTGGCGAACTCTCGGGCGGTCCTGCCGAACGCCACCGCGCGATGCCGGAAACCGACCCTCATGGTGGCCAGCGCGCCCGCGACGTCGGCGGGCGCGTGGCTTTCGGCGCAGGACGCCAGCCGGGCCGCCTGGCCGCGCAGGGACGCCCCGGTCTTGGCGGAGATCACCCACGGCAGCACCGGAAGCGACCCGGTCGCCGCCACCAGGGGCACCTCCTGGGCGGGCGCTTCCTCGATCAGCAGATGGGCGTTGGTGCCGCTGATGCCGAAGGAGGACACGCCGCCTCGCCTCGGTGACGTCGTCTCCGGCCACGGGACCGCTTCGGTGAGGAGCTCGACCGCACCCTTCGTCCAGTCCACTTTGGACGAAGGGGCGTCGACGTGCAGGGTCTTGGGCAGCTCACCGTGCCGCATGGCCATGATCAGCTTGATCGCGCCGGCGACCCCCGCCGCGCCCTGGGTGTGCCCGATGTTCGACTTCAGCGAGCCGAGCCGCAGCGGGCGGTCCGGCGACCGGTCCTTGCCGTAGGTCGCGATGAGCGCATTGGCCTCGATCGGGTCGCCGAGGGTGGTTCCGGTGCCGTGCGCGTCCACCACGTCGACGTCCTGTGCGGACAGTCCGGCGTCGGCGAGCGCGGCCCGGATGACCCGCTGCTGCGCGGGCCCGCTGGGGGCGGAAAGACCGTTGCTCGTCCCGTCCTGGTTCACCGCGGAACCTCGCAGCAGCGCCAGCACCGGATGCCCGGCGCGGCGGGCGTCGGACAGTCGTTCGAGCAGGAGGAGACCGGCGCCTTCGGCCCAGATCGCCCCGTCCGCCCCGTCGGCGAAGGATTTGCACCTGGCGTCGATCGAGGTCACGCCCTGGCCGCAGAACTCGGTGAAGGTGTCCGGCGTGGCCATCACGGTGATCCCGCCGGCCAGCGCCATCCCGCACGTGCCCTCGCGCAGCGCGCGAATGGCTTCGTGGATCGCCACCAACGAGGAGGAACAGGCGGTGTCGACGGTCACCGCGGGTCCTTCCAGGCCGAAGCAGTAGGAGATCCGGCCCGAGATGACACTCGAACTGTTGCCGGTGATGCCGTGCGGGGAGTACTCCTTCGACCCCTTCCACACCAGCTCGTAGTCATTGCCGGTGGAGCCGACGTAGACGCCGGTCCGGCTGCCGCGCAGCTCGTCCGGGGCGATCCCGGCGGACTCGAAGGTCGCCCACGCGACCTCCAGCAGCACTCTCTGCTGGGGATCCATCACGAGCGCTTCTCGAGGGGAAATACCGAAGAAGCCGGCGTCGAAGAGCGGTGCGTCGTGCAGGAAGCCGCCCTCTCGGACGTAGGAGCGGCCAGATCTTCCCGCGTCCGGATCCGGGTCGTAGAGCTCCTCGAGATCCCAGTGACGATCGTCCGGGAACGGCGTGATCGCGTCACCCCCGTCCCGGACCAGTTCCCACAGCCCGGACGGGGAGTCGATGCCACCGGGAAGGCGGCAGCCCATCCCGACCACGGCGATGGGCTCGTGTGCCCGGCCCTCCACCTCACGAAGCCTGTCCTGGGTACGCCGCAGTTCGGCCGTGACCTTCTTCAGGTACTGGCGGGTCTTGTCCTCTGTAGACATCAAAGCTCCAGGTTTCGGCGCGAGACGCGGACGGTCATCTTCCGCAGGCCGCGGACGACCACGTGGCGGCGGTACTCCAGCGAACCCTCGTCGACCTCGAAATCGGTGAAACGTTCGGCGACGGCACGGAAGGCGAGCTCGGCTTCGAGCTTGGTGAGACTGGAACCGATGCAGAAATGCGGGCCCGCGCCGAAGGCCAGTTGCATGCGCTTGGTGGTACGGGAGATCAGGAACCGGTCCGCCTCGGCGAATTCGGCCTCGTCCCGGTTTGCGGCGGCGAGCAGGAGGATCACCACGGTCCCGGCGTCGACGTCGAGTCCGGCGACCGTGGTCGGGCTCAGCGCGACCCTGGCGGTCAGCTGGACGGGGGCGTCATAGCGGAGCACCTCGTCGGCCATCGGCGCGGCCAGTGCCGGGTCCGCCCGCAGCAACGCCAGCTGCTCGCGGTTGCGGTGCAGGGCGAGGATCCCGTTCGTGATCAGGTTCGTGACCGACTCGTGCGCGGCGGCGAACAAGGTGACGAGCACGTTCGTCACCTCGTGCCGGGCGAGGGTCTGTCCGCGGTCCTCCGTCCGGATGAGGCTGGACACGAGGTCCTCGCCGGGAGCGCGGCGGCGTTTGAAGATCAGGTCCGCGAAGTAGGCGTGCATCGACGCGCACGTGCGGTCGACCACGGCCAGTTCCTCCGGTGAGAGCAGGCCCAGCCGCCGGAACCCGGCGACCAGCGTCGGGAGCTCGGTCGCCAGCGCGAGGTCGTCCGACCATTCCTTGAGAACGTCCACATCGGACATCGGGACGTCGAGCAGCTCGCAGATGATGCGAATGGACAGGAGATTGGCGAATTCACCGACCGCGTCGAATTCGTCCGCGCCGGCGATTTCCGCGAACAATTCATCGACGATGTTCTCGATCCGCGGGCGATAGCGCGCGGTGATCCTCGGGGTGAAGGCCTTGGAAATCAGCCGCCGCTGCCTGCCGTGGTCGCCGCCGTCCATGAAGAAGATCGAGTCGAGAACCTGTTTCGCGCCACTGTTCGGCACCAGGCCACGCAGGCCGGGCGAGTCCAGGGTGTCGTTGCCCATCGCCGGATTCCGCATCACGTCGAGACAACTCGCGTAGTCCCCGACGACCACCGTGCCGTCCGGCGTGACGAGCGGACTCGCGGCCCGCAGCCTGGCCAGGGTCGGATGCGGATCGATCCGCATGGCGGGGTCCAGCAGGACGTGAAGCGGATTCCCCGATTCCGCCACCCGTTCGCGTTCGTCGAGCGAAGTCATTCTCAGCGCCCCCGTGGTCGAGTCGATGGACGCCACTCTGCCCGCCGCGCCGCCGGCCGCACACCTCCGTCTTTGCTCCGCTCTCATGCTCATGACCTGGTAATACATCTGTTCTTCCGATGTGCCCGATGCACTCGGCGACCTGGCTCGCGCTTCGGCGGCGGCCGTAGTTTCGGAGCCATGTCTGGTGGGGAAGATTTCGCGCGGTCCGGATCGGTCGCGATCGTCGGCATGGCCTGCCGGGTCGCGGGAGCGGCGGACGTTTCCGAGTTCTGGGATGTCCTGCGCGCGGCGAGGGACCTGGTCACCGAGGTCCCGGACGACCGCTGGGATTCCGGCGGTGACGCCGGTTCGCGGTACGGGTCGTTCGTGGCCGGCGTCGAAGGTTTCGACGCGGCGTTCTTCGGCGTGTCACCGCGCGAGGCGGCGGTGCTCGACCCGCAGCAACGGCTTGCGCTGGAACTGGCGTGGGAGGCGATGGAAGACGCCCGCCTCGTCCCCGCCACCCTGCGCGGCCAGGACTGCGGCATGTTCCTCGGCGCGATGCGGGACGACTACGCCCGGCTGGCCCAGGAACTCGACGTGACCACGCAGCACAGCTTCACCGGCCTCCAACGCGGCCTGATCGCCAACCGGGTGTCCTATTTCTGCGGACTGCGCGGCCCGAGTATCACTGTCGACAGTGGACAGTCCTCGTCCCTGGTCGCCGTCCACCTGGCCGCGCGGAGCCTGCTCTCCGGCGAATCCACCATCGCCCTGGCGGGTGGGGTGAACCTGAACCTGGTCCCGGCGAGCGCACGCGAGGCCGAAAAGTTCGGTGGCCTTTCCTCCACCGGACGCTGCCGGACTTTCGACGCGGCGGCGGACGGTTTCGTGCGGGGCGAAGGCGGCGGCATCGTCGTGCTCAAGCCGCTGGACGCCGCGATCGCCGACGGCGACCGGATCTACGCGGTGATCGCGGGCAGCGCGGTCAACAACGACGGCGGCGGCGCCGGCCTCACCGTGCCGGACAGGGCGGCACAGGAAAAGGTCCTGACCCAGGCCCTCGAAAGCACCGGCATCACTCCGGACGACGTCGGCTACGTCGAACTGCACGGGACCGGGACCAAGGTCGGCGACCCGATCGAGGCGGCGGCACTGGGGGCTGTGTACGGCCGTCATCGGTCGGCGCCGTTGCCCGTGGGCTCGGTGAAGACGAATCTCGGACATCTCGAAGCCGCGGCCGGGGTGGTCGGGCTGATCAAGGCGACCCTTGCCGTCCACCACGGGGAAATCCCGCCCAGCCTGCACTTCCGCGAGCCGAATCCGCGGATTCCGCTGGAAGAACTGAAGTTGCGCGTCTGCACCGAAGGGATCGCCTGGGACGACGTCGAACGCGCCGCCGGCGTCACCTCGCTCGGGATGGGCGGCACGAACTGCCACGTCGTACTCACCACGGCCCCGGAGCCCGCACCGCGCACCGCCGTCGCGGGACCGCCGTCCGCGGCCTGCGTGGTCTCCGGCCGGACGCCGTCCGCGCTGCGCGCCCAGGTCGACCGGCTGCGTGCGCACCTCCTCGCGCGTCCGGAACAGGACTTCGCGGAGATCGCCTGGTCGCTGGCCACCACGCGGACCGCGTTCGAGTACCGGGCCGCCGTCGTCGCGGGTGATCGGGCGGAACTGCTGGCCGCGCTGGAGGAGGTGAGCACCGAGGTACAGGAAGCCGTCCCCGGCTGGTCCGCGGAGCTGCGGTTCGGTTCGGCGCCCGGCGACTTCGGCGATGTTTTCCCCTCGTTCACCACGGCGTTCACCGAAACGCTCGCGCTCTTCGGTGAACGGAGCGACAACGCGGCGGCCCGGACTTTCGCTTCCCAGGTCGCGATCCATCGCCTGCTGACGGACTCGGGCATCGAGCCGGAAACGGTTTCCGGCGAAGGGATCGGCGAGTTCGCGGCGGCGTACGTGACCCGGACGATCCCGACGGGCGAGCTGATCGAAGCGGTGCTCGCCGCGACGGCGGCGGAACACGCGGGCGAAACCGCCGTGCTCCTGTCGTCGAACGGACAGGAGATCCCGCTTCGGCCCGGCACCAGGGACTTCCTCGCCGCGGTGGCTTCCGCGTACGTCGAAGGCGCCTCCGTGGACTGGAGCGCATTGTTCCCGGGTGGACGCCCGTCGACGGTTGACCTTCCCGGGTACGCCTTCCAGCGTGAACGCCACTGGCTCGACACCCTCCCGGCCACAGAGGCGCCGTCCACGGCGGACACCGAGCGCACGATCGCCGGAGCCGTCCTCGGCCACGCGGCCGCGGTACTCGGGCTCGACGACGCGCCGCCCGGCCGCCTGTTCACCGAGCTGGGTTTCGACTCGATCATGGGAGCGGAACTGGCAAGGCGGCTCACCGAGGCGCTGGGCCTGACCGTGCCCGAGACCGTCATCTTCGACCACCCCACCCCCGAAGCACTGATCCGCCACCTGGGTTCGCTGCTGTCCGGCGACGAGCCGGAGCGCCGTCCCCCCGCCACGGTGTCGGAACCCGCCGAGGCGCACGAGCCGATCGCCATCATCGGCATGGCCTGCACCTTTCCCGGCGGGGTCCGCGATCCGGAAGGGCTCTGGCGGCTGGCCGCCGAAGGCACCGACGCGATCGGGGAACTCCCCCGCGACCGCGGCTGGGACGTCGACTCGCTCTACGACCCCGATCCGGGCAGGCAAGGGCATTCGGTGACCCGCAACGGAGGCTTCCTGTACGACGCGGCCGAATTCGACGCGGGGTTCTTCGGCATTTCGCCGAGGGAGGCGCTGACCACCGATCCGCAGCAGCGCCTGCTGCTGTCCGCCGCGTGGGAAGCGTTCGAGGACGCGGGCATCGTCCCGGCGAGCCTGCGCGGCAGCCGGACCGCGGTGTTCGCAGGCGTCATGCATCACGACTACGCGCCCCGGGTGCACACCGTGCCGGACGGACTCGAAGGGCACCTGATCACCGGGAACACCTCCAGCGTGGTCTCCGGGCGACTGTCCTATGTGTTCGGTCTGCACGGCCCTTCGGTCACGGTGGACACCGCTTGCTCCTCGTCGCTCACCGCGCTTCACCTCGCGGCGCGGTCACTGCGCTCGGGTGACAGCGATCTGGCGCTCGCCGGGGGTGTCACGGTGATGGCGACACCGGAGATGTTCGTCGAATTCTCCCGGCTGCGGGGCCTCGCCCCGGACGGCCGCTGCAAGTCCTTCGCCGCGTCGGCGGACGGCACGGCGTGGGCGGAAGGCGTCGGCGTGCTCGTGGTCGAGCGGCTGTCCGACGCACGGCGGAACGGGCACCGGGTACTGGCTCTGCTGCGGGGCTCGGCGGTCAACTCCGACGGCGCGTCGAACGGGCTCTCCGCGCCCAGCGGACCGGCGCAGGAGCGGGTGATCCTCGACGCGCTCGCCGACGCGGGTCTTCGTGCGTCGGACGTGGACGCCGTCGAGGCGCACGGCACGGGGACCACCCTAGGCGACCCGATCGAGGCTCAGGCGCTGCTCGCGACCTACGGCCAGGCACGACCGGCGGACCGTCCACTGCTGCTCGGTTCGCTCAAGTCGAACCTTGGCCACGCCCAGGCCGCGGCCGGGGTCGGCGGCGTGATCAAGATGGTCCAGGCGATGCGGTACGGAATGCTGCCGAAGCTGCTGCACCTGGACGAACCGTCCCGGCACGTGGACTGGTCGGCGGGCCGGGTCGAACTGCTCGCGGAGCACACACCCTGGCCGGACACCGGCCGCAAGCGGCGTGCGGCGGTCTCGTCGTTCGGGATCAGCGGGACCAACGCCCACGTCGTCCTCGAAGAGGCCCCGGACGAGCCCGAAAAGGCCCAGGCGACCGCTCCGGTCGTGCCGCTGATCCTCTCGGCGAACAGCGAAGAAGCGCTGAGTGATCAAGCGGATCGGTTGCGCGACCGCATCGCGTCCGACCCCGCGCTCGACGTTCACGACGCGGGTTTCACTTTGGCGAACGCGAGGACCCGCTTCGCTCATCGGGCAGCCGTGCTGGGAGGCGATCGCGAGGAGCTTCTTCGCGGTCTCGCCGCGCTCGCCGCCGGGGAGTCGACGGCGGAGGTCCTCACCGGTGCGGACAAGGCGGATCCGCGCCCGGTGTTCGTGTTCCCGGGTCAGGGCAGCCAATGGGTCGGTATGGCCAAGGAACTGCTGGACACCAGCCCGGTGTTCGCCGAACGCATGGCCGACTGCGGACGGGCGCTCGAACCACACGTGGACTGGCTCCTGCCGGAGGCCTTGGCCGACAAGGAGGCGCTGGAGCGGGTCGACGTCGTCCAGCCGGTGCTGTGGGCGGTGATGGTCTCGATCGCCGCGCTGTGGCAGGCGCACGGGGTGCGGCCTGCCGCCGTCGTCGGCCATTCTCAGGGCGAGATCGCGGCGGCGACCGCGGCGGGCGCGTTGTCCCTGGAGGACGGCGCGCGAGTGGTCGCGTTGCGCAGCAAGGCGATCCGCGCGATCTCCGGCCGAGGCGGGATGCTTTCGGTCGCGCTGCCGAGAGCGGAGGCCGGGCGCCGGATCGAGCGTTGGAACGGCAGAGTGTCGATCGCGGCGGCGAACGGGCCGTCGGCGACGGTGCTGTCGGGCGATCCGGCGGCGCTGGACGAACTGACCGCGGAACTCCGTGATGCGGGCGTCCGGACCAGGCGGCTTCCGGTCGACTATGCCTCCCATTCCGCCCAAGTCGAAGAGCTCCACGCTCCCCTGCTCGAACTGCTGGCGGAACTGGCTCCCCGGACGAGCGAAGTACCGTTCCATTCGACGCTGACCGGCGGCCTGATCGACACCGCCTCCCTGGACGCCGAATACTGGTACCGGAACCTCCGGAACCCGGTCGAATTCGACCACGTCATCCGGCGGCTGGCGGACGACGGACACGCGCTGTTCGTCGAATGCAGCCCTCATCCCGTGCTCACCATGGGATTGCAGGAGATCCTGGACGAGTCCGCGCACGAGGGCGTCGCGCTCGGCACATTGAGGCGAGGCGAAGGCGGCGTCGCCCGGTTCCGGCGCTCGCTCGCCGAAGCCGCGGTGCACGGAGCCGGAGTCGGGTGGGACACCGTCTTCCCCGGTGGCAGGCTCGTTTCGCTGCCCGCCTATCCCTTCCAGACGGAGCGTTTCTGGCTGACGCCGTCGACGGGAGCCGCCGGGTCGGCGTCACTGGGCCTGCGTGACGCCGGCCATCCTCTGCTCGGCGCGATGGTCACCCTCGCGGACGGCGACGGATCGCTGTGGACCGGCAGGCTTTCGCTGTCGAACCATCCCTGGCTGGCCGACCACGCCGTCAACGGCACGGTCCTCCTGCCCGGAGCGGCCTTCGCGGAGCTGGCCCTGCACGCCGGTGACCGGGTCGGCTGCCGCCGGGTGGACGAACTGGCCTTGGAAAATCCCCTGATCATCCCGGCCGACGGCGCCGTCGAACTGCAGCTCACGGTCACCGCGGGCGAACCGGGGCGGCGAGGTTTCACCATCCACTCACGGCCGGCGGATTCCGACGGCGAATCCGGCTGGATCCGCCATGCGACCGGATCCCTCACCACGCCCGCCGCACCAGGGCGGGGACTACGGGAGTGGCCACCGTCGGGAGCCGAAGCCGTCGACCTCGAAGGCTCTTACGCGCGCCTCGCCGACATCGGTTACGAATACGGTCCCGCTTTCCAGGGACTACGGGCTTTGTGGCGGCTCGGCGACGAGTTGTACGCGGAGGTCGCACTGCCGGGCGAGTCGGCCGAAGGATTCGGTATCCACCCCGCGTTGCTCGACGCTTCACTGCACGCGATCCTCGCCGGCGGGGCGGGAGACGACACCGTACGGCTTCCCTTCGCGTGGACGTCGATCGATCTTCACGCGACCGGATCGACAGTCCTCCGGGTGCACGTCACTCCGGCGGGCGACGACGCGGTCGCCCTGATCTTGTCCGACGGGGCGGGCGATCCCGTCGCGACGATCGAATCCCTCACCCTCCGCCACGTCGACCTCACCAAGCTCGCCGGACCACGGGTGAACCGCTCGCTGCAGCACGTGGACTGGATCCCGGCGGCGGCGGCCGAACCGCCTTCGTTCGCCGTCTTCGACGATCTGGCCGCGCTGCGCGCGTCGCTCGACGAGGGCGGGCAGCTGCCCGATCTCGTCGGCGTCCCTTGTGGACCGGAGGACGAGTCGGCCGATCCTCGTGCGGTCACGATCGAGGCGCTGAACCTGGTGCGGGACTGGATCACCGACGAGACCTTCGCCGCCGCGAAGCTCGTCGTGCTCACCCGGCGGGCGGTCGCGACCACGGTGGACGACGATTCGCCCGAAACCACCGGTTCCCCGGTGTGGGGACTGGTCCGCGCCGCGCAGTCGGAAGCGCCGGACCGTGTGCTGATCGCCGACCTCGATCACGAAAGCACACCGGAACAGGCATTCGCCGCGGGCGAACCGCAGGCGGCGGTCCGCGGCGGCCGGGTGCTCGTGCCCCGGCTCGTCAGGGTGACTGAACCCGCCGACCGGCGGGAAAAGGCGCTCGATCCGGATGGGACGGTGCTCATCACCGGCGGCGTCGGAAGCCTCGGCGGGCTGATCGCCCGGCATCTCGTCGCCGAACACGGGGTCCGTCACCTGTTGCTCACCGGCCGCCGCGGTCTGGGCACAGAGGGCGCCGGGGATCTGGTCGCCGAGCTGACCAGTGCGGGCGCGCGGGTGACGGTGACCGCCTGTGACGTCGCCGATCGGGACCGGCTGGCCGAGGTGTTCGACGCCGTCCCCGCCGAACACCCGTTGACCGCGGTCGTCCACGCGGCCGGCGTACTCGACGACGGCACGGTCGAATCGCTCACCGAGTCCAACGTGGACACGGTATTCCGGCCGAAGGTCGACGGCGCGCGGAACCTGCACGAGCTCACCGAAGGGCTGGACCTCGCGGCGTTCGTGTTGTTCTCCTCGATCGCGGGCATCATCGGCAACGCGGGCCAGGCGAACTACGCGGCGGCGAACAGCTACCTCGACGCCCTCGCCCACCATCGCCGCGCGGTCGGCCTGCCCGCGACGTCGCTCGCGTGGGGGCTGTGGGCGCTCGACACGGGGATGACCGGGCATCTGTCCGAGACCGACGTCGCCAGGATGGCCCGCCGCGGCCTGCTGCCCCTGTCCACCGAGCAAGGGCTCGCGGCGTTCGACGCCGCTCTCGCCGGCGCTCCCGCCCTGCTGGTACCCGCACGCCTCGACGTCACCGCGCTGCGCGACCAGCGTTCACCACTGTTCTCCGCGCTGGCCGCGCCGTCGCGGCGCGTCGCGGCCGCTGTGCGGGAAGCGAGCGCTGCCGGGCCCTCATTGCCGCCGGAACGGGACGAGGCGGCGATGACCGAACTCGTCCGCCGTACCGTCGCGGCGGTACTCGGCCACACCACCAAGGATTCGGTCGTGAGCGACCGGGCGTTCCAGGACCTCGGTTTCGACTCCCTCACCGGCCTGGAACTGCGTAACCGGCTCGGGCAGGCCGTCGGGCTGCGTCTGCCCGCGACCCTGGTCTTCGACCATCCGACCCCCGGCGCGCTGGCCGAGTACCTCGCGGACAGGTTCTGGGGCGACCAGGCACCACGAGCCGCCGTCAGCACTCCCACGACGGTCCGCGCCGTCGACGACGACCCCGTCGTGATCGTCGGTGTGGGATGCCGTTATCCGGGCGGGGTGGAATCGGCGCGGGACCTGTGGGAGGTGTTCGCCCAGGGCCGTGACGTGGTCTCGGAGTTCCCCGCCGACCGGGGCTGGGATCTGGCCGGGATCTACGACCCGGATCCCGAGACGCCGGGCAAGTCCTACGTCCGGCACGGCGGTTTCCTCGCCACGGCCACGGAATTCGACGCGGAGTTCTTCGGGCTGTCACCGCGTGAGGCCCTCGTGATGGATCCTCAGCAGCGGTTGCTCCTGGAGGTCTCCTGGCACGCGCTGGAATCGGCGGGGATCGATCCGGCCACGCTGCGCGGCAGCAGGACCGGTGTCTTCACGGGAATCATGGGCGGCGACTACGCGCTTCCGCTCGCCGAACTGCCGGAGGACCTCGTCGGCCAGGTGTCGGTGGCCAATGCCGGGAGCGTCGCCTCCGGCCGGGTGTCGTACGTATTCGGTTTCGAGGGTCCGGCGATCACCCTCGACACGGCGTGCTCCTCGTCGCTGGTGGCGATGCACCTGGCCGCCCAGTCCCTGCGTAACGGGGAAAGCGCGCTCGCCCTCGCCGGTGGCGCCACGGTGATGGCCACCCCGAAGCTGTTCGTGGAGTTCTCCGAGCAACGTGGCCTCGCGCCGGACGGGCGGTGCAAACCCTTCTCCGCCGACGCCGACGGCACCGCCTGGGCCGAGGGCGCCGGGATCGTCGTCATGGAGAAACTGTCCGACGCCCGGCGCAACGGCCACCCCGTCCTGGCGATCCTCAAGGGTTCCGCGATCAACTCCGACGGCGCGTCGAACGGTCTCACCGCGCCCAGCGGCCGGGCACAGCAACGCGTCATCACCGGCGCCCTCGCCGACGCCGGGCTGTCCACACAGGACATCGACGTGGTCGAAGCGCACGGCACCGGGACCACCCTCGGCGACCCCATCGAGGCGGGTGCGCTGCAAGCCACCTACGGCCAGGACAGGCGTCACCCGTTGCTCGTCGGTTCCGCGAAGGCCAACCTCGGCCATGCCCAGGCCGCCGCGGGAATCGCGGGTGTGCTCAAGATGATCGAGGCGATGCGCCACGGGACCCTGCCCGGGCTGCTCCACGACCGGCCCAGCGCCCACCTCGACTGGAACGACGCCGGGATCGCGCTGATCACCGAACCGACGCCGTGGCCGGTGTCGGACCGGCCGCGCCGCGCCGCCGTGTCCGCGTTCGGGATCAGCGGCACCAACGCGCACGTCATCCTGGAACAACCCGAGCCGGAAACCTCCGAACCCTCCCCGGAGCGAGGAGGTCCGCTGGTCCCGTGGATCTTCTCCGCGGCCTCGCCCGCCGCGCTGACGGAGCAGGCACGGCGGCTGGCGCGGCACATCACGCCTGGCAGCGATCCGCTCGATTTGGCGTACTCCTTGGCCACGACGCGTGCCCGGCACCGGTACCGCGCGGTGGTGCTCGGCCGCGACACCGACGATCTGGTGACCGCGCTTGCCGGCGCCGCCCTCTTCACCGGCGAGGTCACCGACGGACCGGTCGCGGTGGTCTTCCCCGGCCAAGGCAGCCAGTACCCGGGGATGGCCGGGCGGCTGCGCGAGGACCTGCCCGGCTTCGCCGAGGCCTTCGACGAGGTGTGCGCGGAGCTGGATCCGCACCTGGAACGCCCGCTCGCGGATGTCGTGTTCGCCGCGCCGGGTACGCCGGAGGCGGCGCTGCTGGATCGCACCGACTTCACCCAGCCTGCCGTCTTCGCCGTCGAAGTGGCCGTGTTCCGGGTTCTGACCGGATTCGGGGTACGGCCGGGGCTGCTCGCCGGGCATTCGGTCGGCGAGATCGCCGCCGCGTACGCCGCGGGAGTGTTCTCGCTTTCCGACGCCGCCGCGCTGGTGGCCGCGCGGGGACGGCTGATGCAGGCTCTGCCCGGCGGCGCGATGGTCGCCTTGCGTGCGGGAGAGCACGAACTCGAAGACCTGCTCGCGGAGCACGCCGGCCGGGTCGGGATCGCGGCCGTGAACGGTCCCGGCTCCGTGGTGATCTCCGGTGACGAGGACGCAGTTCTGGCACTCGCGGCGACCGTCACCGCGGCCGGTGGCCGGGCGACGCGGCTCGCGGTGAGCCACGCGTTCCACTCGCCGCACATGGATCCGATGCTGGCCGCCTTCCGGCGGGTTCTGGACACGCTGGATTTCCGCCCGGCGGAGGTGCCGATCGTCTCGTGCGTGACCGGCGAACGGCTCGAACCATCGGAAGCGAGCACCGCGGAGTACTGGGTACGGCACGCCAGGGACACCGTCCGATTCGGCGACGCGCTGCGCACGATCGCGGCCGAAGGCGCCCGCACCATCGTGGAAACCGGACCCGGCAACGCCCTCACCACGCTGGGGCAGCAGGCCCTCGCCGACCACGCGATCGAACTCGTGTCCTGTCTCCGACGTGGCAGGCACGAGACGGAGACGCTGGGCGCCGCGCTCGCGACGCTGTACACGCGCGGGGCCGACGTGGACTTCTCACCGTGGTACGAGGGCGGCCGCCGGGTGGACCTACCCGGCTACGCCTTCCAGCGCAGGCGCTACTGGATCCACCGGCGACAGTCCACAAAAGATCCGGTCGCCACCGAGCCCGTCTGGCGGCTCAGAAACCCCCGGGTGCATCCGTTGCCGACCGGGAACTGGCTGGTGATCGCCCCGCCGGGGGCCGGCCTCGACGAACGGGTCACCAAGGCGGAGCGTGCGCTGAGCGAACGCGGCTGCTCGGTGCGGCTCCTCCGGCACACCGGCTCCGACGGCTGGGCGGAACGGCTCGAGGAGGCCGCACCCGACGGCATCCTCTGGCTGGCGGGCGCGACAGCGGACGTGCTCGCGCTCGTCCAGGCCTTGGAGCGGACCTCGATCGAGGCACCGGTCTGGGCGGTGACCTCCGGCGCGGTCGCGACCGGGCCCGCCGACGCGCCGCCGGATCCCTGGCAGGCGGCCGTTTGGGGGCTCGGCCGGGTGGTCGCGCTCGAAGCCCCGCATCGCTGGGGCGGCCTCGTCGACCTGCCGCCGGAACCCGGCGATACCGACTGGGCCCACGTCTGCGAGGCATTGACCTGCGATGACGGTGAAGACCACTTCGCGGTGCGTGCGAGCGGGCTCCACGTGCGACGGCTGAGGACGCTCGAGTTCCCGGAGACCGGGACCGGCTGGCGGCCGTCGGGCACGGTCCTGGTCACCGGCGGGCTCGGCGCGCTCGGCAAGCGGGTCGCCCGATGGCTGGCCGGCCACGGCGCACCGCATCTGGTCCTCGCCGGCCGTCGTGGAGCAGAGACGCCAGGCGCCGAAGAACTGCGCGCGGAACTGACCGCGCTCGGCAGCACCGTGACGATCTCCGCCTGCGACGTCGCCGACCCGGAAGCGCTGCGGACCCTGCTCGCCGAGCATCCGGTGACCGGTGTGGTGCACGCGGCCGGGCTCCTCGACGACGGCGTACTGGACGCCCAGTCCGCGCGACGGCTGGAGACCGTGTTCGAGGTGAAGGCCGGCGCCGCCTGGCGACTGCACGAGCTGACCCGGGACCTGCCGCTCGAACAGTTCGTCCTGTTCTCCTCGATGGCAGGCACCTTCGGCGCTCCCGGCCAAGCCAACTACGCCGCGGCGAACGCCGCCGTCGACGCGATCGCCCAGCACCGGGCGGCGCTCGGGCTGCCCGCCACCGCGGTGGCCTGGGGGCCGTGGGCGGACGAAGGCATGGGGACCGCGGTGCCCGGCCAGAGCCAGCACGAAGGTGTGTCGGGCATGAGCGCGGAGACCGCGCTGGCGGCGCTGGACCGCGCGCTCGCCCGCCCGGTGGCCGTGCAGGCGGTCGGCGACGTCGACTGGGCGGCATTCGCCCCCACCCACACCGCGACCCGGGCCAGCCGAGTTTTCGACGAGCTGGTGGAAGGACGGCAGGTGGACACGACGGCCGAGACGTCACTGAGTGACCGGCTCGCCGGGGTACCGGCCGAAGAGCGCCGGACCATCCTGCTCGACCTGGTGGTGCGCGCGGTCGCCGCGGTCTCCGGGCACGACGACGACGTGATCGGCATGCACCGGCCGTTCCGCGACCTCGGGATGGACTCGCTCGCCGCGATCCAGCTCCGCAACCGGCTCAACGCGGAGACCGGGCTCCGGCTCGCCACCACCGTCGTCTACGAACAGCCGACCCCGGCCGGTCTCGCCGGGCACCTCGACGAGTGCCTGGGGGACGACCGGGCGGACGCGACACGGGCCGTGCTCGCGAAACTCCGCGAACTCGAAACCACCCTGTCCAGTGTGGACATCGATGCCGAGATCGCCGAGAGGCTCGAAGCGATGGCGCTCAAGGCGCGCCCGGCCCTCGCCGGCGACGACGACCTCGACTCGGCGTCGGAAGACGAACTGTTCGACATCATCGACGACGTCCTCGCCTTCGACGACGACGCGTCAGCCGCCTGAGAGAAGGAAGCAGGGAAAATGAGCGCTGGTACCCGAGAACCGCTGAATGCCGGCCGCCCGCACATGCCCGGCTACGGCACCGAGCAGGGTGAAGCCGGGCTGCTGCCCTGGTCCTGGGCCGACGACAAACTGCGCGCCACGATGAACTACTGGGTCGCGACCGTCCGGCCCGACGGAAGGCCGCATGTGATGCCGGTGTGGGCGGCCTGGGACGGAGAGGCGCTCTGGTTCGGCAGCACCCACACGTCACGCAAGATGCGCAACCTGCGCGCCGACCCCCGCTGCACCGTCACCATCGACGACGCGCTCGACCCCGTCGTCCTCGACGGCGTCGCGGACTTCGTCACCGATCCGGAAGCCATCGCCACGTTCGTCGAAACGGCCAACGCGAAGTACGCGTCGGCCTACAGCTACGACCCGGACGTCAACGCCGTCGTCGCGATCCGGCCGGCCTGGGCGTTCGGTATGCGGGCCGAGGACTTCACCGGCACGCCCACCCGGTGGCAGTGGTAGCCGGCTTCCCATCTCTCGCGACAAAGGGAGCATTCCTCGCGTCTCACGCGGGGACAGCGCGCGGGGGTCGTGAGTGATAAGTGTCGTTCTAACGCTCCTTATCACTCACGACCCCCGCGCAGACCTGCCCATATGAGCATCAACCGGGCATTCGGCCACGGGAACTGTCCTTGGTAGACGCTTAAGGGCAGAGCGAGTCCCGTCAGTTCCGCACGTCACCACGAAGGCTTCCTTGCGCGTGGCCCGCCCGCGACACCTTTGCCCTATCGCTCAATAGAACCGCCCTTGTTACTCACGACCCTCGCAGAATCATGCAGATTCCTGAATCGGGCACTTTTCGGGTCAGGAAGCGTCCCTTGTGGACGCCCCGAGCGTGATCGGGCCCCGAAGCTACGCCACGTTCGGCTTACCGTGAAGGCCTCCTTCCCTACCTTGAGAGTAGGGAAAGTCAAGTTTGCACTGAGGTACCGAACCACCGCTGACTGTTTCCGCTGTTCAGGGGCTTGTGAGCCTGGAGACTCGCCGCATCCATGCCCATCAGGCCGATTGGTATTACAGCCTGCGGCGTCACCGTGAGACAGACCCGTTGATCATGGCCGTCGAACCAATAGGGCGGCGGCCATGATCACACGGACTGATACCTTGAACGGCATGGCGGACGTCACTCTCAGCACTCCTCTCCAGCCACGTGACCTGCGTAAAGAGTCGGTGGATGAGGTGTTGAGTCGCGTCGAGGCCGGACTGGGCGTGGTGCTTGATCGTGCGACGGTGACGCGCAAGCGGCGCTCGGTCGGTGCCCGGAGCGATCGGGGTACCTGGGTGCGGATCGAGTTCCGTCCGCTGGCCAAGATCGTTGCCCAGGGGCAGGCCGCGGACGGCACGGAGGCCGCGAACCTGCTTAGTGACATCGCGAAGCCCGCTTGGTATGCCGCGCTGAGCTGGCACGCAGGTGATGCTCAGGTCGTCTGGCGTGCTGATGAGGTCGAGTTCGTCACCGATGCGCCCCTTCAGCGGCGGATGATGCGGGACGTGTCGTTGTCCGCGGCGTGGTGGGCCACGTTCAACGCCTCGCTGGATTCCCTCGCCGGCCAGCGCACGACCCGGATCGCTACCCCGGACACCGAGGTGATCACGCAATCCTTGGTCACACGCGAGATCGAGCGCGCTTTCCCTGGGCAGGTAGACAGCACGCTCACTGGCCCCTGGGTGCCCGCGCACGCGGATCTGAACTGGGCGAACCTGACGTGGCCCGGGTGCTGGATCATCGACTGGGAGGACTGGGGCATGGCGCCGCGCGGGCTGGACTCGGCGAACCTATGGGCCAGTTCGTTGGGGATCCCCGGGCTCGCTGAGCGTGTGCGGCAGGAACGACGTGCCGACATGGAAACGCGGCCGGGAATGGTCATGGCGTTGTTCTGCTGCGCGAAGATTCTCAATGACTCGTCGATTCCGGCCGAGCTGCGGGAAATCGTGACCCGCGAGGCAAGCGCGGTCGTCGCCGATCTTCAACGCTGATCGGTGTCCGTCACGATGCCGTGTTGATCAACTCCGTGTAGCGGGCGACCGCAGCAGAACTTACCGTCAACGTCGTCGCTGCGACGAGTTCGCGTAGGTGAGCGGGACTGCTGGTGCCGACCGCTACCCGCGTGACGCCTGGAAGCTCGTAAGCCAGCCGGAACGCTGCCTGCGGTGTTGAGCAGTCCTGATCGGCTGCCAGGAAAGCCCGCAAGTCCAGCTCAGCCCATGCCGTGTCAGCGGTGTTTCCAGCAAATGGGCTCATGCCCCATCGGTGGTGCGAAGCTACGCCGACCCTCTGGCACAAGCTCGTCCCCGCGTTGAGAATCGGTGCCGCCACTGACAAACCGGCTCGCAAGAGGACCACCTCTGGCCGAATGCCCGACACGTCGTACTCGACGGCGGCCACGACAGGCCGAGGATCCCAGGTGGCGACGCCCCAAGTACCGCACAACCCGGACTGGGCAGCTTCGCTCAGCACCGCGCAAGCGGCTGCCAACCTGTCGTAGGACTCCGCAGGGCCGAGCCCTGACAGTGCGAGTTCTGGGTTATGCAGGAACACGACGTCCGGGAGGTGGTCCAGCTCAGAGGCTGACCGCTCGACCGCCGCCCGAAGACGGGCGGGGTCGAGCGAGTGCACCGGGCGCTCACCGCTGCCGCCAGGGAAGTACCCCACCTTGGTGGACAAGGTGAACTCCCCGAGCAGGTCGGCCGCGGTTCGCGCGAGCGCCCGGTGCGTGGTGAAGCCCCGGTAGTTGTACGCGGTGTCGATACCGCGCACGCCGAGTCTTACGGCGTGTTCGAGTACGTCCCGGTCGGGATCAGACCGGTGCAGGCCGAGGACAACGCCTCGGTCAGCTCCGCACACACGCCCTCCTCCAGCAATGGCTCCGCGATCGCCGCCGCGTCTACCCCGGTCGTCGCTGTCACGTCGACGAGATCAACCGGATGCCCCGACAGCAGCTGCAGCAGCGCCGGTCCTGCCCTTTCACCAAAGGTGATTTTCTTCCCCGCTGCGCGTACCTCAATCATCTCGCCTTGGTGCTCGACCTGGGGCGGGAAGTCGGCAACACACAGCACTGTCGTCGGCGGACCGAACACTCCGCGCGTGGCTACCTGCCGTGGCGGATGTCGCTCTTGCTCCCGAAGGGAAAGGTACTCGCCGACCGGATAGTCAGCCACGAGTCGGCGGACCTCCGAGACGAGTTGATCTTGCTGGTCGGCCTCCGCGTCCGACCCGTTCCACCGGTCAAGGTCATGGCGGAACGGCTCGCGCTCGCGGCTACGGTCGGCTACCCACGTCAACCAGTCCACACCGGTTCGCTTCACGAACCCGAATGTCAAGTGAAGGCTGTAGCCCTCGCCCTGATCAGCGCGCGTGGCCTGATGCCAGTAGCCGCGCGGGATGTGCATGACGTCCCCACGACGCATAGTCCCGGACCACACGATGTCTTCGCTCGGCGCGGTATTGGGCTCGGCGTCTCGATACATTGGCACCGGCCTGGAAGCACCGCGCACTTCCCAGGATTTTTCGCCCGCGATTTGAACGATCACTACGTCGTGATCATCCCAATGCAGCGAGAACCCGGCCGCGTCGTTGGTGGTCAGATAGGTGTTTACCTGCACTACCTCTCGTGACCACCATTGCAGAGCACGGCAGGCGACCTCCATTGTCGGATCGAATGCGTCAAGTGCGTCGAGCACCACCGTGCATCCCGATTGTAACAATTGGCCGAGTCTGTCCATGTTGGCCACCGGCACCGCCTGCCCGCGTCGCGTAACCTGCTGAGTGAGGTAGGCGTCGGGATGCAACTCGGTGCCGTTCTCAAAACACCGGAATTGCGGCGGGGCCAAGCTGCGCCGCATGACGACGTCCAACAAGCGCTGCGGAGTCAACAGCTGCGAGCACAGCCCCGGGTCAGCCATGCTGCCCCGAGCGAACTCGACACCGAGCCCGCTCGGATCGCTCCACCCCAACGCCTTCTCGATCGACCGGACCAAATCGTGATCCATTGCCGCCGCCCTGTCAGGACGACTCGGGGATGTTCAGCCCGTCGCCGCCCGCGTCACCATGGCCATCCCCGCCCGCGTCCTGCGCACCATCGGAGTGCACAGCGTCCATACGACCTCGGACGGAGGACAACTGCTCTACTGCCACAACCAGACCATCGGTCTTCGATTCCACGAGAGTGCTCCTTTGCTTGATTTATTTCTATTCAAAGATTTGAAGCTAAGCAGTTTCGAACTGTGGAACCATTCCTCCTTTCTGTTGAAGTGGAGACGCCTTGACTGACAGGGCGACTAGACGTCAAACCAGCCGCTGTCGCGTTTTTCTCGGCTGGACTTCGGAGGCGGCACGGGGCGTGGCACTCGCTTCGGCAGTCGCGGCGTCGGCATTCGGATGACTTGCGTGTCTTGCTCAGTTGGCCATTGCGGGAAGCATTTCGGGCATTTGAAGCCGTCCATACTTTGTGTGTCGAGCGTGCAGACGACTCCACACTTGGCGACACCGAACAACTTCCCCGTGGCGCGCAGGCGGCTCTTCTCGCTCGCGACTTGATGCAAGACCGTGTCATGCAGCACTGCCCGCCATACCGAGGCGCCGCACTGGTCTTCCAGGTTCGCCATCCCTTCACCTGCAGTCTGCGACCTAAGGGCAGACCGGGTGCTCACGGTTCAACGAGGTGTCGGAGTGACTTGGGCAGCAGGCCGCAGCTGGCAGCGTTTTGCGGAGTCGCGGCGTTGCCGGAGGTCTGATTGTCGGCGTGTTCGTGTAGAACTGCGGCAAGCCTTTGCAGCAGTTTGGCGAACTCGCGTTGCCGATCTGGCAGCATCTGTCCGCTTGCCAGCTCGCCGACGACTCTCGGAACCAGCTGATTTACGGCTCCAAGCGCACGCAACAACCCCGCGGTTTCCAACGGCACCGTCGCGCCGCCAGCATCTTGGTCACCCTGCGTCGTTCCAGCCATCGCCTCGTCCTCTACTACGTCGTTGGGAGCACCCCGACGACCAGGACCCGGTCGCGGGCGGCCCGAGGGGAAGGGGAGCTCCGCCCGTGACCTGCGGTGGCTGTCGACCAGTCGTCGGGGTGCCGCCAATGACTTTCGTCCGTGGAAGAAGTGCAGGCCAGGGCGAAAATCTGGCGTTTTCCTTGCATCGACGGCTCTGACCTGCGGTAACGTGTTCACTTCGTGGCGTTACCGAGGGGAGACGGGAATGGGCGGTCGACGCACGCGGTTCGTGGGGGCCAGGAAGGCGGCCGGGTACACACAGGAAGGCTTTGCCTTTGCCCTAGACCTCGATCCCAGCACCGTCAACCGTTGGGAACGCGGCACGTCGGAACCGCAGGTTCACAACTGGCCGAAGATCGCCGAGCTACTCAAAGTGACGCCCGCTGAGCTGGAGGAACTTCTCCGGGAAGGTGTCGAGGCTACCGGCGATCTGGTCAGTGTGACGCAGGCTGCAACGGCCTCGCCGCCGACGATTCTGAGCAGCGCGAATGACCTCACGATGCGAGCCGCGCACTTCGGGCTGGTGTATGCCGCCTCACTACCAGCTACCGTAGAGGTCGTAGCCGAGCTAGGGAGAAGCGACATGGAGCGGCGGCAGTTCCTGACGGGCGCGATGTTCAGCGTGGCGGCATCGATCGCTCCAAGTCGCGATTGGCTGGTGGCAACTCTTGAGGAGGCCACCCAGACGCGCGGCCGGGTCGGATCGCCGCAGATCGAGACGATCCGGAAGACGTTCGGCATCTTCCAGGAGCTCGACGTGATGCGTGGTGGTGGTCATGCCCGCACGCAGCTGACGGCGTACTTGAAGCAGGTCGTGATCCCGCTGCTCCAGGAGAACGATCCGGAGACCGCCAATGGAGCCGAGCTGTACTCGGCGGCCAGCGAACAGCTCTACTTGTTGGGCTGGATGGCGTTTGACAATGGCGAACACGCGATTGCGCAGCGGTATCTAATCCAGTCCTTGCGTCTCGCCGAAGCGGCGATGAACGTCGAACTGGGAGCCCATGTTCTCGCCGGCCTTTCCGACCAGGCCACGCTGACGGGTCACCCTGACCACGGAGTGCAGCTGGCTCGAACCGGGATCGCAGGACTTTCGCGTGGTCACTCGCCCGCCTGCCTCGCCGACCTAAGAGCGCTTCAGGCTCGCGCTGAGGCTGCGATGGGCGACGGTAGTGCGGCAGCGAAGAGCGTCCACCTTTCCCAACAGGCATTCGAACAGGTCGTTACGGACGATGAGCAAGAGTGGGCACGCTTCATCGACGTCGCGTACCTCAACGGTGAGTACGCGCACGCCTTCCGCGACCTCGAACGTCCGGCAGAAGCTGCCCTGTTTGCGCAGCTGTCGGCGGACGATGCAGCCAGGCAACGCCGAGCGCGACGTGGGTCTCTGGCGAAGGCTGCCATGGCGCGGGCAGCCTTGTCTGAACACAACCTGGACAAGGCGACGGCGGTTGCGCTGGAAGCAACACACCTTGCTGTCACGGTTAAGTCGTCGCGCTCAACTGAGGCTGTAAATGACCTTCGTGACAGGCTCAAGCCACACCGGCGGTCCCCAGTCGTACAAGACTTCTTCGAAGAGACCGACCTGCTCATGGCCGCATTGGCGTAGCAAGGGACTCAGATAAAGGCGGATACGAGCGCGAGGTAGGCGCCGCCGCCGACGATGAGGCCAACGAGCGTGCCGACTGACACTTCGGCCGTGGTGTGGTCTTTGAGTTCGACGCGGGACCAGCAGACCCAGGCGACGCCGAGGAACAGCAGGGCGAGCCAGGGGCCGTAGACGCTCATGAGCATCATGGTGGCACCGGCCGCGACGATGGCGTGCATCGAGATCTTGAACTTGAAGCCGAACGTGACTGCGAGCGCGACCAGGAGGCACGCCAGCTCGGCGGCCGCGAGAGCGATCATCTGGTGCGGCGCGTTGCCGACGATGAGGATGACGAACCCGAGTGCGAGCGAGCCGATGCACGCGGCGAACGGGACGAGCCGTCCGGCGCGGTTGGTGACGTGGTGGCTGTCCCACTTCCCCTGTTTTGCCCCGCGCACGATGACAGCCATCGGGATCAGCGAGCCGGTGACGCCGACGATGAGCCCCCACAGCAGGGTCTGGCCGAGGTGGTAGCCGGTGACTTTCCAGGCCACGGCGAGCGGGAGTCCGAGGACCCAGACCCACGGGGCGAGAACTTCGGTGGCGATGCGGGCCGCGCGCCGCCGGGTCTCGCTGGTGGCGGTCTCAGTGGACAGGGTCGGCGGCATGGCTGCTGGTCTCCTTCAGGATCTCGGCGACGGTGGTGGACGTGCTGTAGGCGGTGGCGACCGTCGCGAGCCACGCGGCTTCCTCGCGGTAGTCATCGGTGGCCTCGTCCGGCGTGAACGCTACCGGGTGTTCGGCGTGCACGGGTGCGCCGTGCTCCGCGGTGACCAGGGCCGTGGCGATGGTCACGGCCTGCGCGTGTGCCCGGTTCGCGCTGGAAGTACCAGCCTCGGCCGGCTGGAGTGCGGCGGTGTAGACCGCCGGGTCCAGGTACGGCTGCAACGGCCCGACCAGCACGTCGTTGATCTCGGTCAGGCGGGTGCGGACAAGATCGGTGACGTCGGGCCGTCCGAAGACTCGCCGGGTTGGTGGTGCGTCGTACCGCAGCTCGGGGGCGAAGGTGGTCAGGTCGCGCCACAGCGGTTCGAGTGCGCGGTAGTGGCGGCGGAGCTGTCGGCGAGGGACGACGGCGGGCACGGTGACCCCGGCCATGAGCAGGAGGATTCCGGCCGTGGTGAGCACGCGGCTGGCGCCGATGTTGCCGAGTTCGGCCCATGGCGGATTGAGGTTGAAGCGGACCGCGAGGGAGTACAGGGCTTTGTGCGCGACGAAGGCCAGGCCGCAGATGCCGCCCCAGCGCAGGAGGCGGAGGCCGGTGCGGAGGTAGCCGCGGGGAAGGTCCTTGGCGTGGCGGCCGACGTAGACGACGTCGAACATGGCCAGTCCGAGGTACAGCTCGAAGACGGCGAGGTACGCGACGACGAATGTGTGGTTGCCCGCCTCGGCGGTGATGGCGGGCAGGTTGCCCGGCAGCGGCCCGAGCAGGTACAGGACGCACAGTGCGAGCTGCGCCCCGATGAGGAGACGGGTCCGGATCCGGACCTTGGCCGGGATGGTGTCGACGGGGTGGGCGAGGTAGAGCACGAAGACCTGGAGCCAGTAGGCCGAGGACAACGTGAGCACGTGCACGATGTAGTTCGGCAGTGTGGGGATGCCGAACAGCCAGTCGTGGACGCCCCAGTCGGTGCCGAGGATCAACGCGACGTTGAGCGCGGCGAGAGCCTTGACCATGGCCAGCAGGCCAGGGGTGCGGGAGCGCCGCCAGGATCTGATCCAGTAGAGCAGTGCGGCGGTCACGGCCAGCCAGGTCAGGAGCTGCTGGACCTGGGCGACGGGGATGGGCATTCAGTCCTCCAGGAGGCGGTAGCGCGCGGCGGGCGTTTCGCCGGTCGCGGAAAGGTTGGGCCTGGTGTGGCGCTCGATCAGGTAGGCGAATGTTTCGGCGGCCTGCTCCTGGTCCGCAGCGAAGCCCCCGGCGCGCTTCACCGCGCGGGTGATCGTGGCGTGATCAGGCTCGCCGGAGTCGGCCTCGCCGGCGTCGTCCCCGACGTGACGGCAGACGATGTGCCCGACTTCGTGCAGGACTATGTGCCGCCGGTGGCTGTGCGTGGTGTCTTCTCGGAAGAAGATGAAGTCAGTAGCGGCACCAGAAACCCAGACGCCGTAAGGCAAAGGCTCGCCTGTCCGGCGGGCCTCGGCCACGATGTTCGGCGGGTAGGGCTGGATCTGGATGGGGCGGCGGCGCACTGTGGACAGACGGGCGGCGAGCTCGTCGGGCGTGGCGGTGGCGGGCAGGTCCAGAGCGGACACCAGCGCCCGGACGTCATCGAGCTGCGTGACCGGCGCGCTGCCGGTCACGACGCGTTGAGTCCGTCGCTGTCCCCGTCGTGTCCAGTTCAGCAGTACCCGCCCGATGGCGGGCAGGCTCATGTGCCGTGTCCACCGTCCCGGGCTTCGAGTCCGCGCACGTGCTCGGTCAGCTCCTGGATCAGGCTTGCGCTGCGGTCCGATATGGCGAAGCTGCGCAGCATCGTCGTCGCCCCCGAGCCCACGCGCTGGCGCGGCATCTCAGGTTCGCCGGACAGCTTGCGCCGCCAGCCGTCGTAGACGTCGCGGTCGAGAAAAAACCCCGCTGGCACATCAAAGAACCTCGCCAGCCCCACGATGATGTTGGTGCGCGGGTGTGGCTGCTTCCCCGTTCGCATCTGCCACAGCGACGAGTACGACACGTCGACACCTGCCGCCGTTAGAGCGTCGGCAACGTCCCGGTCGCTGTGCGGTTTTCCGTCTTCCCTTCGTCGATTCTCGTACAGGAAACTCAGGGCTTCCTGGATCGAGACGACCCCCTCAAGCGTCATCGCATCCTCTTTTTGTTTACGGCTGTCAACACTTTCCAGCGATCTCGCGAATCGCGTTGACAAACTTGCACCTCACCCGGCTATGGTCGGGTTACCGCGCTGCTTCGCCAGCACACACGCAAGACTCGAAAGTGTTTACGCCCATAAACATTCTTTAGTTTTCCGGCGCTCGTTCCCCTACGAACGCCCGCCGGTACTCACACACCTTTTGTTGATCAAGCCGTGTCTTAGTTGATCGCAGGTGTCACGCCCTGCGTTAACGAGTTTGAGGGGACCGCTGTACGTGAAGCACGACACACCCACTTGCACTAACGAGTACGCCGACCAGCCCACAAGGCCGGTCGACGCCTTCGCTCACCTGATCGCCTCGCTGCGCCGGATCAAGCGCAAGCAGGCGAAACTGTCCCAGGAACGCAAAGAGCACGAGGCCGTGATCAAGGCCGCCTTGGTGGCGGCCGGAGCCGAAGTCGGCACGGTCAACGGCGTCCCGGTCGTGAGCTTCACCCACGCTCTGCGAATCGCGCTGGATCAGAACCTGCTCAAGGAGCGCTATCCGGAGATCGCAAAGGAGTGTGCCGACATTTCGGAGGTCGCCACGTTCCGCCTGCTCGGCGTATGACAGTTCCGTTCGGCGACTTGGTCGCGCTGGCCAGGGCCATGGTTGCCCAGGCCCGCGCGACCAGCCCGGCCGGTGTGCCCGACGACGGCGAGACCGCCGCGACCGTGGCTGCCCTGCTCACGGCCGAACCGCGGAATGAGGCCCAGATCCTCGCGATCGTCACCGTCATCGTCCGCGACAGCCTGGCCGACCCGTTCCGCGAGACCACCGCGAACCGCTGGCGGTCGCTGCTGCCGAGCTGGGTGCAGCCGCAACTGATCGGCTCGACCGTAAACCGTCTTCGCGCCGCCGGGCTGCTGGTCCACACCGGCCGCTACGTGCGCTCGACCGACTCGACAGGCCGCAACGTCGGCAAACTCCAAGCCGTCTACGCCTTCGACTCCGAAGCCCTGCGCGACCACGAGCCACAGGCGCAGGCCACCGCGTCCTGACCAACCCGCTTCACACCGCCACGCGAACGCGTGGCGGTGTTCACCGTGCCCATTTTTGTCCTGTAGGGGGGTTTCTTCATGGCGCGTGATCACGCACGCCTCGATCTGAACATCTGGGACAAGGACGACTTCCGCGCGCTCTCGCGCGAAGCGAAACTCTTGTATATCCAGCTTTTCTCACAGCGGAAGCTCTCTTACGCCGGGGTACTCGACCTGGCGGTGAAGCGCTGGAACCGGCCGCACGCAGACCTGGACCTGACGGAGATGCGCGCGGCGCTCTCCGAGCTGGACGCCGCCCGGTTCGTAGTGATCGACCAGGACACCGAAGAACTCCTCGTCAGGTCGTTCATCCGCAGCGACGAGCTGTACAAGCAGCCGAACATGCTGCGTGGCGCGCTGCGCGTCGCGTTCGACATTGAGTCCCCGATCCTGCGGGCCGCACTCGCCGCCGAACTGCGGCGTCTGCCCGCGCACGTGACCGGCCCAGCCCCGGCGATCGCGGCGAACGAACTGGAGGCCGGAGCGCCTGAGCTACCACCGGTCGTCAAGGCCGCCATGACGGTCCGCCCGTCCGGCCGACCCTCGCCGGCGGGCCGACCCCCACGCCAGGACGGAGCGTCCGAACCGGACTCCGGCGGGGCGATCACACCTGGCATCGACCAGCCCGCGCCCAGCTCACGGGGTTCAGCGAACCCTTCCGCGACCCCTTCGCTGAACCCTTCGGCGAAGGACCTGGGAGAAGGGAGTAGGGAGCGGGAGACTGGAGAACCTTCTTTCGCTTCTCGTAGTGAGAAAGCGGGGTTACCCGCGCGTGACGCGCACGACACCCGCGCCACGCGCGTACCAGCCGCCACGTCATCGGCGCAAGAGGACAGTCCCGGCGATTCCGCGGGCGCTGCCCCGCCGGGCTCGGTGCGTCGGCGTCGACGGGCCGAGGCTGAACGGCTGGTGGACTTCTACGGCTCGCCGGTGCCCGCGCCTGTCCGGGCGCAGCTCGTCGCGCAGGTCATCCCGTTGCTGCGCGAAGGCATCGGCAGCAACACCATCGGCGCGGGTCTGGCCGCGTGGTCGAGCAAGGCGCTACCGCCGACCTTCCTGCCGATGCTCGTCGGGGAGCGGATGCGTGCGGCCCGCATCGCGACCGATCCGAAAAAACGCGCTTGGGACGCGGAGATGGTGGACCGGTTCGAGAGCCTGCGCTCAGCCGCGATCGCCGAAGACGAACAACACGGGGTCGGCCTGCTCGTGCGGCAGGCGCAGCCGCAGCACGCGGACGCCGACCAGCTGACCGCGATCCTCGACGCCGCACTCGACCAGGCGACCGCATGAGCACGCTGCACGCGGTGATGAACCGCAGCGACGTGCGCGGCCTGCTGATCCGGCACACCGGCGCACACGCGTCAGAGGACGTCGTCTCGGCTTGGGAGTCCGGCCTCGCCGGCTACAGCCTCGCCGAGTGCCATCGCGCCTTCGTCGCACTCGGCCCGGCCGCGCGGCGGGCGACACCATCCGAGATCGCAGGTCGTTGCGACGCGGCCCGCGACCGCGACACGGGCGAACCCACGCCGGTTCAGTCCGCGGCTTCACCACGCGCGACCAGCCGCGACTACTACCGGCAAGCCGGGATGCTCGGAATCCGGGCGGTGTACGCGGCGATGGGCTGGAAACGCAACCCGGACCACGACCTCGCCCGCTCCGTGGCCTGCCCGTTCTGCAAGGCACGAGCCTGGGCGGTGTGCGGGCCGCTCTCGCGCAACCGAGCAGGCGTCCGGGAGATGCGCGACCCCGTGCACCGGATGCACCCCTCCCGCCTCCGCCGCGCCCAAACCGAACTCGAGCGCGCCAACGCCACACCCGAACAGGAGACCACCCGATGACCAGCACCCTCACCCCTCACACGGCCGAGGAACATCAAACCGACCCGCTGGCCGCTCGGCTGGCCTTCGACGCCGCGATCGATCAACTCATCCAGCCGAACATGCACACCCTGCTCCGCGACTCCGGAGCCGTGGAACGCGCTCTCGCACCGTGCCTAATCGACCAGCTGGTGACCGCGACCCAGCCGGGCACCGAACGCACAGGCGGCTCCGCGCGAGGATCACGGCCACCCGCCTCCCTGAACGCGCTCGCGCTGGTCGCCGAGATCAGCCAGACCCTCCGGGGAGCCCTGGCAGCTCTGGGACACGACCTCTTCGGAACCGGCGCGCGACCGTCCCTCACCGGACAGCTGAGGTTGTGGGCCTCGCACGCGGGGGCCTGGCAACTGGAGGACGTCGATTACCTCGCCTACGCGGCCCAGGAGGCAGAGCGGTGGGTGGCCGCTGGCCGATCGGTGCTCAATCCCGCCCCGGCCTACCGGCTGCGCGGGCACGCGTGCCCCACCTGCCGACACACAACGGTTCTCGTGTGGTCTGACACCGAGCAGGAATGGCTGCGCCGCCCAGCGCTCTCTGTGGACACTGACCGCGTGGAAACGGTGTGCGCGGCCTGCGATTCGCGGTGGGGCCTGGAACATTGGGCCCAGCTCGGTCAGGTGCTGGACAGCCAGCGGGCGGAAACCCTTGCCCTGGACTGTGAATAGCCTTGACACGATGATCACGAACCAGCGATACTGACAGGGCTTGGCGGAGCTATACCCACCAAGTAGTCAAGATTTCCTTGAAGGCCCCGCGCTCCCTCCCCCTCCGGCGCGGGGCCTTCGTCATGTGCGGACAGCGGCCACCGGACGCTGGCCCCGGCACCCCTCACTGAGCAGGCCGCACGCGGTGAGCCGCTGTCCGCACACCCCCAAATCTCCGGCCGTTCCCACCCTGGAGAGGCCCGCAGGCCCCGAAGAACCCCACAGGGACCGGACACCGACAGACCCCCGGATTTGGCTGGTGAGCATGGCTGCTTGCCCTCAATCCACCGGCCGTTTCAGGCCCTGAGAGGCCCGTAGAGCCCCGGAAAAGCCCCAGGGGGACCGGACAAAGTCCGGTCCCCCTGGGGTGGCTGGTTGCCGTCGAGACGGCTACGGCTGCATGGTCACTTCTCCAGCTTCCGCAGTGCTTCCGCCGCAATGCTGGCCGACCGGCCGAACAAGGCTTGCTCGGCACGGCGGGCAAGCTCGGCGTCCTTGTCATCATCCTTGATCGGCACGTGCGGCATGTGCTCGGCGACGGTCTGGATTGCCTGCCACGCGGCCCATCGAGTCCTGCCGATTCCGGCGAACATGTCGTAGTCGCCGAAGAACAGCATCTCCAGCATCGACTTACGGACCTTGTGCTGTTCCTTCAACCAGGTGTTCGCCGTGTCCGACGGCGGCTTCCACAACTCGTTGCACAGTTCCCCGAAGGCGGTCAGCGTCATTTTCGCGGCCAGCAGCTTGCCCGCGCGCTCCGTGACCTCTTCCACGGCGGCCTGTGCCGCCGCGATCGCCTGACTGCCCTCAGACAGCCGCGAACTCGGATTCGACACCGCATCCAGGCTCTGCGGCGCCAAGCCGAAATGCTGCACCGTTGCCGACGCCGGACGTACCGGCGAGAACAGCACCTGCGACGGCTTGCCCGGCAGGAGCGAGCACACCACCACCACGCGCATCTCCAGTTCGTCGACCTTGCCGACCTTGATTGGGTCGGCCTGCCGGATCGACACGAACCCAGCCGTGTTGCTCCACAATGGACCAGCGGCACCGTACTTCGCGTTCAGCTGCTTGGCCATGTCGGTGAGCATCTGCGCGCGGTCCTCGATCGCGGCGGGCGTGAACTGCCGAGCCGAACCCCCGATCGCCTCGCGCCTACCTGTGCTCGGATTGGTGCGCACCAGCGCGTAGTAGCCCGGAATCTCCATCGGCTCGGTCGTGTCGTTCTCATCGACCTTGCCGTCGAACTCCTCGCCCGGCTCGGCCTCACCCAGGAAACAGTCCGCCTTGTGTTTCACGCCTATCGCCTTGCCGCACTCGACGCACGCACCAGTCGGCACGAACGCGAACGCAGGCTCCGGGCGGACATCCCAGTCCTTCAAACCCGCCTTCGTGACCAACTCGGCCGCCGTGCGCGACCCATTGACCTGGGTAGCCAGGGTGCACCAAGCATCGCGCACCTTCGGCAGCGCCGGAGCAGGGGTGACCGACTCCGAAGCCGTCTTGCCCGAAGCCTTCCCCGTAGCCGGAGTCTTACTGACCGTAGCCGGAGCCTTGGAGGCCGTCCCGGACTTTCTGGGCCGATTGGTGGCAGCCTTCCCATCCGCAGGGGCCTTGCCAGCCGCAGGAGGCTTACCAGGGGCCGCAGTGGCCTGCTTGGGGGCAGGCTTCACAGGGTTAGACATAGTGTTGTGATCCTTTCGGTTGGGTCCGCCCCCGGTGTTGCTGCACCAAGGCCGGATCCATGTCTGGAACCTCCCGATAGTGTATAGACCCTGAACACTAGTCAATAGGCTGAAAGAGTGAAACCCGCAGGTCAGGGGCCTACGGTGCCGTCGATCGCTTACGCGGCGCGGACCGGTCTGGCTGCACTCCCGCCTCATTTAGAACGCCAGCGAGTTTGGCCCTGGACCACCCGGCGGCCTGCATGAGGTCCTTACTCAAAAGGCCCTCGCGGCGAGCGTCGGCGACGAGTTCGCGCAGCGCTTTCTCGGCCGCCGCCCGCTTCTTGTCCAGCCTGTCCACCACGCCAGCCTGGGCGGTGATGGCGGCGAGTCGCTGAGCGTCGGTCAGCTCCTTGCTAGGTCTTGACACGGGCACCTCCTGCCGGGATCGCGAACGCGGGCCGGGGACAGTTTCCCCGGCCCGCGCCCATAAGTGTTAGTCGGTCACCTCTGCCCACAGTGGCGCGAACCTCGGGTGATCCTTGATCGGTTGCACCAACTCATACCACCTCGTGATCACCCCGCGCCCCTTCTCGGTGATCACGTGGACCTTCTCATCCTCGTCGTAGTGCACGAAATCCGATAGAACGGCCTGCCACAACGGTGGGGCGAGCTCTGGCGCGTTGAACTTCGGTGTACCGCCGTAGCCCGTGGAGATCAGGTGAAGCACTCGCAGGACGAGACTTCTGCCGCTGACCGCTGCGTAGTACCGCTCCCGCGTCTCGGCGCAGTCAAGCACCGCGCTACGCAGCGAGCTGACGAAGACACCACGTGCTAGCAGGTAGACCTCGTGTGCGTCGATAGGCGACAGACCGGGGATGAAGGCGCTAAAGTCGTGCTCGTCGGAACTCATGTTAGATCCTTTCAGGGTTCCGCGCTGCGCCCCCGGGATGGTGTTGCTGCACCGGTTGACCGGGGGCACAGTCACGTCTAGGGGTTGATGGACGCGTCAGAGCCAGCCGCGCGCCAAGGGCAAGAACGGCTGGTAGCGACGCCCGAGATGACGGCGCCAGCTCCGGTAAATCCGGACACGCCCGAAGTGATGCCGGATACTCTGCTCTCTTTCGTTGCAGAGAAACACCGCGCCTTGGAATCTCTGATCCCGCTCGTCGTCCAGATTTATCCAGTTGAATCGATCGACG
This sequence comes from Amycolatopsis lurida, assembly GCF_900105055.1. NCBI lineage: Bacteria > Bacillati > Actinomycetota > Actinomycetes > Pseudonocardiales > Pseudonocardiaceae > Amycolatopsis > Amycolatopsis lurida. The sequence continues at coordinate 376,393 of NZ_FNTA01000003.1, forward strand.
AAGTCGATGAACTCTTGCCGGGTCACGTGCAGAAAGTCTGGATCGTTCAGTTCGGCGTCGCGGAAGCCTGCGATCTCAAGGTCGAGAACACGCTCGCCGTAAACCCAGGCATTGATGCCGAACCGCTCGGGTGTCGATACAGTGGAACGAAATTGCAGGTCCACCTCTTGCACGATGATTCGCGCGAGAGCCGACAGGTGCGTGATGTGTGCGGTATCGACAACTCGATCGCCAAGAATACGCGGCTCCGTATATTTGCCCAGCTGCGGGAGCACGAGCATGTTGGCTCTTCTTCGCATCATTGGCTGCGCCAATCGTCGTGCTCGTGAACGACAACGCCAGGCGTCCAGCGATCGCTACCGTAGTCCTCTTCGGACACTACAACGACGTTCGGCAGGAAGCGGACGTCGCGCGCGTCGTTCAGAGTGCGCCAGTTGTAGGTATCCAGGAGCTGGTAGGCGCGCTTGATGAGTTCTTGCGCTTCCTCACTGGGTCGACGAGTCCGCAGGCAAGCAAAGAGATAGCCGTTGGCCAAGCCGCCGAGGCACAGTGTCAGCCTCTTGGAACCCCTGACGTGAATACTCAGATCCGCCCCAGCTGCCAATTCTCGTGAGGCGATAGTCTGTAAATCTGCGAGTATCCTTTCGGCCAGCGTGGGCAAGTCGGCTATCTGAGCAGTCGCTAAATAGTTGCGCCCATACTCGCGTTCGGGCATGACAAAATCACGCGACACAACGGATCCTTTCGGTTCATTTTCGGGGTGTTGCTGCACCCCGAATTGGAACTAGCCGAATCAGAGTGTATTTGCATAAAACACTAGTCAATATTCAGCATGAAATTTCACCCGAATGGGCTAGTGTCCTTATGTTCTGACGATTCGACGGACATATGAAAGGAGGATTTGCACCATGCCTGGACGTGCCTATAGGGCATGCACTCGTCCGGGGTGTTCGCATATGACAGGTTCGGGTGGCAGGTGTCCCGACTGTCGATCGCGTGCCCGATCGGCTTTCGGCAGCTCCGCGCAACGCGGTTACACGGCAGGACATCGCTCCCGCTTCCGGCCCGGTGTGCTGGCGCGGGATCCGGTGTGCCGCTGTGATCTGACTGACTGCACGAGCCACCTGGGCCGCAGCTGTGGTCAGCCGTCCACCGTGGCCGATCATTGGCCGATCATTCGCCGAGAGCTGACGGCCGCTGGTCTGGATGCTGATGATCCAGCACGAGGCCGAGGGTTGTGTGCCCGTTGCCATAGCAGGGTTACCGCCCGAACTGTGGCAACCAAAGGTGGGTGGCACCGTTCCTGATGGTCCATTAAGGACAAAGTGTCTACCGCGGGCGAACCGGACGAGTACGCCGAGCGCGCTACACGGTTCCCACCTGTCGGCAACGGCCTCGGTTGCGTCCCAGGGGGAGGCCCCCTCAGCGGTGTCGCGGCGCACAAGCCCCTGAACCCCGGAGGGGTGGTGCCAGGTTTTGAGCGCCCCTTCCCCTACGTCCGACCCGATCGCTCGCGCCGAGCAGCGGCGCGCCGACCTCGCCCACGAACTGGAGCGCGCCGCCGAGCAGGCGGACGCGTGGCACGCGGAACGAAATCGCCTGGTCATCGAGCTGGTAGCGGCGGGTGAGTCCTACCGCGACACCGCAGTGCCCGCGCGGCTCTCGGCGTCCGGCGTCGGCAAGATCGTCCGCCGCGACCGGGACGGCTGAGACCGGAGAAACCGTTGCCCTGGTGCACATTCGTGCACTCGGTGCCCACCATGAGCTACGGAGGTGCCCGTGATCACCATCGACGGCTTGCCGTCGTCGGAACAGATCCTCGGCGAGATGGAGGCCGAGGGGAAACCGGTTCTGCTCGCTTTCTCCCGAGGTAAGGACTCGCTGAGCGCGTGGCTGGCGTTGCGTGAACGCGGCATTCCCGTGGTGCCGTACCACCTCTACAGCGTGCCTGGCCTCCGGTTCGTCGCCGATAGCCTCAAGATGTATGAGGACTTCTTCGGGCAGAAGATCTACGACCTGCCCCACCCCAGCCTCTACCGGTGGCTGGTCAACTACGTGTTCTGCCCGCCCGAGCGGTGGCGGATCATCGACGCGGCCGGTCTGACGGAGTTCACCTACGAGGACGTGGCCGCGACGCTGCGCCAGGACGTCGGCCTGCCCGCCGATGCGTGGAACGTCGACGGCGTCCGGGCCACCGACAGCCCGATGCGGCGCATGGCCATGTCCACTCACGGCCCGATCCGCCAGGACACGCGCAAGGTCTCGGCCATCTGGGATTGGCAGATCGCCGACGTCCGGGCAGCGCTCACCCGGCACAGCTGCCCTCTGCCGATCGACTACGAGTGGTTCGGCCGCTCGTTCGACGGCCTGGACTACCGGTTCATCGAACCGCTGAGCCGTCACGCCCCCGAGGACTACGCCCGAGTCCTGGACTGGTTCCCCCTCGCCGAGCTGGAGTTGCTGCGCCATGACCTCACCCGCTGACGACCCCAATGCCGCGCTGCTCGCGCAGCTCAAAATGTCGTCGTCCGTGTCCGGCATGAAGTCCAATGACGACGTGCTGGCCCTGCTCACGGCCGAGCCGGACCCCGATCCGCTCGCCGGCGTCGAGTACACGGGCGACGAAGAGGACGACGCGCGCGCCGAGCTCGACGCGCTTCACCGCGGCTTCCGCGAACGCACCGCCCGCGAGCTGGAACGGATGCAGCTCGCGACCGAAAGCGAGTACTGGTTCTGCGTCTGCTTCAAGAGCCAGGACGACAAGGACGCTTTCCTCGCCGCCGCTGGTCTCGTCGTCATCGGGGACAAGTACCTCGACGGCTACGCCACCGCGGAACTGCTCGGCGTCACGATGCCCGAGACCGACGACACCGAGAGGGGGTGAACTGAATGCCTCCACGCAAGCGACAGACCGCCGCCGCAGCCAAGCGACGCGGCGCCGCCCGCAAGAAGGCCACCACCGCCCCCAAGGCGAAGGGACGCGGCAAGGCATCCAGTGGCTCCAGCTAGGCCATCACGAAGTCCCCGACGCTCCGTTGAGTAAGGGCGATGCGATACTTGACTCGTACCCTGGGTGAGAGTCAAGTATTCAGGGCACGTAACGATGTGAACGGGTGGGCGCCCGTGCCGGACGCCCACCCCTGCCTAGCCCAGTAGCTTCCACACTTCGTGGGCTAGGGCAGCCAGCACCGTCAGGAGCTGGATCACCGTGATGAGATTGCGCCTCCAGTCGAGGTTCTTACCCCGGCTGGAGGCGTGATCCAACGGTCGGCCGCCGGAATCCTCCGGCAACCGTCCGCGAGATTCGTCCGGCAGCGGATCACCGGAGTCGTCTCCATCCTTGCGGTGTTCACTCATTCGTGTTCTCCCTTCAGGGAGGCTTACCTACCTCCCGATCGTCGACCCCGAACAATCGGGAGCGACCGGACCACGAGGGAGCGGCACCGGGCACGAGCCTAGCCTGTGGGTTTTTTCCGGAAAGAATCGGGGCACTGCAACAAAAGCGCGTCCATATGAGTTGCCCAACATGGCCCTAACATGGCCCCATTAAGGCCCTTAAAAGACCCTTCTGAGACCATATAGCGCCCTTTCAAGCCCTCCTTTCTGTGGAGGCGTCCATATGAGTTGCCCGTTCCGGCCGCACATGAGCGGTAAGCCATCGTGAACCGGATCGACGCGAGGTGTTGCTACTCATGGGAAAACGTGGTCCCGCAGGCAAGCCGACCTCGCTACGGATCCTGCATGGTGACCGGAAGGACCGGATCAACGACGCGGAGCCGCTGCCGCCTGAGGTGGAGATCGTGCCGCCGGAGTGGCTGTCGGAGAAGGGCCAGGCGATCTGGGATCGGCTCGCGCCGAGCATGATCACCCGGAGAGTCCTGACTGCGTGGGACGTCGACGCGTTCGGTGTGCTGTGCGAGGCGCTGGCCCGCTACGCAGTGGCAACCGCGCTGGTGAACGGCTCGGCGCTGCTGGTTCCCGGCGGCGGGGGCCTGGTGCCGAACCCGGCATTGAAGGTGCAGGCCGATTCCGAGCGCACGTTTCTGACGTTCGCGGCGCGTTTTGGGCTGACGCCGTCGGACCGGCAGGCGATCAAGGCCGAGGTGAGCGCCGATGGCGGGACCTCGGGCGACGCGGGCCGTCTCCTCTCCTAAACCCCGTTCCCACACGCGGAAACCCAGTTCCAAGACCGGTAAGGCGAAGGCTCCGCGGCTTCCGGTGTGCGGCTGGTCCTTCGATGGACGTGCCTGCCGCCAACGCGGCGACCACCTCTGCCATCAGCGCGCCGATCATGCGCAAGCGTTCGCCGAAGAGATCTGCGTGCACACTAAGGACCGGTGGGCACGAACCCCGTTCATCCTCGCGGACTGGCAGCGGGACGACATTGTCCGGCCGCTGTTCGGCGAGGTCCGGTGGGATCCGGAATGGCAGACCTACGTCCGCCGCTACCGGTCCGGCTGGATCGAACTCGCCCGGAAGAACGGCAAGTCCGAGCTGCTGGCGTTCGTCGCGCTCTACATGCTCGTCGGGGACGGGGTCGAGTCCGCCGAGGTCTACGGCGCCGCCCGCGACAAGGACCAGGCGCGGCTGGTGTTCAACGTCGCCGCCCGCATGGTCGCGCTGTCGCCGGTGCTGTCGAAGCGGCTGCGGGTGGTCGAGCACGCCGCCCGGATCGTGGACGAGAAAACCAACTCGGTCTATCAGGTCGTCGCGGCCGACGCGCTGGGCAACCTCGGGTCGAACCCGTCATGCGTGATCTTCGACGAGGTCCTGACCCAGCCGAACGGTGACCTGTGGGCCGCGCTGCGGACCGGCATGGGCACCCGAGTGCAGCCACTGCTGCTCGCCGCCACAACGGCGGGGAACGACCCCATCAGCTTCGCCAAGTCCGAGCACGACGAGTGCGTGAAGATCGCCGAAGACCCGTCCCGCGCCCCACACCGCTTCGTCTACCTGCGCAACCTCCCGCAAGATGCGGACCCGTGGGATGAAGCGAACTGGTACTTCGCCAACCCGGCCTTGGGTGACTTCCTGTCGCTGGCCGCGCTGCGGGAAGAGGCGCTCGAAGCGCGCAACGATCCGGCGCGAGAGAACAGCTTCCGCCAGTACCGGCTGAATCAATGGGTGTCGCAGTCCACGCGGTGGATGCCCATGCACCTCTACACCGCGTGCACCGGAACCGAGTTCCCCGAAGCGGCGCGGTTGCGGGAGCTGGTTGCTCGCCGGCCAGCCTGGGGCGGTCTGGATCTCGCGTCCAAGCTGGACCTGACGGCCTGGTGCCTGATCGTGCCGGACGGCATCGACGGCCACGTCTCGGCGCTGTGGCGGTTCTGGCTCCCGGAGTCTGGGGTCGATTTCCTCGACGAGCACACCGACCACCGCGTCTCCCAGTGGGTCGACCAGGGCTGGATCACCACCACCCCCGGCGAAGTCATCGACTACGAGGTGATCGAGGCCGACGTCGCCGCCGACTGCGCCGCGCTGCGGGTCGCCGATATCAATTACGACGAGTGGAGCGGCGAACCCGTCCGCCAGCGCCTGGAACGGGTCACGCGAGTGCCGATGTATCCGGTGCCGCAGACGTTCCGCGGAATGACCCACGGCATGACCGAACTCATGACGCTGACCCGCTCGCGCTCGTGGTCGCACCACGGCAACCCAGTTGCGGCGTTCTGCTTCGACTCCGTGGAGGTGCGCCATCCACCCGGAGAACCCGACCTCATCCGACCCGACAAACCCCAGCGCGGGAAGACCGGCAAGCGCATCGACGCGGTACCCACCGCCGCCATGGCGGTTTCGGGCTGGCGGCTGCGCGGTCAGAAGCCGAAGAAGTCCGGCCGGATGGTCGTCATGGGCTGAACGCGACGGACGGAGGTCGCCGTGGCTGTGAACCTCGCTGAGCTGACGTCTGAGCAGTGGATCACCCGCATCACTCGCCAGCATGACGCGCAGATTCCTGGGCTGGAAATCCTCGATGCCTACTACGAGGGCGAGCAGTCGCTGTCGTACATGCACCCGGAGCTGCTGCGCCGCCTGGACACCCGCGTGCGGCAGGTCGTGATCAACTGGCCTGAGCTGGTCGTGGACTCGCTCGATGAGCGGCTGGACGTGACCGGGTTCCGGCTCGGCGGTGAGCAGGCCGCAGACCGGGAGCTGTGGAACATCTGGGCGGCGAACGAGCTGGGCCTGCACTCCGAGCAGGCCCACATCGACGCCCTGGTGCTCGGCCGGTCCTTCGCGATCGTCGGCACGAACGAGGCCCGCCCGTCGATGCCGCTGGTGACGGTCGAGTCCCCGTTCGACGTCCATGTGGACATTGACCCGCGTACTCGCGAGGTCCGGGCGGCGCTGAAGCGGCAGTTTTCCGAGGACGGAGACGGGGACCAGTCCGAGGCTTACGCCACGCTGTACCTGCCGAACGAAACCATCTGGTACAGCTCCGACAACGGCGGCGGAGTCTGGGAAGAGACCGACCGCGACGGGCACGGCATGGGCGTGGTGCCCGTCGTGCCGCTGGTGAACCGTCCCCGCACGCGGAGGCGCCGCAGCGCGCCCCCGCGGCTTGGACGCTCGGAGCTGGCGAGCGTCCTGCCGCTGTCGGACGCTGCGTGCAAGATCGCCACCGACATGATGGTGAGCGCGGAGTTCCACGCGATGCCGCGACGGTACGCGCTCGGTTTCGACAAGGACGATTTTGTTGACAGCAAGGGAAACCCGCTCACTCCGTGGGAGGCTGTCGCCGGCGTTCTCTGGGCGTCCTCGAAATCGCCGAAGGATGATGGGGTGGCGGTCGGGCAGTTCCCCGAAGCCGACCTGTCGAACTTCCACAACACGCTCAACACCCTGGCCCGTCTCGTTGCCAGCCTGTCCGGGCTCCCGCCGCACTTCCTCGGCTACAGCACGGAAAACCCCGCCAGCGCCGAGGGGATCCGGTCGTCGGAGTCCCGGCACATCAAACGGGCCGAACGACGTCAACGCTCCTTCGGCAGCGGCTGGAACCGCGTGGCGCAGCGCATCCTGCACGTGCGCGACGGCAAGGTGCCCGACGAGGCGCTACGGGTCGAAACCCAGTGGGTGGATCCCGCTACGCCGACGTTCGCCGCCCAGGCCGACGGCGTGGTGAAGCTGTACGCGGCGGACAAGCTCTTGCCGCGCCGCTCCGCCCGCCGTGCACTCGGCTACTCCGACGCGCAGATCCGCGACATGGAGACCGAGGACCGCGAGGCCGACACCCAGCAAACCGACCGAGACGACGCGACCGGAAACGGCCCGACGCCGGATCGCGATCCCGCCGAGCTGCCGAACCGCAAGGAACAGGAGCAGGAGCGGCCGAGCGTGCTTGCCGGATCACGGCTTCGGCCCGCGCTGGCGGTGCAGTTCCGCGAACCGGCAAGCACGTCGTAACGCTGGCTGGCCATCGTGGACATACCAGGCGCGAGACGTGTCAGCGCAGCTCAGGCCGCATAGCCTGCCACCGAAGGGCATTGCATAATCGAACACATGTCCGATCGTGGAGGCGCGCCGTACCTGCACACGGTTGACCCAGGTCAACCCGTGTGGGTCGACCTACGCCACGTTTACCCGATCGGAGCGCCCAAAGGCACTGTCCCCGACGGACTGGACCTCACCGGGCTAGTGCCAGGAACGCTCACCGCCTGGATCGCAACGACCACCGGCCACTGGGTCGGCTTCGTCACCTTCATGCTCGGAACCCCCGGCTCCGGAGGTACGACGCATCGGCAATGGATCTTGGCGGACGCTTTGCGAGCACGCTAGTTACTTGAACCCCCGGCGTTGCAGGGAGTCAAGTAATAGCCTTTTTTTGAAGGCTTTCGGTCGTGATCGCGGCGCCTGCGAACGTGATCATGGCGACCAGCATCCAGCCGAGCTGCCACGCCGTGATTCCGCTGCTGGCACCGGCGACGACCTGAGCTCCGACCGAGCACGCGCCAAAGACAGGCACAGCGGCCCATGTCCGTTTTGGCTTGGCGTTCACGCCACGAGTTTTTCATACGTGCCTCTGATGGCACTTAGTGCATTCCCATGAGGACAGGTAGTGACTGATTCCCGCGTACCCGGCGACAACGCCCCCACCTCGCAGACCCCGCCGGAGCCGAGCACGACCGCGCCCGGCACGACCCCGCCCGAGACCGGGCAGGCCAGCACACCGGCCGAGACCGGGCAGGCCGCCGAAGCGGATTACAAGGCCCTGTTCGAGCAGGCCCAGGCCAAGCTGAGCAAGGCCGAGAAGACCGCCAAAGACCACAAGGCGAAGGCGGCGAAGCTCGACGCGATCGAGGCTGAGCAGCAGACCGACGCGGAGAAGGCCGCCAAGCGCGCCGAGTCCGCCGAGAAACAGGTGGCCGTGTTGCGGCGTCGGGCGGTGGACGCGGAGATCCGCGCCGCTGCCTCGGGGTGGGCGGATCCGACCGACGCGCCCCGCTACCTCGACGACCGCGACCGCTACGTCAGCACGGATGGCGAGATCGACACCACCGCCATTGCGGCCGACCTCGCCGCGGTTCTTCTCGCCCGCCCGCATCTCGCCCGGACTGGTGAACCGGCCGGTCCTCGCCGGCCCGCGCCCGACCCGTCGCAAGGCGCGCGGCAGTCCGGCCCGGCGGGCTATGACTCGCAGATCGCCGACGCGGAGAAGCGCGGCGACTGGGCGACGGCGATCACGCTGAAAAACCAGCGCCTAGCCGAACAGGCAGCGCAGAAGCGCTAGCGCGCTTGTTCCCGGCCGCGTCGGCGGCACACCACCCGTACACCTTTCAGGAGACCGTTATGCCTGGTGTGGCCGCGATCGCCAACACCTACAACGCACCGAACTTCGTGGGCGAACTGTTCGCCCTCACTCCGACCGACACGCCGTTTCTGTCCGCCATCGGTGGCCTGACCGGCGGCAAGCGCGCCAACGCCGTCGTGCACACCTGGCAGGTCTACGACCTGCGCGCCCCCGACGCCAACCGGCAGCGGGCCGAAGGCGCGGACGCGCCCAGTCCGGACACCCGCGTCCGGGGCACCGAGCGCAACGTCCTGGAGATCCACCAGGAAACCATCGGCGTCACCTACACCCGACAGGCCACGCAGCAGATGTTCGCCGCCACCGGTTCGGCCCACCCGAACGCCGCGTCGATCGGCGGCACCAACCCGGTCGTGAACGAAATGGACTGGCAGACCCGTCAGGCGCTGATCCAGATCGGGCGCGACGTGGAAGCCGGGTTCATCACCGGCACGTTCCAGGAGCCCACCGATAACTCCAAGGTCCGCAAGACGCGCGGGATCCTGGAGGCGACCAAGACGAACGTGATCACCAACGCCACCCCCGCACCGCTGACGGAAGCGATGGTGCTGGACCTGCTGCAAAAGGTCTGGACGAGCGGCGGTATTCAGGTGTCGGAGACCGCGACCCTGATGTGCGGGGCGTGGCAGAAACGGCAGCTGACGAACGAGTTCATCACGAAGAAGAACTACCGCGAGCAGACCCGCAACGTCGCCGGAGTCTCGGTGACGACCATCGAAACCGACTTCGGCACGCTGAACGTGATGCTCAACCGCTACATGCCCGCCGATGCCGTCGAAGTGGTGTCCCTGGACCAGTGCGCGCCGGTGCTGCTCGAGACGCCCGGCAAGGGCTTCCTGTTCTCCGAACCCCTGGCCAAGACCGGCTCGGTGGACAAGGCCCAGATCTACGGGGAGATCGGGCTGGAATATGGGCCGGAGAACGCCCACGGCAAGATCACCGGCCTCACCGTGGCGGGTGCCTGATGAAGTTCACCAGCACCAGGTACCCGGCACTCACCGTGCACGACCTCGGCGTGACCTTCGTCGACGGCGAGGCCGAGGTCACCGACAAGGCCACCGCCGACGCGCTCAGGAAACTGCCGTCCGAGGTCGGAGTCCGCGCGGCCGGTGGACGTCCGCCGAAGGACGGTCCGGACAGCTGAGCAAGTCCAGCCGGTGGCGGGAGGTGATCACCTCGTGTCCCTTCCGCCGCTGGCGACCGTCACCGACGTCCGCAACCGATCCGAAGCACCACTGACCACCGAACAGGAAGCCCGCGCCGCCGTGCTCCTGGAGGACGCCTCCGCGTGGGTCCGGCACGAGGTTCCCGACCTATCGGACCCACCGCCGGACACCGCGCCCGGTGTCGTCTGCACGGCGGTCCTGCGGGCACTGGCGTCCCCGGCGGACGGCAACACCTCCGAAACCGTCGGCGGGCATTCCCGGACCGCCGCCCATGCCGGGGGCGGCCTGTACTTCACCGAAGACGAACTGGACCTGCTGCGCGCACCAGTCCCGGCGCCCCGTGCGGCGTTCACCATCTGGACTGTGTGAGGCGGTGAACCCTCGTGCGTTTCCCGCATCGCTTGGTCGTCGTCACCCCCGTTCCGGTGCCGGACGAGTACGAGAACCCGGTTCCTCGGCTCACTTACGGCCCGGACGCGCCCCGGCGGACCGTAGCCGGATTTATGCAGCCGGGCGGCTCGACCGAACCGGCCGTGCCCGGCCGTCAGGCGGTGGTCACCGGCTGGCGGGCGTTTACCGCCGTACCGGTCACCGCGCGGGAGCGGATCGAGTGGGACGGGCGGACGTTCGAGGTGTCCGGGGAACCGGCGCGGTGGTCACCGCGGTTTGGCTACGTCCATTACGAACTCGCCCTGACTCACGTGGAGGGCTGAACAGATGGCCCTGGAACGCATCACGATCGACTACGCCGCCGTCGCCGGACTTCTGCATTCGCCAGAGTTCGAGCAAGAGATTCGGGCCGTTGCTGAGAAGGTCGGCGAGGTTGCCCGCGCGTCCGGGCACGTGGTGACCTCGGGTGAGCCGCTGCCGATCGACGTCTACGCCGACCCTGACACCGACCGTGTGGGCTGGTCGGTCGCCATCCGCCACCCGGCCGGAGTCGGGATGGAAGCACGCTACGGGCTGCTCAAACGCGCGGCGGAAACCGCGAGCCTGTCGGTCGAGAGCGAACAGGACGGCGGAACGTGACAGGTCCTGTACCGGTACCGGTCGACGTCGCCGGGCTGGTCGTGCGGCGCCTGCGCGGTCTGCTCGCCGGCCAGAGCCTCGCGGTCGCCGAACGAGTCCAGGTCTCGACCGAGACCGGCGCGGGGCCGGACGGCGGACCGCCATCGCTGCCGTGGCTGCTCGTCGCCGAGGACGGCCACACCTGGACCTGGCCCGCCGTGCAACGTGCCGTCATCCGGCTGACCGTCTGGCACCACAGCCCGCACACCTCGAAAGCCCTCGCCGGACTCGCGCTCGGCCTGCTCTGCGCACCCGCACCGCCGGGCCTGATCATCCGAGCCGAACCGATCACCGCGCCACTCGCGGGGATCGATCCACACACGGCCGCACCGCTGGCCACCTGCGCCGCCGCTGTCTTCGCGCGCACCCCCACCATTTGAGGTTTCCCCTACATGGCAATGAATTCCGCGCTTGTCCGCGTCCCCGGTACCGGTGAGGTGTCGCTCGCACCAGCGGACACCCCCGAACCCGCCGACCCCATCGCACCACTCGCGGCCCCGTGGGTCGGGCTCGGGCTGTCCACCCCGGACGGCACCACCCTGGCCCGCAAAGTCGAGAAAGAGGGCACCGAGCACTGGCAGCAACTCACACCCGCCCGCTACATCTACAAGTCACAGGAACTCACCGTAGCCTCGGTGTTCCAGGAAACCAAGGGCGAAGTGCTCAGCGCGTACTTCGGTGGCATGAAGTTCGCCGCCGTCGGCACCAGTACCCCAAAGGTCTACCGGGCCGAGATCAGCTCCATCCCCAAGGGCGACGTCCGCGCGCTCTGCGTCGACTGGATCGACACCGTCTCCGACACCGAGGTCTACCACCACCGCCTGTACCTGCCGCGCGCCGAGGTGTCCGAAACCGAAGACGCACAGTGGGGCCGCTCCCAGGAAGCGCGCTGGGGCATGAAGTTCTCCGCCCTGGCGCCGCCGAAGGGAAAAACCTACATCGCCGTGTGGCTCACCGACGACCCCGCTGTGCTGTTCGGGGCACCTGCGGTCACCACGGGAGCGCTCGACGTGATCACCGAGGACCAGCCGCGCGGGAAGTGACGCTAAGCCAGCTCAGCTAAGCAGCATCCACACCGCAACGACAGTTCCGAACACACCTCATTGAAGGAGCACACCACCTGATGGCGACTCGACAGCGCGCGGAAGCAACCGGCAAGCCCGCCTCTCCCGGCGCGGACCTGGCCGTGACCTGGCGCGGCAAGCGGTTCACCCTGCCCAGCCCGGACCGGTTCCCGCTCGAAGCCCTCGAAGCAGAGGAAGACGGCAAGCACCTGACTGCGCTGAAACTCATCCTCGGACCCGATCAGTACGCCAAGTGGCGTGGTCTGGCTGCCACAGCCGCCGACGCCGAAGACTTCTCGGCCGTCGTCATGAAGGAGCTGGGGCGGGGAAACCCCTAACGGTCGCCCTGCTCCTAGCAGACGAGGCGACCGCCGAAGCCCTCGAAACCGATCTGCTGCGGTACGGGGTCGATCTGCTCGACCTCTACCGCGGACTCCTGTCCTACCGGCGGCTATGCGCGCTGGTGGCGCACCTGCCCGACGACGCGGCGGTCTGGCGGCTGCACGACCCGCACGGCACGTTAACCCGAGTCGAACTGCTGTTGGCTGCGACCGAACGACGCGTAACGGCACTGTGGGCGACTATCGCCGTTGCGCTAGGTCAAGACGTCACCGATTCCGAGCTCGCCGGACCGTTGAACAAATCAATTTCCCCAACGGTCGACACTCGGGCCGACCGTGTACCGGCTGACGCGGAGCTGAAGTCGCTACGCGAAATCGCGCTATGGATGCGTGGCGACTGACCGACCGAACAGTTTACATTGAGCTACACCTGGATCTCAGGCTCATCTCCGGATCGTGAGCCGGGCACATCGTCCTGCGACGAATTAATCCGAACCAGCGATGCCACATTACCGGCCGCATCTGAAGAATCTTCCATCCGCCAACCGGCAGGCCATGAATGCCATTGGCCCGGCTTGGTGACACGTGCGTGATGAAACTCAAAATTAGCGTCATGTTCCACCGCGTCAAATATGGCACGCCCCTCGAAAGTTGCACTCTGAAAGTGGGCTTCCCTGGCGAATATCGCGTTGCTAAAGATGGCATCCTTAGCGAATGTCGACTCGTCGAACATGACGCCCTTCGTGAACGTCGCTCCAATAAACGCCACCTCTTCGACAAACGTCGCGTTTTCGAACCAGGCGACGGAGGCGAATGTCGCCTGGTTGAATCGCGCAATTCCATCGAACGACGCTATGTCGAATGTTGCATTCCTACTGAACGTCGCCTTGGTGAACCAGGTGGCCACATTGAACGCTACATTGTCAAAGGAAGCATTCGCTGCGAATGTAGCCTTGTTGAAATGAGCACTCCTGGTAAATGTCGCCCCATCGAATTCAGCGTCCCCGTCGAAGGAAACATCAAGAAACTTAGCTCGACCGTAGAACTTAGCCCCTCGGAAGTCTGCGGATGCCATTCGACAATTCGAGAAGTCGATTTCGATGAGGGCGGCGTCCCGAAGGTCAAGGCTAATTCCATCCCAAAAATTGTGGAGTGAATTTTCTGGTCGTGATTCATTTCTTAGGTGTCGGTGTAAGATTTGCTGCGCAGTTCGACGCACGTCCAGTTCGAGTCGGCGGGCTGCTATCTCGTCATCGGACGGTCCCGACAATCTCGGTCCCGCTTGGGTGGCAGGGGCGCCCCTCGACTCGGGTTCGGCGTCGAATGTGACAGCGGCTAAATTGGGTGGAGGCTGGTAGGGAGCGCGGAGGTACGCGCAAATCCTGTCGACCACGGTCTGCCGCAGGTCGGGGTATTGCTCGGCGAGTCGCTCCAGATCGGTAAGTCCACCGATGCGCACGGCGGCTTTGTCGCTGCCGAGTTGCTCACTGGCTTGCGAAGACAGTGTGTTGATGTGCGTGGCTTCGTCGTTGTCAAGTTGCCGGTGATGTTCCCGCTGGCTCAGGCGTAGACGTTCGACTGTGACGAAGGCGGCGAGGATCGCGAGCACGGCTGCGGAGCTTTTCCATCCGATGTCGAACGCGTCGCGATGGTTGGTCGGCGTGTCGCCCCACAGCAGAGCGGTGATCGTGGTACCCGCCGCAACGCTTACAACCAGGGTCAACCACACCCAGACCCACGCGAACTCGCGTAGAGGCTGATCTTTCCTCCCACCGTTCATCCAGCTATTTGAGCACAGCGCGCTGCTGAGGCGCGGGTATGTCCGCCCTGACCGATCGAAGTGTCTCGGTGGTGAACGCCCGTGACCTCGGTTGCTCACGCCTATCTCAAGATCATGCCGTCCCTCCAGGGCTTGGGGCGACACCTGCGCGATCAGGTCCGCGAGGCCGAGGGACAGGCCCCGAAGGTCAGCCTGTCGGCCGAGGTGAAAACCGCGCTGCTGCGCGAGCAACTGCGCGTGGCCGCCCGTGAAGGTGATCAGACCGCGATCCGGCTGCTGGCTGAGCTGGAGGCTGAACCGGCCGAAACCCGCTTTGCTGCGCTGAAACGGCGGCTCGACGGCCAGAACATCACGCTCAAGGTCGTGCTGGACAAGTCGGTCGGCGCGAGTCTCCGCGGCCTGTCCGACGTGGAGTCCCGGATGCGGTCGGTGACCGGTGCGGTAGCGCTGCACTCGGGTGCGGTCGGTCTGGCCACCTTGAAGTACGGGGCGATGGCGGCCGGTGCCGGGCAGGCCGTGACCGCGCTGGGCGGGCTCGGGTCGGTCGCGGCCACCGCGTCGGGGTCGCTGCTGGCGGTCCCGGCGGCCGGGCTCGCGGCCGTGGCGATCATGCAGACGCTCAAGCTCGGGATCTCCGGGTTCTCCGATGCGCTCAAGCAGGAGGATCCGAAGAAGTACGCCGAGGCGATCAAGGACTTTCCGCCTGCGATGGCGGCGGCCGCGAACGCGGTCCGCGCGCTGCGCCCGGAGTTCGTCGGGCTGAGGCAAGAGGTGCAGCAGCGGCTGTTCACCGGTCTGGCCTCGGAGATCACCGCGCTGTCGGGCACGTATCTGCCGTTGCTGCGGCACGGGTTGGGCGGGATCTCCGAGGGGCTGAACGCCGGCGCGCTCGGGTTCGTCGCGTTCGCCCGCGAAGGCCGCACGATCTCTGACGTCGGCTCGATCCTGGGCAATACCTCGGCGACCATGCACGAGCTCTCACAGGCGGTGCATCCGTTCCTGCAAGGGCTGCGCGATATCGCCGCCGTGGGCGCGGAGTTCCTGCCTGGCTTCGGCTCCGGCCTTGCCGACGGCGCGCAGAAGTTCGCCGACTTCATCGCGGCGGCACGCGAGTCCGGACAGCTCCGCGACTGGCTCTCGGCCGGTCTGTCGGCTGTGGGTGACCTGGTCACGGTTCTGAAGAACCTGGGGCAGGTCGTGTTCGCGGTGTTCTCCGCCGCCAGCACTGGCGGCGGCGGGCTGCTCACGGTCCTGGTCGACGTCACCGGCCAGATGGCCGAGTTCGTGCGCTCCGCCGAAGGTGCACGGGCCTTGGGCCAGATCTTCGACGGCTTGCACGCCGTCACCTCCGGGTTGATGCCGGTTCTCGTCGCGCTTGGCCAGGCCATCGTCACCTCGATCGCTCCAGCGATTGCGCAGCTGGGGCCGATGATCGGGGCGGCGTTCGCCGCGCTGGGCCCCGCGATCGCTCCGCTGGGCCAGGTCCTCGCCGCCTTGGCTCCCGTGCTGGGCACGGCGGCCCAGGCATTGGCGGCGGTCCTGGTTCCGGCGGCTGCCGCGCTTGCCCCGATCGTCGGCGCGCTGGCTCCAGCCGTCGCGGAGCTGGTGGGGCAGCTCGGCGGCGCTCTCGGCGCGGCGGTCACCGAGCTGACTCCCGCTCTGGTGGAGCTAGCGCGGACGCTGGCGCCGCTGATCACGCAGTTCGGCGGGCTCCTGGTGCAGGCGCTGCGGCTCGCGGCTCCGGCGCTGGGGCAGTTGCTGACCGCGTTGTCGCCGATCATCGGGCAGCTCGGTGGTGCGCTGCTGCAAGCCCTCTCGGCCGTGCTGCCGGTGCTGTCGGCGCTGGGCGGGGTGTTCACCTCGGTGCTGCTGGCCGCGCTCAACGCCGCGATGCCGGTGCTTCCCGTTGTGGTGCAAGCGATTCAGCAACTCGCGGGTGTCGTGTCGACTGCGTTGCAGGCGGCCACGCCGGTGCTGTCGGAGGTCGGCGGGCTGCTCGGCCAGATCGCCGGTCAGATCCTCGCGGCGCTGCTGCCGGTGATCCCGCCGCTGGCGGAGGCGTTCCTCGGGATCGTGACGGCGCTGCTGCCGATACTGCCGCCGCTGCTGCAACTCGTGTCGGGGCTGCTGCCGCCGCTGCTCGATTTGGTGACGTCGCTGCTGCCGGTGATCGTGCAGGCCGCCGGGCTGTTTACGCAGCTCGCCGTCGCGCTGACCCCGCTGATCACGCAGATCAGCCAGCTCTTGATGCCGATCATCCTGGAGCTGTTCGGGCTGGTGAAGGGCAAGTTCTCCGCGATCGTGGAGATCATCTCCGGTGCGCTGACCGTGATCTCCGGCGTCATTTCCGTAGTGACGGGCCTGATCTCGGGCAACTGGGATCAGGCGTGGACCGGCGTGAAGAACATCGTCTCCGGTGCCTGGGGAATGATCAAGGGGATCGTCTCGCACAGCATCGGCGGCGTGCTCGATCTCGTCGCCAGCATCCCGGGCCGCATCCTCGGTGCGCTCGGCAATCTCGGGTCCCTGCTGTGGGAAGCCGGGCGGAACGTGATCCGCGGCCTGGTCGACGGCCTCACCTCCGGCTTCGGCTGGGTGAAAGACCGGCTCGGCGAACTCACCAACTGGATCACCTCGTGGAAGGGACCACCCGCACGAGACCGCGTCCTCCTCACCGCGAACGGCCGCTTGATCATGCGCGGTCTGCTGACCGGGCTGGAAGACGGCGAACCGCAAATCCGGGACTACCTGACCGGCCTCACCAACGCCCTGCACGTGGACACACCACCCGCTCACGGCACCGCACCGGCAGCCAACGGCCAGGCGGCTGCACCGGTCCGGCCGGTGTTCCCGCCGGGAACGTCCGCGTTGGACGCCGCGTCGATCTCGGCCGCCGTGACGGCGGGGGTGCTGCTCGCGCTGGACGGCGCACGGCTCCGTGTCGATGGGGCGGGGACTGCGCGACTGGTGAACACGGTCAACGCAGCCAACGCCCGGCGCTAGCGAAAGGGACGGTGATTGTGATGGGTGATTCCGTGTTCTGCCTGGGGCCGCTCGGCGCGCTACGGGCACTGCCGTCACCGTCGCTGGGCGGCCCGCCGGAAATGGTGCCGGTCCGCACCGGCGGGCTGCACCGGTCGATCACGGGGCGCCCGACACTCGACCGGCTCGGGATCCGCCGCACCTGGGTCCTCACCTGGCCTTACCTTGACGAGGACACCCACCGGTGGCTGTCGCTGCTATACGCGGGCCTGCTCGGCGGACCGGTGTGGTTGCTGGACCCGACGGCCGGAAACCGGCTATCTGTCCAGGTGGCCACTGCCGGGAGCGTCGAGCATGGCCCGGAAGGGTTCGCTACCGCCGGAACCCTGACCTGGCAGGCCACCCCTGTCACCCCACCGGATCACCCGGCACCTGCGGGGTCCGGGGCTTTGACGTGGACCACGGCCGACGCTGGCGGCGGTCTGCTGCTGACCCGGTCCGCCGTCCCGGTCCTGCCGGGCGAGCCGGTGACGTTCGCCGCCAACGTCGCCGCCACGGTCCCGGTGGCGTTGACCGCGTTCGTGCTCAACGCGACCGACGTCGTGATCACCACCGTGTCGACGGCACCGGCCACGCCCAGCAGCCGCGGCGCTCGAATGAGGGTGACCGTGCCCGCGACGGACGGGGCCGCGTCAGTACGCCCCGGTCTGGTGCTAGGGCAGGCCGGAACGGCGACCACCTCGGCGTGGTCGCTCACCAGCGGCACGGAGCCGGTGGTGTGGTCTGCCGGGGGCGGCGCCGCGATGGTGCTGATCGAGTCGATTCCGTGGAAGTACCCCGTTCCCGGGTCGTTCGCGACCACGCTCACCCTGCTGGAGGTATAGGTGACCCAACCCGACGAGCTGGCGGCGGCGGTCGACGCCCCGCAACGCCAGCCCCGCGCCAAGGTTCGCGTGGACTGGGGCAGGAGCGGAGGGTTCGACCATCCGCTCTCGGATTTGTCCACTGTGGCCGAAAGCCTGGTCATCGAACGGCAGATCTCCGGGGATCTCCCGGACGAGTGCACCCTGATCGAGGGCTACACGACTGCGACCCTGGCTGCCACCCTCGCCGGCCAGCGCGCCGACGATTCCCGCGACGTTGCCAGGATGCTCACGCCGTACAGGCCGGATTCCCTGCTGCGCGACACCGACCTCGTCGACGCTCCGCTGACGTGTGACCTGGGGTTGCTCACGGCGTCGGGGCGGGAACTCGTCCGCCAGTTCACCGGCTCCACCCGCACGCTGACGCTGTCGGCGACCGGCCGGTCGGTGGAGCTAGCCGCGCTGGACCCTGCCGAAACGCTCCGGGCATCGGTGACGCTGCCGCCGGTCGCGCAAGAGGAGGAGCAGCACTACAACACCACCGAGTGGCCGTTCCAATGGCGCATCAACACCCAGTGGGTCATCGACTATGTGTTGCGGCGCAACGGAATCTTCGCCTCCCCACCACCCCGGCCCGACTGCATGTTCGCGATGACCTGTCACGGCGGCCTAATCGCCGACGTCGGGTTCAACTCCGACTTCGGCTACGGTGAAAAGCTCGACGCGAGCGTGCCCGCGTTCGTCCCCGGTCCCTACGGGATGCTCGCGGCGAACGGGACGCCGAAGCTGTCCGCGACCATGTACGCCAACGCGGCGCTGGAGTTCTATCCCAGCTGGCCGGACCGGGGGCACCTGTTCGAATTCCACTGCAAAGCCGGTGCCAGCAACACCTTCGCGCCGAACATGAACGGTGACATCCTCAGCATGAGCACCGGCGTCCGGGGCATTTCCGGTGGGACGTTCGCCGTCGGCGTGACCACCGGCGGGCGAGTCGTGCTGAAGGTCCACTCGAACCGGTCCCTGGTCACCACGATCAACGGCCCCACTTTCGCCGGGGAGGCCGCGTGGCATCGGGTCGGCCTCTGGTTCCGCTACACCTCGTACCCCAAGTACACGATCGAGACCTGCTGGATGGTCGACGGCACGATCACGCCCATCGCGACCGAGACCGTGCCCCTGATCTCCGAGGAGAGCAGCGGCGGAACCTCCATTTTCGCCTGCACACCGGTCCCGGTGAGCTGCCTGCAAATCAGCATCGCGGCCGCACCACCCGCGGACTGGGGCGCACCGCACACGCCGCAAGCGGAGATCGACACCGGCCTGAACTGGATGACCGGCCTGCCCGACATCGTCAACGCCGACTCCTTCGACGTCCTCAAACAAGCAGCGGCAGCGGAGTTCGGAGTGATCAGCTACACCGAGAACGGGCGCTTCCGGTTCCTCAACCGAGACACCGTCCACGCCCTGGCCGCGCGACCGACTACGGCGACCCTCTCCGCTTCCGGGGCGCTTACTGAGCTGTCGCTCTCGACCTCGCTGGACTCGATCCGCAACGAGATCAGCCTCACCGCCGTACCCCGGCTGAAATCCATGAAAGACGTCAACGTCTACGAACCCGCGACAGCCGACGAACTCGAAGCCCCCATGGGCACCACACGACCGATCGTCACCTTCCAAACCAGATCCACGTTCCACGGCAACGCTCTGTCGATACACACCCTGAGCGCCTACACCAGCGACGACTACACACGGTTCTCCGCCTGCCGCCCGATACGCCGGGACACCGGAGCCGAGGTCACCACCGGCATCACGGTACGAGCGATGCCCGTCAGCCAGAACCGCGTCAAGCTGGAAATCCAGAACACCAACAGCTTCGCCCTGCGCTTCGCCCTCGACGACCGCCGCACGCCAGCCTTGCGGCTCGTCGGTAATCCCGTGATCAACGGCCGCCCTATTGCCCACGTCGCCACCGATGACGCCTCCATCGCCCGCTATGGCCGACGTGTTCTCGCCCTGCCGGACAACCCGTTCCGGCAAACCCTCGAATCCATGCAGGCCATCACCACGTCCCTGCTGGCCGACCTCGCCCAGCCCACCACGGTCCTCAAAGACATCGCCGTCGTCGGCGACCCCCGCCGACGCCTCCTCGACACCCTCCACATCCACGACCCCGACGGACTCGGCGGCCCTATCGCCGCTGTCGTCATCGGCAGCCGCCGCACCCTCAACACCACCGACGGCCTCGCCGACACCCTCACCCTCCGGGTCCGCCGCTGAACCCTGGAGCCGCCCGTGACGCCTGACTGGCTCACCGCGCTGGCCGCGACCCTCGGCCCCGCCACCGGCGCCCTCACCGGCCTGCTCGCGGCGCGGCGCGCTATCCGCACCGCCCGCACTACGGCCGATCACCAGGCACTGGCCGAACTGCACGCCGGATATCAGGCGCTGCTGAAAGACCGCGCCACCCACACCCGCGACGTCCTGGCCGAACTCACGGCCGTGAAAACCGAACTGTCCGCCGTGCGCCAGGAGAACGCGCGGCTGCTGCTCGAAGTCGGCGCCCTGCGCGCCCAGATGAACCGCCCACCCGAAGGACCGCCAACCCCTTGACCGACTACGGCATCGACGTGTCGCACTGGAATCCAGTCCAAGACTGGAACGCCGTGCGAGGCAACGGAATCAACTACTGCTCGTTCAAACTCACCGAAGGCACCGGCTACACCGACCGCACCAGCGGCGCCCGCATCCCGGCTGCCCGCCTCGCCGGCGTCGTCCCCGGCGGATACCACTTCGCCCGCCCCGGCGACCCGGACGCCCAGGCCGATCACTTCGCCAACCACCTGCGCCAAAACAACCTGCACACCAGCGGATCCCTGGCGCCGATGCTCGACATGGAAGCCGCCGAACTGCGCGGCACCGCCAACGCCTTCATTCCGCGGTTCATCGCCCGGCTGCGCGCCGCGACCGGCGTCCGCAAGGTTCTGGTGTACGCGAACCTGGACTGGTTCACCCGAATCCTCGACCCCGCCCGGTGGGCCGATGACGGCGTGCTGCTGTGGATCGCCCGATACAACGGCAACCCCGGCAACCCCGGCTGGACCCACCCGAAACTCGCGCTGCACCAGCACACCCAGACCGGAACCGTTCCCGGGATCAGCGGCCACGTCGACCGCAACGCCACCATCGGACAGTTCACGTTGTCCGATCTCGTCACCGGCGGCAGCGCCCCGACGCCGCAGCCGGTCCCGCCGACACCGACACCACCGGCCGACACCGAGGTCTACACCGTCCGCTCCGGCGACACCCTCTCCGGCATCGCCGCGCGATTCGGCACCACCGTCGCCGCGCTGGCCGCGCTCAACGGGATCTCCGACCCGAACCGCATCTACGCCGGACAGCAGATCCGAATCCGCGGCGGCACGGCAGGCGGGCAGCGCTACCAAATCCGGTCCGGCGACACCCTCTCCGGCATCGCCGCGAAGTTCGGCACCAGCGTCTCCGCTCTCGCCTCGCGGAACAACATCTCGAACCCGAACCGTATCTACGCGGGCCAGTGGCTGACGATCCCGTGACCGGCAACGGCGGCTGGCTGCTCCTGCTCGTCCTGTTCGTCTGGCTGGCCTGGAAAACCGCCCGCGCGTTCGTCCGCGCCTACGACTACCTCGATTCCCTCCCACCCCGTAAACCCAAGGAGTAGACACACGTGTCTCGTTACCCCCTGCGTATCGCCGGATCCATCGTCGGCGCGCTCACCGCGATCGTGTCCGGCCTCGTCGGCTCCGGACTGATCACCACCGACCAGGGCAACGCCACCACCGGCGTCATCACCGGCCTGGTGACCCTCCTGGCCGCGTTCGGTGTCGTCATCTCCGCCGAAAGGAAGGTCACCCCGCTGGTAGACCCCCGCACCCGCCAGGGGGCACCGCTGGTGCCCGCTGAGACCGCCGGAGACACCCTGTACCGGGCCGCCGAGAGCCGGGAGACCGGCCGTGCCTGACACCCGCTCCGGCACGGCGATCACCGATCCGGCCTCCGTGCTCACCCCCGCAGTTCTCCAGGCCGCCCGAAACGCGGCGGCCACCGCGCCGCCGTTCACCACGGCGCAACGTGACCGGCTCTCCTGCATCTTCGGCCCGACCGTGCGCCGGGTCCACCTGAACAAGGCAGTCGGCTGACAGCACGTGGCCCCGGCACCCTCCAGGATGCCGGGGCCACGCACCACCCCGTCTTAGCTGACCTCGGCCAGCACTTCGTCGTCGAACGAGTCGTCCACTCCCGGTATGGCTGCCGGTGCGCCCAGCCAGGTCAGCATGATGTCGTCCGGGTTGAACGGTGCGCGCCCGCCCTTCGTGGGCAGCAGGCGGGGAGTGACCACCGCCCGCAGAACCTCCCGCTGTTGCGACAGCGACAGCCCCGCCCACACTGTCCTGGCGTCCGCGCCGAGAAAGTCCGCGACCACCGGCGACACCCCAATCTGGCGCACGCGCTCCTCGGCCGCCTCGATCTGCGGCACCAGCTTCGCCTCGATCCGCGACAGCCGTTCCGGCCCGATCCCGCCGCTGGCGGCCGAGTCGGTGAACCCGTCCAGCCGGGCGCGCAGTTCCCGCGCGGTCGCCACGGCCTTCGTCAGCTCGTCGGCCTGGTCCTCGTAGCGGAACAGCTCCCGCGCGTCCTCGGACTCCAGCCGGGTCAGCACCGCCTCCACCACATAGGCGTCCGTGCGTTCCATGTCCCGCATGAGATGCCCATGGGGGCAGCGGTAGCCGGGCCGCGCCCGGTGCAGCGGGGTGGAACGGGTCGGTGTCTCGCAGATCCCACACAACAGAATGCCGGTCTGCAAGTACTTGACCCGCGTTCCGTCGCGCACCGAGCTGCGACTCGGATCACCCAGGCGGGCCACGATCAGAGCGCGTTTCCGATCGCTGATGATCGGCTGCCAGACACCCTTACCGACGATCTTCTTTCGGAACACCCGCAACCCTGCGATCACGGGGCTGAGCGCGATGTTGCGGACCTTGGACACATTCCACTCCCCAGGCAGCGGATGCACCCACTGTTCCCGGTTCATCTGCTGCGCGACCTGCGACGGCGTGTCTTCCCGCACCCGCACCAGCGCCTCATACGCCGCTTCCTGCTGCTCAGGAGATAGCGAGTCGATGAGCTTCGCCCAGCCGTGCGGGTCCTTCGACACGTGTTGCAGCTTCTTCACGTGATCCGCCCGCCACACGTGACCGCGAGCGCACGGCACACCCGCCTCGATCAACTCCCGCACCAGCACCGACGCGTTCGGTTCCTCGATCAGCCGGTCCACGATCGCCTCCGCGATCGGCGCCGTCTCCGGATCGACCTCGCGGTGCGCCTCACCCGTGCGCTGGTCATAGACGATCCGGTATCCGTAGCCCAGCGGACCAGCCCACAGCCCTTCCAGCGCGCGAGCCTCGACACCTCGGCGGGTCCGCTTGCGGATCTTCTCCGACTCCCTCTCCGCGTCGACGGCGTCCTCGGCGGTGTCGATCCGGTCGTCCGGATCGTTCATGTCATAGATCCGGTCGTCATAGGCCCAGTAGCCGCCGACCTTCTCCAGGATCTCCCGCAGCCGGGCGAACATCGACAGATTCCGCTGAGCCCGCGAGTTCTCCCACGTCCACAGCAGATTCGCCCGCCCCGTCGACAACAGGCGCAACGCCTCGGTGTAGTCCTGCCGCTCCTCGGTCGCGTACCGCGACGCCGACAGGTTGTTGTCCACCAGGACCGCCACGACCGTGATGCCGTTGTCCTCGCAGAACTTGCGGCCGACCGCGATCTGCGTCGACACCGCGACCTTCCGGGCCTTCGTCTCGTTCGATGCCCTGGCGTAGATCACCGCGAACAGCGGCGGAAGCTCCCCTGTGATCGACCGCGCCAGCTTGCGGTTCAGTGCCTTACCCACGAACAAACCCCCAGCATGTCGCCGGGCGGTGGTCGCCATTGGACCCCTGTATGTGCAAGTCAAGCCTAGCCGACGAGCCACACAACACAGGGGGTTTGATGCAGTGCTGGACCCGCGTTTCCGCAGGTCCAGCACCCTGATCTGCTTGGGTTCCGTTCATGAGTTTGGGAACCTAAGTTGAAATGCAGCTAAGGAGGCCTTCACGGACTTGACGAGGGAAGATCACCGAGGCCACCGCCACTTGTCCACCAGCACGCGGGGAAAGCCCGCTTCGGGCTTGTTCAGCGCAGGTTCAGCAGCAGCCGGGACGGTCGCTTGAAGGCGCTGTCGGTCCACTCGACCTCGTCCGGGTCCTCGGCGAGCGAGAGTCGCGGATGCCGGTCGACGAAGGCGGCGATCAGTTCCTGCATCTCCATCCGGGCCAGATTCGCGCCGAGGCAGAAGTGCACCCCGCGGCCGAAGGTCAGATGGGCCTTCTCGTCCCGGTCGAGGCGCAGCTCTCGCGGGGCGTCGTAGATCGACGGGTCGTAGTTCGGCCCGACGAAGGACGCGACGACCGCTTCCCCCTTGCGGATCGTCCCGGACGCCAGCTCGACGTCCTCCAACGCGACCCGGAGCGGGGCGCCGTCCCCCGGTACCTCGACGCGCAGCAGTTCCTCGACCGCGCCGGGGATCAGACCGGGCTCGGCGACCAGGCGGTCGTAATGCTCACGCGGGGCCAGCAGCCGCAGGAACGCACGGGACAGCACCGATCCGGTCGTCTCGTGTCCGGCGAGGAACATCCCGATGGTGTTGCGCACCAGCTCGTCGTCGGTGAGCCGGTCGCCTTCGTACCGCGCTTGGATCATCGTCTGGAGCACGCCGTCGCCCGGCAGGTGGCGGACCTGTTCGATCAGTTCGACGCAGTACGCCGCGAACTCCATCAGCGCCGCGGTCTGCTCTTCGATCCCGAGACCGCCGGAAGGAAGCAGGAGATCCGACCAGTGCCGGATCCGCTCGGCGTCGATCCCCGGTACCCCCATCACCTCGCTGATCACCTCGACGGCGAACGGGAACGCGATCGTGCTCACCACATCGACGACGGGACCTGCGAGTCCGTCGATCATCTTGTTGGCCATGGTGCGCACCCTGGGCCGCCACTCCTCGACCTTGCGCGGGGTCAGGGTCCCCGCCAGCAGACGGCGCAGCCGGGTGTGACGGGGCGGGTCCATGTTCATGATGATGTCCGGGTCGACGGTGAAATCGAGACCGTCGGCCTGCCTCGGCGCCCCCTCGTACGTGAGGTTCCGGCTGAATCGCTGATCGCTGAGCACCTTGACCACGTCGTCGTACCGGACCGCGAGCCTGGCGACGTCGCCACTCTGCAGCCGTACGTTGCCGAGCGGACATTCCCGCAGACGGCGTTCGTAGTCGTCGACAGGACGGCCGCGCGGGCCCAAGGGGAACGGGAAACTGTCGAGTTCTTCAGCCATGGTCTTCCATCCTCACCGTGGGTTCCGGTGCCGCGGCCTTCGCGGATGCCGGTTCTTGCCGATACAGAACGAGCCGCGGTCTGCGCCGAAGGGAGAACCGCCGCATGATGGGCCGTTCCACGCCCGCGTGGAGCAGCCACGACAAGGCGAGCGTCACGCCGAACAGCAGGGCAGCCACCCCCAGCCCCGCCGGAGTGCCCCACTGGTTCCCGAGCCAGCGCACGCCGAAGGTGAGCACCAGCCAATGCACCATGTAGAAGGCGAAGGAGACTTCACCGAGCCACACCATCCGGCGGCCGGCCAAGAAGGGTCGCCGTCCGTCACGGTCGGCCACCGCGCCCGCCGCGATGAGCAGGCCGAGGGGAACCACCGTGATTGCCGTGAGTTTGTAGGTCATCGGGAACAACGGCGCCACCGCGTACGCGGCCACCGAGAGGACCGCGGCCCAGCCGAGCCCCAGCGGCAGGCGGCGCCCTTCCAGCACGACACGGGCCAGCAGAATGCCGAACACGAAGTCGAGCAGCCGTACCGGGGCGAACGCGTAGACGAACCAGAACCGCGGCACCGAGGTCTCCGCGTACCAGAGATAAGGCTCGTTCGGCAGCGAGGTCGCCGCGAGCGGGACCAGCAGGATCATCGCGACGACCACGCCGGCCCAAAGCCACAGCCGGTCCGGCCGGATCCGGCGGATGTACCGGAACAGCAAGGGGAACGACAGATAGAACAGCACTTCGCAGGACAGGGACCACGAGACGATGTTGAAGCCGCCGTCGACCGGCGCCCAGGCCTGCACCAGCGAGAGGTTCAGCGCCGCGGTCCCGAAGTCGAAGGTCTCGTTCGCGACGAACCCCAGCAGCAACGCCGCCGCGATGAACGTGACGACATCGTTCGGGTAGATCTTGAAGAACCGCCGTCGCCAGAACGTCCGCGCCGTGTCCTTCTCCCGCGCGGACCAGGCCAGCACGAAACCGCTGAGCACGAAGAAGAATCCGACTCCGGTGAAGCCGCCCTGGATGAACGTCGCCGTCAGGGACTGCTGGACGCCGTCGTCGGCGAACAAGTCCTGAAGGGTGAGATGGGAGAGAAAGACCATGAGCGCGGCGACGAAGCGCATTCCTGTCAGCGACGGCAGGCGTGGGGCCCGCGCGTTTCGCGCCGCCCGACGGCCCGATCCGGCGGCGGACGCGAGGGGAATGTCCATGTCCCCATCGTCAGCGGCCGCTCCTCACCTGGGCATCTCCGCCGGTGCGGACCTGATCTAGGGCGTTCATGCGTGGTGCGAAAGGCCCCGCTCACGAGGGGGGCGCAGTCGGCAACCGATCAGGAAGACGAAACCGAGTAGCTGTTCGCCGAGAAGTTCATGCCGCCGCTGGACGACGTGATCTCGAAGCCGAACTGCACTTCGCCGACCGTCACGTCGCCGTACCAGCCGCGGTTCTTGATCCAGTTCAGCACGGCGAGCACGTCGACCGTACCCGCGTTCGTGTTGGAGGTACGCAGGAAGGAGAACACCGCGTTGGCGCCGTTGCTCCCCCGGTAGACATCCCAGGTGTGGCCGCCGACGGACACCGTGGTCTCCTTCGATCCGATCGCGCCCACGGCACCCTGCTTGTTCATCCACAGCATGATCTCGTAGGCGTTGTTGTTCGCCCAGATGTCGTACGCCGTCGCGTAGGCGCCGCCACCCGGCCTGGAGACGTTGAAGCTGCTGGAAAGGCTTCGCAGTCCGCTCAACTGGCGGCCGACGTTCTTCGCCGAATGCGGATACGACTTCACCCCACCGGTATTCGGGTGGTTCGCCCAGACGCCGAAATTGCTGTAGGAGTTCGCCCAGATCGACTGCGGGCCGGAGCCACCGCCCCAGACGTTGTTGCGGACGGTATAGCCGCCGTTCGGCCAACTCCCCCACTTGTCCGAAGAGCTCCAGGTCGCGGCCTGCGCCGTCCCTCCTGTCACCAGCATGGCGACCAACGCCAGGACGACAACGCTCATCAAGGATCGTGCTTGCCTACGCATAGCCGGGTTCCTTCCGTGTCTTCTCACCAAATGGACCGCTACCGCAGAGAGAACGTGCTGATTCTCGAATCGGAGGTGAAGACGAGGTAGACGTCGTGCCGCCCGCTCAGCCCGGACAACGTCGCAGTGGTCGTCGAGTACGTGTATTTGTCGCCGGTACTGGCGATCCGAGCGGTTCCGGCAGGCCTGCCGCGCGGTCCGCCGAGCCGGATTTCCACAGTGGACGTCCCCGGTTCGGCGCGGGCCGTTCTGGCGGTGAAGGTCCTTGCCCCCGAACGGAAGTCCACGTCGCTGAAGCGCAGCCAGTCTCCCGCCCCGACACCGACCGCGTCACCGCGGACCTTGCTCTCGTCGACCAGTTCGACGCCGGAGTAGTCGTCGAAGTCGATCGCCCTGGTGTCCCGGGTCAGATCGCGCGGCGGGATCTGCTCACCACGAACGGGGAGCGCCGAGCGCAGCCGGATGTCGGCAGCGGACGCACCGACCATCACCTCGTGGACGGATGATTCCAGCACCCATTTGCCCCGGGTGACGTCCCAATGCCGCAGGTCGGGCACCGACAGGCGCACCGTCTTGGTCTGCCCCGGCTCCAGGTGCACCCGCTCGAAGTCGCGGAGCCGCTGATTCGGTTGCTTGTCGCGGGAGACGAGCTGATGGGTGTAGAGCTGCACCACTTCGTCACCGGCGCGTTTCCCGGTGTTGGTCACCTTCACCGTCGCTTCGAACGTCCCTTGTGGACCAGGTTTCCCGAGGCGCAGGTCGCTGTAACGGAAGTTCGTGTAGGACAGGCCGTGGCCGAAGGCGTACAGCGGATCACCCGTGAAGTACTGGTAGGTGCTGCCGCGTTTCATGATGTCGTAGTCGAGGATGTCCGGGAGATCGGCGTCCGAGCGGTACCAGGTCTGGGTGAGCCGTCCCGCCGGGTTGACGTCGCCGTACAGCACGTCGGCGAGCGCGTTGCCGGTCTCCTGGCCGGCGTGTGACGTCCACACGATCGCCGGGATGTTCTCCTGTTCCCAGTTCAAGGTCGTGGGATAGCTGTTCTCGACCACCACGACGGTGTTCGGATTCGCCTCGCGCACGGCCTTGATCAGCTCGCTCTGGCTCGCCGCCAGTGCCGTCGTGGTGCGGTCGTGGTCCTCCCGGCCGTTGATGAACGGCATGCTGCCCACGACCACGACCGCCGTTTCGGCCGATCGTGCCGCCTTCACCGCGCTGTCGATCCCCGAGCTGAGCTGCTCCTTGCGGAACTTGGTCGCCCCCGCCGCGTTCGGCGAGCCCAAGGTCAGCGTGCCGTCGGCCGCGGCGGTGAGATAGCTGTTCGGCCCGTCCCAGTCGTTAGGGACCTCGTAACCGGCGTACCGGATCACGACCGTGCCGTCACCCGCGTCCTCAAGCTTGAATTGCTGGTGGACGAACCAGTCCCGCGGCTGCGGTGCCTGGTTGAGGAACGGACTGGTGGCATCGGCGAGGTTCTGCCGCTCGACGTACCTTCCGTTCGCGACACTGCGCAAGGTCAGCACGCCGTCGCCCCACTCGAACGCGTCGAACTGCTCCGTGGCCCCAACGCTGGTGGCGCCGGTCTTGAGCACCGCACCCGCATCACCCGCGCCGCCACTGAGGTACCTGCCGGTGGCGGCATCGCGCAAGGCGATCCGGTCGACGGCCTCGGTGTCGGTGACCTGTGCCCCGCCGCCGAGCCGCGCGCGGATCCCGTCGACCGGGGTCACCTTGTACGGCAGTCCGCCGGAATACCAGTCTGTGTACAGGGTCTTCTCCAGCGGCCCGATGACCGCGACACCGCGCTTCGGGTCCAGCGGCAGAGCGCCGCGGTCGTTCTTCAGCAGCACCATGGCCTCGCCCGCCGACTTGCGGGCGAGCTGCCGGTGCGCCGGGCTGTTGACCACGTCCTTGCCGATCTTGGCGTACGGGCCACCGTCCGGATCGAAGTCGCCGAGCCGGAAGCGCACGCTCAGGACGTGCTTCACCGCCCTGTCGATGTCGGCCTCGGCGAGCAGTCCCTTGGCCAGCGCGGACGTGATGATCTTGATGGTGGGGCCGGGGTTCTGGTTGTCGACGGTGAAGCCGTCCAAACCGGCTTTGAGGGTGGCCGCGAAACCCTCCTCATCGGTCCCGTAGTACTTCTCGGAGCCTGTCAGGTTGTACGGGGCGGAAGCGTCGCTGACGTTGTAGAGCGTCTTGCCGGTCCACGTCCGCACGACCTCGTGAAGGTCGGGGTTGACCGTCGCGGGCCGTCCGTTGACGAGGTTGTACGACCCCATCACGCCGGTCGCCGCGTCGGCCGCGATAGCCGGTTTGAACGCCTGTTCGTCGTATTCGCGCAGCACGCGCGGTCGCAGGTTGGACGACGTGGTGTCGCGGCGGATCTCGTTGTTGTTGGCCAGGTAGTGCTTCAGTACCGGAGCGGTCTTGAGGTACTCGGGATGGTCGCCGGTCATCCCCTTGCCGTACGCCGTCGAGATCGCCCCGGTCAGGAAGGGATCTTCGGAGTAGCCCTCCTCGTTGCGTCCCCATCGCGGATCACGCAGCAGGTTCACCACGGGCGCCCACAGCTGGAGCCCCCAGAATCCGGGATCCTGCGAGTGGTAACCCCGTGCCTCGTCGCCGACGACCGCGCCGACCTGCTTGATCAACGCGGGATTCCACGTGGAGGCGAGCCCGATCGCCTGCGGGAAGACGGTGGCGTTCGCGGTCACGACGGCGCCGTTCTCGCGTTCGGTCGTCCAGCCGAGACCGTGCAATGCCTCGGTTCCCGTTTTGAATTCGGGGATGCCCAGCCGCGGGATCGCCGGCTGGAACTGGTGCAGCAACGACACTTTCTCCGCGAGGGTCAACCGCCGCACCAGATCGTCCACCCGCGTGGTCAGCGGGAGGCCGGGATCGCGGAATGGAAGAGCGTTCAGTTCGTCCGCGACCGCGGGTGAGGCCAGCCCCAGCACCAGGGTGATCGTCGTGACGACCATGCCGATCCTGCGGAGGCGGACAGGGAGAGTTGCTCTGCTCATGAAGACTCCATCGCAAACAATCGAAGCGCTTCGACGACCCGGGCGGCGATATTCGGCGAGTTTCGAGCGGTGGGGATCGAGCGGAAGATCCGAGTGTCGAATCGATTCGACAGTCGCGTTACGGCGATGTTAGCGGACCGGACACGACGAGACAATGGCTCCTCGATCGCCTCCGCCAGTGGAACGAGGCCTGGCGCGAGCAGGCCCGAAAAGGGAGCAAGGGACCTTTAGTACCGCTAGCTTTCCTAGCGTCGCTAGGCCCGCGTCCACCCGAGCAAGGACGGATTCGTCTGGCACTCTCGAACACAGTGGACAGTTGCCGGCCGGAAGGAATCCCGTTGACCTCCCAGATCGAACCCGTCGGCCTCACGCTCGAACAGAAGGCGTCACTGCTGTCCGGCCGCGACTTCTGGCACACCGAGGCGATCGAGGCGGCGGGAATCCCGTCGATCATGCTCTCCGACGGCCCGCACGGCCTGCGACGACAGGACGACCAGGCCGACAATCTCGGTGTGCACGACAGTGTGTCCGCCACCTGTTTCCCGCCGTCGGTCGCGGTGGGCTCCAGCTGGGATCCGGAGGTCGCCGCGCGAATCGGCGCGGCCATCGGCAGGGAGGCCCGCGCGGCCGGGGTCTCCGTGGTACTCGGCCCGGGCGTGAACATCAAGCGTTCCCCGTTGTGCGGCCGTAATTTCGAGTACTACTCGGAGGACCCGTTGCTGAGCGGCGTCCTCGCCAGCGCCTACGTGCGGGCCATGCAGGCCGAAGGCGCGGGCGCGTCGGTGAAGCATTTCGCGGCCAACAACCAGGAGACCGACCGGATGCGGGTCAGCGCGGAGGTCGACGAACGGACCCTGCGCGAGATCTACTTCCCGGCGTTCGAACGCGTCGTGTCCGAAGCGCACCCGGCGACGGTGATGTGCTCGTACAACCGGGTCAACGGCGTCTACGCCGCCCAGAACCGCCGTCTGCTCACCGACGTCCTGCGTGACGAATGGGGTTTCGAGGGCGCCGTCGTCTCGGACTGGGGCGCGGTGAACGACCGGGTCGCCGCGCTCGCGTCGGGACTGGACCTCGAGATGCCGGGCACCGGCGGCAGCGGCGACGCCGAGATCGTGGCGGCGGTCCGAAGCGGAGAACTGGACGAAGCCGTCGTCGACAGGAGTGTCCGTCGCGTCCTCGCCCTCACCGGCCGGGCACTGCCGCCGAGCGGCGACGTGGATCCCGACGAGCAGCACCGGGTGGCGAAAGAAGTCGCCGCCGACTGCGCGGTCCTGCTGAAGAACGACCGGGACACGTTGCCCCTGACCACGCGATCGGCGGTGGCGGTCATCGGCGAGTTCGCCGCGAACCCCCGCTTCCAGGGTGGCGGCAGCTCCCACGTCAATCCCACCCGGGTGGACACCGCGCTCGACGCGATCCGCGAACTCGGGGAATCCGTGACCTACGCGCGCGGCCTGGCCGACAACGCGATCGAGATCGCCCGTGAAGCCGACGTCGCGGTGGTGTTCGCCGGTCTGGGCGAAAAGGACGAATCCGAGGGATTCGACCGCGACACCATCGACCTCCCCGCGGCACAGGTCGAGCTCCTCAAGGCGGTCGCGGCGGCGAGCAGGCGCACCGTGGTCGTCCTCTCCCACGGCGGCGTGGTGTCGCTGGAGGGCTGGCACGACGACGTCGACGCCATTCTCGACGGCTGGCTGCTCGGTCAGGCAGGCGGCAGCGCGCTCGCCGACCTCCTCTTCGGCGTCACCAACCCGTCAGGTCACCTCGCCGAGAGCATTCCGCTTCGTTTGCAGGACAACCCCAGCTATCTCAACTTCCCCGGCGAATCGGGCCACGTCCGGTACGGCGAGGGAGTCATGGTCGGCTACCGGTACTACGAAACCGCCGAGGTCGCGGTCCGCTACCCGTTCGGCCACGGCCTGTCCTACACGACTTTCGAGGCCGGCGAACTGACGGTCACGGCGACGGGCGACGACTCCGCCGCCGTCGCCGTGACCGTCACCAACACCGGATCCCGCACCGGTAAACACGTCGTCCAGGTCTACGTCGCCACCAACGCCGCTCCTGTTCGCAGCCCGGCACGGGAGCTCCGCGCGTTCGCCAAGATCTCGCTCGAACCGGGTGAGACCCGTCGCGTCGAGCTCACCCTCGATCGCCGCGCTTTCGCCTGGTACGACATCGAACTGAGCCGATGGGTGGTCTCGCCCGGCGACTACACCGTCCAGATCGGCCGGAGCGCCGCGCAGATCGTCGCCGAAGCGCCGGTCACCCTCGCCGGTGACGTCATCATCCCGGTCCTGTCGATCGACTCGACGGTCCAACAGTGGTTCGGCCACCCGATCGTGGGGCCGGAGCTGGGCAAGTTGCTCGCCGGCCAGAGCAATCGGGTCGATAGCAGCGTGGACTGGATGCGCATGGTCGCTTCGATGCCGATGCGCCAGTTCGCCAAACTCATGGCGTATCGGGGTGTCGAGCTGCCCACCGACGCGTTGCCACGCTTGATCGAACTGAGCAAGGGCTGAGCCCGTCGAATCGATTCGACTCGCACTATCATCGACTGATGGTCACCATCGCAGACGTCGCCCGGGCAGCCGGGGTCTCCCCGAGCACCGTGTCCTACGTGCTGTCCGGACGGCGTTCGATCTCGGAGGACACCCGCCGCCGCGTTCAGCACAGCATCAGCGAACTCGGTTACCACCCGAACGCGGGCGCCCGCGCGCTGGCCAGCAGCCGCACCAACGTGCTCGCGCTCGTCGTCCCGCTGCGGACGGATCTCAACGTCCCGGTGGTCATGCAGTTCGTCGCGGCCACCGTCACCGAGGCGCGGACCTACGACCATGACGTGCTTTTGCTGACCAAGAACGAAGGCCCGGACGGCCTGCGCCGGATCGCCGCGTCCGCCATCGCTGACGCGCTGATCGTGATGGACGTCGAAACCTCCGAGCCGCGTCTCCCGGTGCTGAGATCCTTGCACCGGCCGGTGGTGCTGATCGGAGTTCCCGCCGACCCCGGCGACCTGACCTGCGTCGATCTCGACTTCACCGCGGCAGGCGCCGCGAGCGTCACGCATCTGGCCGACCTCGGCCATCGCGAGATCGCGCTGATCGGCCCCTCCCCCGCGGTCTACAAACGCGGCACGAGCTACGCGGGTCGCTTCCTGCGCGGCTTCCGCCAGACGGCGACGAAGCGCAAGGTGCGGGCCGGTTCGTTCCCGTGCGCGCCTTCCTACGACGCGCTCCGTGCCTGCCTCGACGACGTGTTCGCCGAACACCCCGGCGTCACCGGGCTGGTCGTGCACAACGAGGCCATCCTCGGCCCGCTGCTGTCCGAGCTGAACCGTCGCGGCAAGCAGATTCCCCAGGACATCTCGGTGCTGGCCGTCTGCCCGGAGGACATGGCCGAAGCGCAGTCGGTCCAGCTCACCTCGATCGCCATCCCCGCCGCCGAACTCGGCAGCCTCGCCGTCGAGATGGCGATGCGCCGCCTCGACGACGGAGGTCAGGCCGAGGTCCGGCTGCTGTCACCCCGATTGACCGAACGGGGCAGCACCGGCCCCGCGCCTTCGTGAGTGTTTCAAGTCGTTCCAACGACCTGAAGATCCGGCTCGGTACCGATGCTCCCTGCCCACCCGAGTCCGTGAAGGCCTCCTTGAGGGACTCTGGGTCCCTCAAGGAGGCCTTCACGGACGGGGCGCACTGAACGCGCGGCCATCCGGGGAGACAGCGCCGCGAATCGTCAACGCGCTTCCCGTCGCCACGATCGTCTCGTCACCTCCGGGAAAGGCCACCTGCCAGCCATCAGGCGCGGCGTCGACGTCGATGTGGACGCTGTCGCCCTCCCGGCGGGTGCGGAACGTCGAGCCGCCGACGGTGGTGGTGATCCTGCCGCCGTCCTCCAGCCGGTACAGCCGCAGTGTGACGCCGTCGGCGTAGTCGTAGTCCGGCCGGTCGTCGACAGCCCCTAGCGGCAGAACGGTGTCGGGACGCACCAGCAACGGGACGGTGAGCATGTCGCAGACGGTGCTCACCCACCGCGGGCCCTGGATCTCGTCGCCGGTGAAGAAGTCGGTCCACACGCCTTCCGGGACGTAGTAGGTCACTTCGCCCTCGTCCGAGAACACCGGTGCCACCAGGAGCGAGTCACCCAGCATGTACTGCCGCTCCAGGTGGGCGCACGCCGGATCGGCCGGGAACTCCAGCGCCATCGCCCGCATCATCGGCGTGCCCTCGGCCGCGGCCTGTGCCGCCGCTTGCCACAGGTACGGCATCAGCCGCGCCTTGAGCTTGGAGAACACCCGCAGGACGTCGACAGCTTCCTCGTCGAACAGCCAGGGCACCCGGTAGGACGAACTGCCGTGCAACCTGCTGTGCGACGACAACATCCCGAACGCGATCCAGCGTTTGAACAAAGCCGGATCCGGGGTGCCTTCGAAGCCGCCGATGTCGTGGCTCCAATACCCGAAACCGGACAGACCGAGGGAAAGGCCGCCGCGCAGGCTCTCGGCCATCGACTCGTACGTCGATTCGCAGTCGCCGCCCCAATGCACCGGGAACTGCTGCGAACCCGCGGTCGCCGAGCGCGCGAACACCACGGCCTCGCCCTCCCCGCGCCCTTTGCGGAGCACGTCGAAGACGGTCTGGTTGTACAGGTAGGTGTAGTAGTTGTGCATCCGCTCGGGATCGGATCCGTCGAAGTAGACGACGTCCGTCGGCACCCGCTCGCCGAAGTCGGTCTTGAAACAGTCCACGCCCTGTTCGAGCAAAGCGTCCAGTTTGGCCGCGTACCACGCGCGCGCGGCGGGATTGGTGAAGTCGACCAGAGCCATTCCCGGCTGCCAGAGATCCCACTGCCACACGTCACCGTTCGGTTTCCGCAGCAGGTATCCGCCCGCGACGCCCTCGGCGAACAGCGGTGACCGTTGCGCCACATACGGGTTGATCCACACCGAGATGCGCAGGTCCCGCGCTTTCAGCCGCTCCAGCATGCCGACGGGGTCCGTGAACGTCCGCGGATCCCATTCGAAGTCGCACCAGTTGAATTCGCGCATCCAGAAGCAGTCGAAATGGAACACGCTCAGCGGCAGATCGCGTTCGATCATGCCGTCGACGAATCCCGACACGGTCTCCTCGTCGTAGGACGTGGTGAACGACGTCGACAGCCACAGCCCGAACGACCACGCGGGCGGGAGCGCCGGTCTGCCGGTCAGCGCCGTGTACTTGCGCAGGATCTCCTTCGGGCTCGGGCCGTAGATGACGAAGTACTCCAGCGACTGGCCCGCGACGCTGAACTGCACCCGTGACACCGCTTCCGAGGCCACCTCGAAGGACACGTGCCCCGGATGATTGACGAACACGCCGTAGCCGGCGTTGGTCAGGTAGAACGGGACGTTCTTGTAAGCCTGTTCGCTGCTCGTGCCGGCATCGGCGTTCCAGATGTCGACGACCTGCCCGTTGCGCACCAGTGGCCCGAATCGCTCGCCGAGCCCGTAGACCTGGGCTCCCACGCCGAGGTCGAGCTGGTCGCGGACATGGTGCTCGCCGTCGAGGCTCATGAAGCCCATCCCCTTGGCCCCGCTGGTGGTGAGCACCTTGCCCTCCGCGACGAAGTCGACCTTCCATCCTTCGCCGCGGTGGAGCCGCACCGACAACGCGCCGGCGGTGAGCGTGTGCCCGTCCTCGGAGACTTTCGCCTCCTCGTCGACGGCCGACAGCTCGAAGCGGGGTTCTCGCGGCAGCCCGCCCTCGAAATGCGTGACGCTCACCCCGATCACGTCCGGCATCGGCGAGGAGAATCCGACCGTCGCCACCGGTCCCTTCAACAGGTCGCCGCGGTGGCGGATGCGATGGGTCGGCGCGTGCACCACGATCCGGCCGTCCCCCGCGGTGAGGTCGTACACCTCCACCGGATGTGCCGCCTGTACTCCGTCGCGCAGCAGCCAGTATCCGTTGCTGAACTTCATTTGACCGCCCCTGCCGTGATGCCACGTGTCAACGTCCGCTGGAAGATCAGGAAGAAGGCGATCGCCGGGATGACCCCGAGCAACGCCGAGGCACTGGTCATGGTCGCGTCCATCATCCGCTGGCCCTGCAGCACACCCAAGGCGACCGGGACGGTCTGGGTGTCGTTGGAGATCAGCAGGATCAGCGGGAGGAAGAACTCGTTCCACGTCCAGATGAAGAAGAAGACGAACAGCACACCGAGGGTCGGCCTGCTGATCGGCACCACGATCCGCACCAGGGTCTGCCCTTTGTTCGCGCCGTCGAGATAGGCGGCCTCGAGCAGCTCGCGCGGAAACCCGACGTACGTCGAGGACAGCAGATAAGTGCCGAACGCGGCCTGGATGATCGTGAAGATGATGATCACGCCGAGCTGGGTGTCGTAGAGACCGGTCTCGTTGGCGAGGAAGTACAGCGGGTACGCCAAGGCTTCCTGCGGCAACGTGTTCGCGATGAGGAACGCGACCAGGATCCACGTCCTGCCGCGGACCCGGCCGATGCCCAGCGCGTAGGCGTTCAGCACCGAGATCACCACCGCGAGCACCGCGACCGACCCGCTGATCACGACGCTGTTGAGCAGCTTCTGCCCGAACCCGACCCGGACCCAGAAGTCGATCAGCCCCTGCAGGTACACGCCGTCCGGAAAGGACAGTGGGCCATCGGACGCGTACTCGGCCGGGGACTTCAGCGCGTTCAGCGCCACGACCAGGAACGGCGCCAGCATCACGATCGCGAGCACGATCAACGACCAGAGCGTCACATGCCGTTTCACGCGTGCTCACCCCGCCTCTGGATCCGGAGGAACACCGTGGTGAGCACGAGGATCAGCACCGTGAGCACGGTCGCGATCGCCGCGCCGTAGCCGACCTGCGTCTTCTCGAAGAAGTTCTGGAACGAGTAGTACGACGGCACGTTGGTGGACCCGCCGGGCCCTCCCCTGGTCAGCACGTAGATCGGCCCGAAGACCTTCAACGCGGCGATGGTGCAGGTCAGCAGGACCACGAAGACCTCGGGCCGCAGCTGGGGCACCGTCACATGCCAGAACCGGCCCCACCACGACGCGCCGTCCAGCTCCGCCGCCTCGTGCAGCGAGGGGTCGGCGCGCTGCATCCCGGCCATGAAGATGACCACCGGATAGCCGACCTGGATCCACACCATCACGCCCATCACGCTCCACAGGGCGAGATCCGGATCGCCCAGCCAGTTCTGGGCGAGCGAGCCGAGCCCGACGGCGGAGAGGAGTTCGTTCACCGCGCCCTCGGGCGCCAGTATCCAGCTCCACACGATGCCGGCGACCGCGATCGGCAGCACCTGTGGCAGGTACACGCAGGCCCGCAGCACGCCGGCCGCCCGCGTCCCGAACCGTTTGGCCACGAAATCGAACAGCGCGGCCGCGATCACCAGTCCCGTCACGGTCGGCACGATGGCCATCGCCACCACGAGCCCGACGTTGTGGCGGAACGACGCCCAGAAGACGTCGTCCGCGAACAATCGCCGGTAATTGTCCAGTCCTGTCCACTTCGGATCGCCGGCGCCGGACCACTGGGTGAAGCTGATGCCGATGTTCATCGCGAACGGCACCAGGATCACCGCGATCAGCAGCAGCGCGCCGGGGATCAGGAAGAGCAGGTAGTTGCCCCGTCCCCTGGTCATTTGCCGACGTTCGCCAGGTTCTCCTCGTAGGGCTTGGCGAGCTCGTCGAGCACCTGTGACGGCGAGGCGCTCGAGGTGATGAGCTTCTGCGTCGCCGAGACATGGACGTCGTAGTACCCGGGAGCCGGCCAATCGGGATAGAACGCGAGCTTGTCCTGTGCGGACAGAGCGGTGAAGTCCTCGACCAGATCCTTCAGCCGCGGATCGGCAGGCGGCGTGGGGCTGTTCACCACCGGGACCCCACCGGCCTCCCGCAGCTTGTCCTGGATCGGCTGGGACATCGTGATCGCGATGAAGTCGAGCGCGAGGTCCCGGTTCTTCGCTCCCTTGGGGATGACCCACATGTTGCCCCCGGAACCCGCGGTCATCCCCGGCCAGGGCACAGAACCCCACTGGAAGTTCTTGATGCTCTGCACCAGCCTGCCGTACCACCAGCTCCCGCTGATCATGATCGGGTACTTGCCCTGCATGAACGACGTGCCCATGCCCTCGGTGTCCACCCCGGCCGATTCCTTGCTGATGTACCCCTTCTTCACCCAGTCGGCGAAGGTCGTCGCGCCGTAGGACCACGCGGCGTCGTGGAAGTCCACCTTGCCGGTGTAGCGCTGGTAGCGGTCCACCCAGCCGCGGTCGGCCTTGGTGAGGGCGAGCTGGTACAGGATCTGGTGTGCCGGGTACTCCGACCCGCCGACGGCCAGCGGGGTGATCCCGGCGGCGGTGAACTTGTCCATGGCCGCGGTCAGCTGCTCGATGGTCCTCGGCTCTTCGAGCCCCTGCTGCGCGAACATGTCCTTGTTGTAGAAGACCTTCAAGTACTCGGCGTAGTTCGGGACGCCGTACCAGTTCCCGGATCCCATCACGCCGTTCTCGTCGTAACGGGCGGTGGTCTGGAGCGCCGGGGTGAGCTGCTTGTCCCAGCCGCGTTCGGTGACCTCTTCGCTGATGTCGGTCAGAAGTCCCTGCTTGGACAACAGTCCCGCCGTGGCATTGCCCTTGTTGTATTCCAAGACGTCCGGCGCGTCGCCCGAGTTGAGCACCATCGGCGCCGTCTTCTGGATCTGTTCGAAGCCCTTCTCCTCGAAGGCGACCTTGACGCCGGGGTGGCTCGCTTCGAACTGCTTGATCGCCTCGGCCCAGGCCACGCCCATCGCGCTGTCCGGCGCCTCGTAGTGCCACAACTTCAGGGTTTTCGGGTCACCGCTGCCGGATCCGGACCCGCAGCCCGCGATGGCCAGCATCGCGACCATCGCGGCAGCCACTACTCGCTTCGACATCAGAGGTCCCTCCAGAGAAGTCGGTGATACCCGCCGGCCATCGTGGCCTCCCTCGGAATCCGCGGTGATCCGAACTGTCGAAGCGCTTCGATGGACACGATAGGACTGCGCGCCCGGTCAGCACAACGTCTTGACCGGGCGCGCTCCCACCTCTACTGTCAGGCCCTTTTCACCAGGCCTGTGCATGTGCGTAGAACCGTAACTCGCGTGATCGGAGACGGAACTCGCGTGTCTGGAGCCGTAACACACGCGATGCGCGAGTTACGCCTTCAATCACGCGAGTTGCGCCTCTGATCACGCGTGTTCGGGGTTGAAGCCGATGGGGTGGCCCGCGACCGGGGTGGGGTCGAGGGTGCCGGTGCGGGCGAAGGTCGCCCAGACGGCGCGGAGGGCGGTGCCGAAGGCATCGACCTCCGGCCACGGGACCTTGCCGAGCATCGGACTGTCCTGCCAGGCCTGCTCGGTGCCGAGCAGCAGAGGCAGTTCCAGGCAGTGGGTGGCGCCGAATTCGGACCCTTCGGGCCGCCAGTCGAGGCGGTACGACCAGACGCCGGCGCCGGCCGAACGCAGCCGGTCGCCGAAAGCGGCCAGCGGTTCGACGTAGATCTCGTCGGTGCCCGCGGCGCCGGGGAACGCGGTCATGTCGTCGGCGTTCCAGCCGTACAGCACGTCGAGATCGCACACGTTGTCCGGGAAGGACGCCTTGTCCAGCGTGTCCACCGGAATGAACGCGGGCTCCATCGGGTCGCCGGTGAGCCGCAGGTTCGTCAGCGCGGTTTCCTTCTGCGCGGAGAGGATTTCCGTGATGCCGGCTGTGCGCGGGTCGCTGCCGAGCGCGTCGGCGAACACCTCGCCGAGTTTCTCCGCCTGCCCGGGCGGTCGGGCGCCGAGGCCGAGCGGCGCGCTCTGCAGGATCGCCCGCCCGAACAGACCGCGAGCCTCGGGCAGGTCCATCAGAAGGCGGATGGAAATGCCGCCCGCCGACTGCCCGGCGACCGTCACGTTGTCCGGGTCACCGCCGTAGGCCGCGATGTTGGCCCGCACCCAGCGCAGCGCCTCGAGCTGGTCGGCCAGCCCGAGGTTGCCGGGGCTGACGCCGTCCAAGTACAGGTAACCGAGCGCGCCGAGCCGGTAGTTGACGCCGACCACCACCAGGTCGCCCTCGGCCGCCAGCGCACCGCCGTCGTACCAGTTCAGCAACCCACCGCCGCTGGAGAATCCGCCGCCGTGCAGCCACACGAGCACCGGCCTGCGTCCGTCATCCAGACCCGGGGTGCTGATCGTCAGGTTGAGACAGTCCTCGCCCTGCGGCAGGCGATCGCCCGGCGGTCCCATCACCCGGTCCAGCCGGGACGGCGGTTGCGGGCTGATCTCCCCGCTGGACGGCGTTTGCTCCGAAACGGCGACCGGCGGCGCGAACCGCGCCGCTGTGGCATAGCGAATCGGTCCGGTTCGGACAATCGTGGTCATACACACCTCGCGGGTAGGATCGGCTGGTGATCTTGCCTCGCCTGCTGGACGGCCGACTGAAGTTCCGCCACCTCGTCCTGCTCGACGCGCTGGCCAGGCAGGGCACCGTGGTCGGGGCCGCCGCCGAGTTGCACGTGACGCAGCCGGTGGCGACCCGAAGTCTGCACGAACTCGAAGAGATCCTCGACGTGCGGTTGTTCGAGCGCGGCCCGCGCGGCATCACCCCGACCGTGTTCGGCGAGGCGTTCACCGGGCACGCCCGCGCGGTGCTCGCCCAGCTCGAGCAGGCCGGGCGGCACGTCGCCGAGCTGGCCGACGCCGAACGCGGCACGGTGGTGGTCGGCACCCATCTCGCGGGGTCGAACATGCTGTTGCCGCGCGCGATCGCGGCGATCAAGACCGAGCGGCCGTACCTGACGATCGTGGTCCGGGAGGGTTCTCCCGAAGCCCTGCTGGTGGAACTGGAGGCAGGCCGGGTCGATCTGATCATCGGCAGGCTGACAGCGCCTTCGGACGAGCGGATCGAGCGGCGCAAACTGTACGACGAGTCGGTGGATCTGGTGGTGCGCACCGCACATCCCCTGGCCGGCGCGACCGGCGTCGAGCTGGCCGACCTCGCCGAGTACCCGTGGATTCTGCCCGGAGCGGAGACCGCGCTGCGCCGCGAGCTGGAGCAGTTGTTCACCCGCAACGGCTTCCCACTGCCCGCGAACCGGGTGGAGACCACGTCGTTCCTCACCGTGCGGCAGCTGCTGCTGGAGACCGACGTGATCGCCGCGCTGCCCAGCCTGATCACCAAGGACGACCCGAGGATCACGAGGGTCGCGCTGGCGCTGGAGCCGATCGGGCACAGCGTCGGACTGACCCTGCCCGCCCAGCGCACACTCAGCCCGTCGGTGGACGCGCTGATCCGCAGCTTGACCGACGTCGCCACCGGCATGTCCGATTAGGACGGTCACGACAGGGACAGGAAGC
The DNA here is from genome assembly GCF_900105055.1 of Amycolatopsis lurida. Classification (NCBI taxonomy): domain Bacteria; kingdom Bacillati; phylum Actinomycetota; class Actinomycetes; order Pseudonocardiales; family Pseudonocardiaceae; genus Amycolatopsis; species Amycolatopsis lurida. The sequence continues at coordinate 418,280 of NZ_FNTA01000003.1, forward strand.
GCTCGGCGTTCCCGCTGGTGATCAGCTGCCGCTCGGTCTCGCTCAGGAAGCCGCTTTTGCGCACCACCTCGCCGACCGGACGTTCGCCGAGCGGATACGGGTAGTCGCTGCCGACCATCACCCGCTCGGCACCGAGCGTGTCCACGAGCAGTCGCAGCGCCCGCTCGTCGAAGACCACCGAGTCGACGTGGAATCGGTCGAGGTAGTGCGAAGGCGGGAACTCCGAGGTGCCGATCACGTCGTTCCGCCGATGCCAGGCGTTCTCCATCCGGCCGAGCCAGAACGCGAACGACCCGCCACCGTGGGCGAAGCAGATCTTCAGGCTCGCGTCGATCCGGTCGAAGACCCCGCCGAGCACCAGCGCCAGGATCGACAGATGCGTTTCCGCGGGCATCGCGGTCAGCCACCGCGCCATCCATCGGTCCAGCCGGGGCGAATCGGCCATGTCCCATGGGTGCACGAACACCGGGACCCCGAGCGACGCGCAGTGCTGCAGGAAGGTCTCCACCCCGGCGCTGTCGAGGTCCTGGTCGCCGACGTGGTTGCCGATCTCCACCCCGCGATGCCCCGCGGCCAGGCAGCGTTCCAGTTCGCGGCACGCCGCGTCGGTGTCCTGCAACGGGACCTGGCAGAACGGGATCAGCCGGTCCGGCGCCGGCGCGACGATCTCCAGCGCCAGATCGTTGAAGATCCGGGCGATCCGGCCCGCCTGCTCGCCGGTCCGGCCGTAGTTGAAGAACGCGGGTGTCGGGGAGACCACCTGGGTGCGCACGCCGTCGGCGTCCATGTCCAGCAGCCGGGTCTCCGCGTCCCAGCAGTCCGCGGCGATCCGGCGGAACTCCTTGTCCCCCATCATGATCATCGCCTCGGACTCGGTCTCCGCGCGCAGCCACGGTGCGTCCGGCCCGGCGTCCGCGCGCAGATCCGGCCAGCCGTTCGGCACGTAATGCGTGTGGATGTCGATCAGTCCGGTCATCTCAGCCCTTCCCGGGGTGAAGGGCACCGCAGCCACCGCACGTGCGGGCCTGCTCGTCACCGTAGAAGGCGGTGAAGACCGGCGGCAGATCCTCGACGATGTCGCGCACCTGGAGTTCCACCTCGTGCACCAGCGAGGCGCATTCGAGGCAGTACCACTGGAACTTCTCCAGCGTGCCCTCCTCACGGACACGTTCGATGACCAGGCCGATCGAGTCGGCTTCCGGACGCTGCGGCGAGTGCGGGATGTCGCCCGGCAGCAGCCACGTGTCGCCCTCGGAGATGTGAACGGTCTTCTGGCCTTCGTCGGTCATGACGTTCACGTGCATGTTGCCCCTGAGCTGGTAGAACCATTCCTCGTAGGGGTCGACGTGGAAGTCGGTGCGCTGGTTCGGCCCACCGACGATCTGCACGATGAAATCCTTGCCCAGCGCCATCGTCCGGTTGTTCACCGGCGGTTTGAGCAGATGCTCGTGCTCGGCGATCCAGGCCTGGAAATTGACGACCTCGGGAATGCCGGTCATCGCGGAACCTCCGTGTATTTCGGTAGTTGGGCGATCGCCTGGATTTCGATCAGCAGGTGCGGATGCGGCAGCTGATGCACGGCGACCGTGGTGCGGGCAGGGCCCGTTTCGTCGAAGTATTCGCCGTAGATCTCGTTGTAGCCGCCGAAATCGTTCATCGAAACCAGGAAGGTGGTGATCTGGGTGATGTCGGTGAGGTCGGCGCCGACCTCGTGCAGGATGCCGCGGATGTTCTCGATCACCGCGCGGGTCTGCGTCCGGATGTCCAGGTTCGTGGTGCCGAGTTCGTCCACCTCGACGCCGGCGAACGTGTTGTCCGGGCGTCGAGAACTCGTCCCGGACACGAAGATCAGGTCTCCCGCGACCTTCACATGCGGGAACCGGCCCCTCGGCTTGGCCAGCCCGGAGATCACCCGCCCGCTCATGCCAGCCCCCGCACCGAAACCCGGCCGAGCCCGGCGATGTCCGCCTCGGCGACTCCGGGCACGAACGGCACCGCTTCGGTCGCCGCTCCGGCCAGCACGACCTGCCCGGCCCGCAGCGGGATGTCCCGTTTCCGGCACAGCTCGACCAGCGCGTGCAGCGCGCGCACCGGATCGCCGAGGATCGCCGACGTCGAGCCGATCACCTCGCGGTCCCCGGAGCGCAGCCGCACCGCCCGGTTCGCCACCTCGCCGAACGCGCGCCACGGGCCGAGCACGAACCCGGCAGCCGAAGTGTTGTCGGCGACCACGTCGGTGTGGGTGAACCGGAAATCCCGGTATCGGGAGTCGATGATCTCGATCGCCGGGGCCATCGCGTCCACCGCGGACTCCACGTCGAACGCCGGGTCGGCGAGATCGATGTCGCGCGCCAGCCGGTACGCGACCTCCGGCTCCACCTTGGGATGGATGAAGCCCGCCAGCGAGACTTCGCCGCCGTCGGCGATCCTCATCGCGTCGGTGAGCCTGCCGGCGATCACCTCGGACACGCCCATCTGCGCCATCTTCGCCTTGCTGGTCAGCCCCAGCTTGACCCCGAGCACCCGCTCCCCACGACTCTCGCGGCGGGCCAGCAGCTCGGCCTGAATGGCGTACGCGTCGGCGATGTCGAACGCGTGATCGTCGGCGAGGCTCAGCGTGTCCACCCGCGACGTCTGCGCGGTGTCCAGCCGATCGGCGAGCGCCGAGATCTCCTCGGGGGCCATCATGTGCCGCTCCGTACCAGGTCGAGTGCGATGTCCACGATCATGTCCTCCTGCCCGCCGACCAGCTTCCGCCTGCCGACCTCGGTGAGAATCCGCCGGGTGTCCAGTCCGTAGCGGGCGGCCGCGCGCTCGGCGTGCAGCAGGAAACTCGAGTAGACCCCGGCGTAACCGAGGGTCAGCGTCTCCCGGTCCACCTGGACCGGCCGCTCACGCAGCGGGCGCACCAGGTCGTCCGCCGCGTCCTGCAACGCGAACAGGTCCGCGCCGTGCTCCCAGCCGAGCAAGTCGGCGACCGCGACGAAGGGTTCGGCCGGGCAGTTGCCCGCCCCCGCGCCCTGCCCGGCCAGCGCGACGTCCACCCGGTAGGCGCCGTGCTCGACCGCGGTCACGCTGTTCGCCACCGAAAGGGAGAGGTTCTCGTGCGCGTGGATGCCGATCTCGGTCCGCTCGTCGAGCACCTGCCGGTACGCGTCGATCCGTTCGGCGACCCCGTTCATCGTCAACCGACCGCCGGAATCGGTGACGTACACGCAGTGCGCGCCGTAGGACTCCATCAGCCTGGCCTGTTCGGCGAGCGCGGCCGGCGTGGAGAGGTGGCTCATCATCAGGAATCCGGACACGTCCATGCCGTGCTCGCGTGCCCAGGCGATGTGCTGCGCGGCCACGTCGGCCTCGGTGCAGTGGGTGGCGATCCGCACGCTGCGCACCCCGAGGTCGCGGACGCGGCGCAGCTGTCCGATCGTGCCGATACCGGGCAGCAGCAACGTGGTCAGCGTGGCGTTCTCGATCACCTCCGCGGCCGCGGAGATCCACTCTTCGTCGGTGTGCGCGCCGAATCCGTACGTCGCGCTGGACCCGCCGATCCCATCGCCGTGCGCGACCTCGATCGCCGCCACGCCCGCCTTGTCCACGGCGGACACGATCCGCCGGACCTGGTCCACTGTGTACGCATGCCCCATCGCGTGCATGCCGTCGCGCAAGGTCACGTCCTGGAGATAGACCTTCATCCGAGCCATCCCCTCAGTTCGGCGATCCGCTCGGCCGTGCGCAGCGCCGCCGAGGTCATGATGTCGAGATTTCCCGCGTAATCCGGCAGGTAGTGGGCAGCGCCGAGCACTTCGAGGAACACCGAGACCTTGAGCCCGGAGATCTCCCGGCCGAGCTCGGGTACCCACTGCCGGGTCACCGGGTCGAACTGCACTTCCTGTTTCAGCGTGTAGCCCGGCACGTACTCGCGCACCCGGTCGGCCATCTGCCGGACCGACGCCGCGATCTTCTCCCGGTCCGGCTCGCCCTCGACCAGGCAGTACACCGTGTCCCGCATGACGATCGGCGGGTCGGCCGGGTTCAGCACGATGATCGCCTTGCCCATCGCGGCGCCGCCAACCTCGCGGATGGCGGCCGCGGTGGTTTCGGTGAACTCGTCGATGTTCGCCCTGGTCCCGGGCCCTGCCGAACGGGACGAAATCGACGCGACGATCTCCGCGTACGCGACCGGGGCGACCGAGGACACCGCGGCCACGACCGGGATCGTGGCCTGTCCGCCGCAGGTCACCATGTTCACGTTCGGCGCGGCGAGATGCTCGTCCAGGTTCACCGGCGGCACCACGAACGGGCCGAGCGCGGCCGGGGTCAGGTCGATCATCAGCTTGCCGTGCGCCTCGGCCACCTCGGCGTGCCGCCGGTGCGCACCGGCCGAGGTCGCGTCGAAGAGCACCCGCACGTCGGCGAACTCCGGCAGCCCGGCGAGGCCGTCGATACCGCCGTGGGTGGTGGCCACCTTGAGCCTGGCCGCCCTGGCCAGCCCGTCCGAGGCCGGGTCGATACCCGCCATCGCGGCCATCCGCAGCGTCTTCGACAACCGCAGCACCTTGATCATCAGATCGGTGCCGATGTTGCCGGAGCCGATGACGGCGACCGGAACCGTTGCTGTCACTGAGTCTCCTCCTCGATCACCGCGTCGACCTCGCCGAGTCCGTCCAGGCGAAGCCGGAACCGGCCCGCGCCCGTGACCGGCACCATCGGGCCGAGCGCCCCGGACATCACCACGTCGCCCGCGCGCAACGGCTGCTCACGGGCGGCCAGCTCACGGGCAAGCCAGGCGACCGCGGCCACCGGCGAGCCGAGGCAGGCGTGGCCCGCGCCGAACGAGACCGGTTCACCGTCCAGCTCCAAGGTCATCCCGGTCGCGGCGAGATCCCGGCCGGTCAGCGAGAACGGCGTGCAGCCCAGTACCACCGCGCCGCTGGACGCGTTGTCCGCCACCGTGTCCACAATGGAGAGATCCCAGGCGCCGATGCGCGAGTCGACGATCTCGATCGCGGGCAGCACGAACTCCGTCGCCCGCAGCACGTCGGCGACCGAGGCGCCCGGCACGTCCAGATCGCGGCCGAGCACGAACGCGATCTCACCCTCCGCACGAGGCTGCAGGAGCCGCCGGTACGGAACGGGTTCGGTGTGCGCGTACAGCATGTCGTCGAAGAGCACACCGAAGTCCGGCTGGTACACGCCGAACTGCCGCTGCACCGAAGGCGCGGTCAGCCCGATCTTCGCCCCGGCCACCCTGGCGTCTGCCTCAACCCGCTGGTCACGCAGCCTTCGCTGCACCGCGTAGGCTGCGTCGACATCTTGTGCGCCCAGGAATTCCCGCACCGGCGGGCAAGGGGTCGCGGTGCTCGCCGCCGTCGCGAGCCGATCGGCGGCCGCCTCGATCGCCGCGGTCACAGCCGCACGCACACATTCGTCGGCTCGGTGTAGAAGTGCAGCGAAGACGCGCCACCCTCCCGGCCGATCCCGGAAAGCCCCATCCCGCCGAACGGCGAGCGCAGGTCGCGCAGGAACCAGGTGTTCACCCAGGACATGCCGACATGCATGGCCTGCGCGACGCGATGTCCCCGGCGCAGGTCTTGGGTCCACACCGAGGACGCGAGCCCGTATTCGGTGTCGTTGGCCAACGCGATCGCCTCGTCCTCGGTGTCGAACGGGATCAGCGCGGCCACGGGGCCGAAGATCTCCTCGCGCACGGGCCGGTCCTTGTTGGTCAGGCCGGTCCACAGGGTCGGCTCCAGCCATGAGCCACCATCGAGTTCCGGGCCGAGCTCGGGAATCCCGCCGCCGGTCAGGGTTTCGGCGCCGGCCTCCTCGGCCAGCGCGAGGTAGTCCAGCACCTTGCGCCGGTGCTCCGGCGAGATCAGCGGGCCGGTGTTGGTCCGCTCCGCCGAGGGGTCGCCGAGCCGCAGTCCGCGCGCCCGTTCCACCAGCCCGGCCGCCACGTCTTCGAACACCGAGCGCTGCACGTACACCCGCTCGGTGCACAGGCACACCTGCCCGGTGTTCGCGAACACCGACCGGGTCAGCCCGGCGAGCGTCTCGTCGAGGTCGGCATCCCCGAACACGATGGCGGCGTTCTTCCCGCCGAGTTCGAACGACACCGGCCGGACCCGGGGCGCGACCGTGCGCATCACCTGGGTTCCCGTCGCCGACGAGCCGGTGAACGTCACCCCGTCGATGCCGGGGTGCTCGGTCAGGTACTGTCCCGCCGAATCTCCGCCGAACCCGTGCACGACGTTGTAGACACCCGCGGGCAAACCGACCTCGGCCAATACCTCGGCCAGCAGGGTCGCGGTGGAAGGGGTCTGGTCGCTCGGCTTGACCACGACCGCGTTGCCGCAGCCGAGGGCGGGCGCGACCTTCCAGGTCAGCAACAGCAGCGGCAGATTCCACGGCACGATCACCGCGACCACGCCGAGCGGCTTGCGCACCGCGTAGTTCAGTGCCTGAGCTCCGCCGGGCAGATCGGTGACGAACGATTCCTGTCCGGCCGCCGCGATCAGGTCGGCGAACGTGCGGAAGTTCGCCACCGCGCGGGCCACGTCCAGTTCGCGAGCCTGAGTGACGGGCTTTCCGGTGTCCGCGACCTCGGCCGCGACGAACTCCTCGAACCGGGCCTCGATCCGATCGGCCGCCCGGCGCAGCAACGCGGTCCGCTCGCGCACCGGAGTGTCCGCCCAGCCGTTGTGCAACGCGGCGCGGGCGCCGGTGACCGCGCGGTGCACCAGCTCCCGGTCGGCCTCGTGCACCCGGGCGAACTCCGCGCCGGTCGCCGGATCGACCGCCGGGAACCCCGGCCCGTCCGGATCGGCGAACTCACCGTCCACGAAGTTGCGGATCCACCGCACTGACTGCGTCATGCCGTTCACTCTGGCGGGCCGCGCCATGCGGAACAAATGCGTATCCGCTCGTTAGCTATATCCAGAAAGGCATACCGGAGTGGATCTCCTGGCGTGCGTTCCCAGGCCGCAAAGGGGAACTCGCGTGATCAGACGGACGACACGCGTGATTCGACGGACGACACGCGGCTGGAGCCGGCACCGCGTGTGCCGTCCATTCAGTCACGCGTGTCGTCCGTCTGATCACGCGTGTCGTCCATCCAGTCACACGTGTCGTCCATCCAGTCTCGTTGAGCTATACCTGTTCAGGCATGGCAGACCGACAATTCGGCATTTGTGGCCTATGCCTCACGGTGTCAGGCTTCTGCCCAATCGCCAGCAGCCGCGATCGGCTGTCGCCCGAGTCGATTGGGTTTTCGCAGATGAATGCACCCGCGCCCCGCAGAATCGCCGCCGCCACGCTCGCCGGGACCACCCTCGAGTGGTACGACTTCTTCCTCTACGGCACCGCGTCCGCGCTGATCTTCAACAAGCAGTTCTTCCCCTCGCTGAGCCCCACGGTCGGCACCCTCGCCGCGTTCAGCACCTTCGCCGTCGGGTTCATCGCCCGCCCGCTGGGCGGTCTGGTTTTCGGCCACTTCGGCGACCGGATCGGCCGCAAGTCCACGCTGGTGGTGTCGCTGATGCTGATGGGCGTCGGCTCCACGTTGATCGGGTTGATCCCGAACTTCCAGGCGATCGGCATCTGGGCGCCGATCCTGCTGGTCGCGATGCGGATCGTGCAGGGTATCGGGCTCGGCGGAGAGGGCGCTGGAGCGACCCTGATGTCGATGGAACACGCGCCCGCCGATCAACGGAACCGGTACGCCGGGTTCCCGCAGATGGGCACACCCGCCGGTCTGGTGCTGGCGAATCTGCTGTTCCTCGGCAGCAGCGCGGTGATGCCCGCGAGCGCGTTCGCCGCGTGGGGCTGGCGGATTCCGTTCCTCCTGAGCTTCGTGCTGGTCGCGATCGGCCTGATGATCCGGCTGCGGATCACCGAATCACCGTCGTTCACCCGCGCGGCTCAGGAAGACAAGGTGGTCCGGTTCCCGCTCGGCGCGGCGCTCAAGGTCGGCTTCGGCAGACTCGCGCTGACCCTGCTGGTCGGCGTCGCGAACTCGGCGGTCGCCTATGTGTTCATGGTCTTCACCCTGTCCTACGGAACCCAGAACCTGCACTACGACCGGCAGTTCCTGATCCTGTCGGTGACCGGATCGGCCGCGCTGTGGTTCGCCACCATTCCCATCTGGACAAGGATCGCCGACCGCCACGGCAGGCGCACCATGTTCGTCGCCGGGTCGGCCGCGCTCCTGCTGTGGTGCCTCGCGTTCTTCCCGTTGCTGAACACCGGGAACACCGGGCTCGCGATGCTCGCACTGGCCGGCATGGGCCTGGTCGTCCCGATCACCCACTGCGTACAGGGCGCGATCATCGCGGACACCTTCCCGGTCAACGTCCGGTTCTCCGGTATGTCACTCCTTCTGCAGGGCGGCGCGATCCTCGGCGGCGGGCTCGCCCCGATGATCGCCACCGCGGTGCTCAACGCCACCGGCTCGACCACCGGCATCACCTGGTATCTGGCCGCGATCTGCGGTGTCAGCATGATCAGCGCGATGGCCTTGTTCCGCCTGATCCCGTCCCGTGCGGTGGAATCCACAGTGGACGGACCCCGCGACCGCGACGCGGTTCCGCTGTCCGTGAACACCCGCCCGGCGGGGCTCGACGATCATTAGAGTCCGATTCATGCCGGTCACCACACGCACGGTCGAGTACCCCGCCGACGGACTGACGATGGTCGGGCACCTCGCGCTCCCGGAAGGCACCGACCGCCGTCCCGCGGTGCTGATCGGGCCGGAAGGGCCGGGATTGAACGACTTCCAGCGACGCCGGGCCGACGCCTTGGCCGAGTTGGGGTACGTGGCGCTGGCCTTCGACATCAACGGCGGACGCTGGTTCTCGGACCCCGACGAAATGCTGGCGTATGCGATGCCTCTGCTCGCCGACCCGGACCGGATGCGGGAGATCGGCCACGCGGCCCTCGGCGTACTGCGGTCGGAGCCGCGGACAGACCCGGAGCGGATCGCCGCCATCGGCTACGGCACCGGCGGCGCGATCGCGCTGGAACTCGGCAGGGACGGCGTCGACCTGCGTGCGATCGGGACGGTCAACGCGCTGACCACGGGCCGTCCGGGCGAAGCGGCGCGCATCCGCTGCCCGGTCTGGGCCGGAGTCGGCTCCGAAGACCCGATCATGCCACCCGCGCAGCGGGAGGCGTTCACCGCCGAAATGCAGGAAGCCGGCGTCGACTGGCGGCTCGTGGTCTACGGCGGCGCCCAGCACGCCTTCCACCACCCCACGGTCGACCACGCCGTGCTCCCGGGAGTGGCCTACCACGCGCGGCACGCGGAACGGGCGTGGCGCGACGTCGTCGGGCTGCTCGACGAATGCCTGCCCGTGATCAGCCCAGCTTGAGCCATCCCAACGCGAGCGCGACGACGAATCCGCTCGCCAGGACGACGAGAACACCGATGAGGATCAGCCAGGCGATGGGCATCGCCTTGGAGGGCATCGGTTGCGGGTGCGAAAGCCCTGACGTCTGAGCCGAGTCGGGCGGCGTGTCACCCGGCGAGACACCACCTCCAGGTTCGCGACGGGTTTTCTCGGGTTCCGGGTCGGGCGGCTGGGCTGTCATCGCCGATACTCCTTCGGTCGGTCTCATCCTGCGGATACCCGAACGCGAGCGTCGAAACCCTGTCAGCCGAGTTGCGGACGATCGTCCGGGAATGCGATGGGCAGCTGGTACATCCCGCGAGCGGTGCGGCCACCGCCGAGCCAGCCGTGGAAGTGGATATGGCCGTCGACGACGTCGGCCCCACCCGGCGCGTCGACCTTGCCGCCGAGCAGATCGGTGGACAGCAACGGGGCGCCGGCTTTCACGAACGGCCCACTCAACGCGGGCGCGGAGGCATATCCCGTGTGGTAGCCGGAACTCTGAAACGTATCGGCGGAGTAGAACAGGAAGTACCGGCTCGGTGTCTTCACCACCGATGGTGCCTCGACGACCGCGTTCTCCGACGCGAGATCGGCACGCAGGAGCTCGATCCGCGCGCCGTCCGGTGTCCGTCCGTCGGAGCGCAGCTTCTGCGACCAGATCGCGGCCGGAGGACCGACCGCCGCGCCGTCGCTCTTGTAGAGCAGGTATCGCGAGCCGTCCGAGTCCACGAAGGTCTGCGGGTCGATGTCACCGCCGTCTCCGGGGACACAGATCAGTGGGCCGTCACCGGCAGGCGTGTACGGCCCTTCGACCTTCGCGGCGGTCGCGACACCGATGCACATCTCGCCGCCGGGCGCCACCGCCACCGAAAAGTAGAGCAGGAACGTCCCGTCGGAAAGCCGGGTCACATCGGGAGCCCAGAACCCGCCGTCCGGCTTCGCCCACTTCGGTACGGACGCGAGAGCGTCGCCGACTACCCGCCACGGACCTTCCGGCGCCGGAGCGTGCGCGTAGGGCACTCTCACCGCACCGGTGCTCGTCGAGAAGGCGAAGTAGCCGGAGTCGGTCTTGACGATGTCGGGGTCCGGGAAGTCCTGTTCGATGAGCAGCTGTGGCGTGCCGATCGCGATGGCCGGAGGCGACGCGACGAGTGCCATGGCCACGACGAGGATCATGAGACGGTACATGAACTTCATGACCGATTCTGTGGACGGGATCACGCGGTCGGCAACGTCACCGGGGCCCTGCCACCGGGAAGCGTGTACTTGGTCGTTCACCCGGTCGCGCGGGATTCATCCGCGCATCTTCGGGTAGTGGGCGCGATCCGCGATCGTAAGCATATGCGTATCATAAGCGCTGACGCGAGGAGCGGACATGATCAAGAGCAAGTGGATCCCCGGCCAGGACGCGGACTTCTCCGGAGACGTGCTGGTCAGCGTCACCGCGTTGACACTCGACGGCTTCCGGAGCACGCCGGGCGCCTACCGGGCGGGTCACCTGCTCAGCCGCGAGTGGCCCCGGCTGCCCGGCGCGGTCGGCCAGTGGCTGTGGGCCGAACCGCTGCGTCGGCGACTGGGCTCGGTCTCCGTGTGGCGCGACCATGACGGCTTGCGCGGTTTCGTCGGGTTGCCGGCACACGTCGCGATCATGCGTGAGTACCGCGAGCTCGGCACCACCCGCGCTACGACCTGGCACACCACCGGCGTCGATGCGCGACTCATCTGGCACCGGGCCGACCGCTGGTTGAGCCGACGACAGACCGGAGCCGATGCGGCGGACGGACGGCGTCGGTGTGGTCGCGGTGAATGAATCAGGCAGCGGGCGCCGCGAACCGACCGTTTGCCCCAGGCCCCGGCGGGTAAGCGCGGTACACGACGACAAAGGAGGCATCGTGCTACGCCGAGACCGCCGCGTCCTGCAGAAAATCGAGGAAGACCTGACCGCGAGCGATCCCGACCTCGTGGCCGCCTTCGACCAGGTGAAGCCACCCGCGAGCCTCCAGGCCTGGTGGGTCGTGCTCGTCGTCGCCGACGTCACCGCGATCCTCATGATCATGGTGGGTCTCTTCAGCGACAGTGGCCTCGTGTTCCTGGGCGGAGTCGCCGCCGCGAGCGCACTCGTGTGGACGCACAACACGTTCCGGACGAAGCCGGCCCACTCCGCGGATCGAAGTGGTTCCGAGCCCTGACCACGGCCTCAGCCCTTGTGGCGACGAACCACGGCGACGGGACAGGGCGCGTGGTGGACCATGGCTCGGCTGACCGATCCCAGCAAAGCGCGGCGGAGCGGCCCGCGTCCGTGACTGCCGACGACGAGCAGCGCGGCACCCTCGGCTTGCTCCGCCAGCGCATGGGCGGGCCGGTCGACGGCGATCACCCGGTGGACGCGGACGTCCGGATACCGTTCCCGAAATCCGGCCAGCGATTCGTCGATCAGGGGCTTTCCCCGTTCCTCGATGATCTCCCTGTCGTGCTCGGTAGGAGTCACCGCCATCGCTTCGAGCGGAAGATCTGACCAGACATGCAAGGCCACCAGCGCGCAGCCGTGCCGGTCGGCGAAGTCGTAGGCGAACCCGATGGCTTCCCTGCTGGTCTCGGATCCGTCGACGCCGACCACGACCTTGCGATCGTCGTCCGCCGGCGGTTCGTCACCGGCGCGTACCACCACGATGGGCCGGTGGTACTCGTGCAGGAGCTCGTCGGCCGTCGAGCCGACCAGAAGCCTGGGCAGCGCGGTGAGCCCCGACGACCCGACGACCAGCAGCTCCGCGTTTTCCGCGGCGCCGGCCAGCGCGTCGGGTGCGCGGCCGGACAACAGCCTGGTCGAAACGGCCAGATCCGGCCAGGCCCGGCGGCATTCCTGCGCGATGTCACCGAGCATGGCTTCGGCGCGCCGCTGTGCTGTTTCTTGACCGGCTACGAGGAACCCCGGTCTCGGCCACGCCCCGCCCGGGACCGCCTCGGGCACGGGCGGGAACCCGACGACCTGGGCGACGACCAATCCGCGGCCGCGAGCAGCGGCTTCCCCCGCGGCCCAGCGCACGGCCTTCCGTGCTTCTTCGGAGCCGTCGTAGCCCGCGACGACGGCTCCCTTGTCCATTGTGGATTCCGGTGCTGACATCACTGCTCACGTCCTGCCGGTCACCCCGGCTTCGGCCCGACGCTCCCGGTTCTTCGGCTGCTGTGCCGCGAGCTTCCCGGTCCCTGCGCGAAGACCACGAGCCTGGCGGAGACCGGAACCGTCATGGCGTCACTCCCAGCTCCGCGCGCCCTGACACCGCCAGTACTACCACGTGCGGCGGTCACCGAAACCTCGAGCAGCGAGAGGACCTCCTCGTCTCCACCCGCGCGAAAGACGACCGATGCTCGTCAGGCGAGCGCCGCGATCAGTCCGATGGCCAGCGCCGTCCGTTCCGGGATGTGCCGCACGAGGATGTGTTCGTCGCGTGCGTGGGCGCCGCCTCCGACGGCGCCGAGCCCGTCGAGCACCGGACGGCCCAGCGCGGACACGAAGTTGCCGTCGCTCGCGCCTCCCACGGCGGTCTCCTCCAGCTCCCAGCCCTCGTCGGCGGCCACCTTCCGCGCGGTCGCGAACAGCGCCCGTGACGGGTCGTTCGGTGTCATCGGCGGTCGGTTCCACTCCCCTTCGACCGAGACGGTCACGCGAGGATCGCCGCCTTCCAGACCGGCGAACACCTTGTCGATCCGGTCCATTTCGGACAGTTCGGCGACGCGGACGTCGACGCCGCAGCTCGCGCCACCCGCGGTGACGTTGCGGCCGGTACCGCCGGAAATGGTGCCGACGTTGACCGTGGTCCCGAGTTCGCGCGAACCCGCGGACGCCAGCTCTCCGACGATCGCGGCGAGCGCATGGATCGCGCTCGCTCCCGCGTACGGGTCCAGGCCCGCGTGCGCCTCGACGCCGGTGGCGGTCACGTCGAACAGGCCGACCCCCTTGCGCGCGGTCTTGAGCTTCCCGTCCAGCGACGCCTCGAAGACGAGGGTGGCCAGCGCGCCTTCACTGGCCGCTTCGATGTACGGCCGCGAGTGGGGGCTGCCGATCTCCTCGTCACCGTTGAAGAGGAACTTGACCGACGGATGCGGAAGGCCGAGTTCGCGGAGGCCACGCAGCGCCCAGACCGACTGCACCAGACCGAGTTTCATGTCGAACGCGCCCGGCCCGGTGACGCGGCCGTCCACGTCGGCGTACGGCCACCCGGCGAGTGTGCCGGTCGGCCAGACCGTGTCGTAGTGACTCAGCAGCAGCACCGTTCCCGGCACCGTCCCCGCATAGCTCAGTTCCAGCACGTCACCACGAACCGTGTCGGTGTGCCGGGACTCGGTGCCGGGAGCGCCGAGACAGCCGAAGACCCAGGACCGGAGGGTGTCGACGCCTTTGTCCAGCATCGGCTTGTCGTAGCTGTGCGTCTCCAGTTCGACGATGGTCCGCAGATCGTCGAGCATGGCGGGCAGTGCCTGCCGGGCCCAATCCGTGTGTGACAAGGGAATTCCTTCCTAGCGAACGGGGGCGCCGGGTCCGAGCGGGATGCCGAACACCCAGAACACGAAGAACAGCAACGTCCACACCACCAGCAGGGTGAACGCGAGCGGGACCGTCATCGAGAAGAGCGTGCCGATCCCCGCCGAACGCCGGTAGCGCTGCAGGAAACCCAGCGCCATCACGAAGTACGGGCTCATCGGGGTGATCGCGTTAGTGCACGAGTCCGCGATGCGATACAGCGCCTGCGTGGTCTCCGGCGGGATGTCCAGCAGCATCAGCATCGGCACGAACACCGGGCCGATCAGCGCCCATTGGGCGGAGCCGCTGGTGACGATCAGGTTCACCAAGGTCACCACGACAAGGATGCCCAGCATGATGACCGGCCCGGAGACGCCGGCGGATTTGAGCAGACCGGCGCCGTTGATCGCGGTGATCTCGCCGATACCGGTCCATTTGAAGTAGGCCAGGAACTGGGAGATGGCGAAGAACAGCACCAGGATCGGCGCCATCTCACGGAATCCGTGTGCCATGAACCCCGGGATGTCGCGGCTGCTGGTCACCGTCCCGGCGACCTTGCCGTAGGCCCAGCCCGCCGCCAGGAAGCCGAGCGCGAGGAAGATCGAGATGGACGTCAGCAACGGTGACTCGATGATGCTTCCGCCCTTGCCGCGCAAGGGCGACGAGGCGGGCAGCACCGCCAGCACCAGGGCGACGACGAAGACGGCCAGCGCGATGAGCGCGGCGACCAGGCCCCGTCGTTCCTGACGGCTGAGCTGCAGCGAGCCCAGATCGTCCTCCTGTGCGTCGTCATCGACCGGCATCGCTTCGGCACGCCGCGCGAGGACCTTCTCGGTCACGAGCGTGATCACGGCGGCCAGCACGATCGACGAGGCGAGCGAGAAGAAGTAGTTGGCCAGCGGGGTGACCGAATAGGCCGGATCGATCGTCTGTGCCGCCGCCGTGGTCAGCCCGGACAGGATGGCGTCGGTCGGCGTGACCAGCGGGCTCGCGTCGTATCCGGCGGAGATGGATACGAACGCGACCACGATGCCCAGGATCGGGCTGCGCCCCACCGCACGGAAGGCCAGGGCTCCCAACGGGATCAGCACCACGTAGGCCGCGTCGGACGCGACGTGCGACACCATTCCGGTGAACGCCAGCGCGAAGGTCACCCATCGCGGCGAAACCTTCGAAACGCCGGACCGGAGCACGGCCGCGAGCAGACCGGATCGCTCGGCGACCGCCACACCGAGCATCACCACGAGGATGGTGCCCAGCGGGGGGAACGACGTGTAGCTCTTGACCGCGTCGGTCACCATCATCCGCACGCCGTCGGCGGACAGCAGGTTCTTGGCCTCGACCGGTTTGCCCGTGGCGGGGTTCACCGCCGACACCCCGGCCGCGCTGAGTCCCCAGCTGGCCAGTGCCAGCACCGCGCTCAGGATGACGAAGAGCCAGAACGGGTGCGGCAGCTTGTTGCCGAGCCGCTCGACGCCGTCGAGCGCGCGCAGCAGGAGGTTCATAGGACGTGAGGTCGTTCTGGCCTGGCTGGAACTCACCGGCGCGGCTCCTTCCTGATCGGAGGCCCATTACAAACTCAAACGAACGAATAGTGCAACCCTGAACTGAATTCTGCACGGATCAGTCATGTAGTACCTTCACGTGACTGATACATTCACTAGATGCTGGCCGAACCCGACCTCGACCTGATCGCGGCGCTCCAGATCGCCCCGCGCGCCTCGGTCGCGACGCTCGCCGAGGCGCTCGACGTCTCCGCCAGCACGGTGGGACGACGACTGGTCCGCCTCGAGGAACAGCGGATCCTCCGGGTGATCGGCCAGGTCGAGTGGACCGCAAGGGCGCGCGGGAACCCGCGGCATGTCTGGGTCACGACCGAACCGGGCGCGTCCGGTTCGGCGGCGAAGGCGCTCGCACGGTTTCCCGAGGTCCAGCTCGCGGCGGAGACGGCGGGCCGGTCGGACGTCTACCTGGCCGTGCACGTTCCGGACCGAGCCGAGGCGCGCGAACTGCTCGCCGAGCGCATCCCCGGGGTTCCGGGCGTGGCGGGGACCCACTCGGAGCTGGTGCTGCGGGCACTGACCAGGGCCGATTCCTGGCGGCTGCACCGGCTGAGCGAAGACCAGCAGAGGATCTTGTCCCGCGAACAGGTGGTGCCTGCCGCGCCGGACGGCTTCGACGCCGACGACGTGGGGCCGGACGAACGACGGCTCATCGGGCTCCTGGCCGGGAACGGGCGGATCACCGCGGCCGAAGCGGGCCGGAGCCTCGGCATCAGCCAGTCCACCGCGTATCGGCTGATCCAGTCGACGTTGCGGCGCGGTATCGTCCGGCCACGCGTCGAGGTGGAACCCGCGCAGCTCGGCTACGAACTGGAGGCGGTCATCGCGCTGACCATCACTCCGGGCGCCATCCAGGCCGTGGCCGCGGAACTGGCGCGGCATCCGTCGGCGCGGTACGTGTCGATCGTCGCCGGCACCGCTTCGGTCATCCACCAGGGCGTGTTCCGGAACGAGGACGAAATGGCCGACTTCCTCACCAGGGACCTCGCCCCCTTGCCCGGGATCACCGCCCTGCAGGTCTCCGTGGTGTTGCGCATGCTGCGCCGGTACTGGCTGTACCGGGAGGACGGCAGGTTCGCCGTCATCGACGAGCCGTCGTGACCGACGGCGACGACGCCAGGGGAACCAGCAGGCGCGGCGATCCGGTGCCGTCGGCGGGCACGGACCAGATGTCGCTTTCCTTGCCGTCCGCGCGCGGCAGGCCGTAGGCGATCGTGTCGTTGTCGAGCCAGACCACTTGGTCGTCGATGCTGCGCGCCTCCGCGAGCGGGGTTTCCCGCATCGTGGTCAGGTCCAGCACATGCTCCCGCCAGGGCCGGACGTCGCCGTCGGCCACCCGCTTCTTGAACGCGAGTTTCGTGCCGTCCGGCGACAATGACGGGCATTCCGCGTTCTCCCGCAGGGTGCGCGCCTTCCACGCCTCGTTGTCGCCCTCCACGAGATAGGTCCGCCCGCCGGTGGCGACCGTGGCGAAGAACGTCCGCTCGTCGGCGGCGAACGTGACGCCCCAGTAGTTGACGTCCTCGCCCCGGTGGACCGCGTCCCCGATCCGCAGCGGGATGCCCTCGATGTTGCTCGAGAGCTCGTTCCGTTCGCGATCCATGATGGCCGTACGCGTCGAGAAGGTGCCGGGCGTCGAGTACGAGTCTCCGGTGACGAACGTGGTCCAGCTGCCCATCCGGCCACCGGGTGAGAGCTTCGCGCGGTTGGGGATGCCGGGGACGTCGACGCGCTTGACCTCGCCGAGCGCGGAGTCGACGAATTTGGCGACCGCCCCCGGCAGCGGAGTGGGTTCCTTCGCCAGGCACAGGCCGCCGTCCACCGACGTGTAGAACCGTTCGCAACCGAGCGAACTGATCCGCCGCGGGCCCCCGGGTTCGAAAACGGGGACCGACGCGACATTCCCGTACCCCGGCCCCGGCGCGCCGTTGCGGAACAGCAGTCTTCCCGGCTCCCCCAGTACCACCGGCCCCGAGGCATCCACCGCGACCGCCGCGTCGGCCGTCCGCCGCTCGGGGCTGTTCGCCTTCGCCTGCACCACGTACACCACCGAGGCGGCCGCGAGCGCGGCGACACCCGCCAGCGCCACGATGAACTTCACCGGGAGCTTCACCCCGTCCCCTTTCCTCGTCACCGGCAGGTGTACGGGCCCGCTTTGTCGAGCAGTTCCCCGTTGGTGCCGATGATCTCCCAGGAGTAGGTCTTCCCCTTGAGCACCAGCTTCATCACCCCGTGCTTGCCCAGGATCTTTTCGACACCTTCACGGGCCTTGTAATCGAGATAGAGGCTGTCGCCGCCGATACCGGCGATGACCGACCGCACACCGTTGGCCTCGTCGACATGCCCGTTGACGTCCAGCGGCTTCGTCCGCTCGTAATGGTGATCGTGGCCGGCGAACACGACGTCCGCCTTGGCCCTGGCCAGCTCGTTCCACAACGGCGCGATGCTCTTCGCGTCGCCGGAGTTCCCCGAGTTGAAACGTGGGTGGTGCCAGTACCCGGCGATACAGGACTTCTTCGTTTTCGCCAGGTCCTTGCGCAGCCATGCCACCTGCTCGGCGCCGCCGCCGTTGTACACCGGGTCCGAATCGAGCGCGACGAAGTGGAACGCGCCGACGTCGAAGCTGTAGTACGGCTTACCCTTCGGGGTCGCGATCTTCCCGAAGTACTGCTTGTATCCCGCCAGCTCGTTGTTCCACTCGTGGTTGCCCGGCGTGGGTTTGGTGATGTTCTTGAACTTGCCCCACGTCTTGTCGTAGTAGGACCGGAACTCCTCGATCGTGCCGTCGACGTATTGGTTGTCGCCGACCGTCAGCACGTACCGGGGGTTGATCTTGCGGACCAGTTCCGCCGTCCGTTGGTGTTCCGACGGCAGCTCCGCCTTGGCGATGTCACCGGCGAGCGCGATGACGATGCCGTCGGACGCCGCCGGCCGGGTGGACGCCTTCACCGGCGTGGTCGACCCGGACAGGTTCCCCGCCGCGTCCCGTGCCCGCACCGCGTACTGGAAGTCGAATCCCGACGCCAGGGACGTGTCGGTGTAGGAAGGCGTCGCGGACCGGCCGATCACGTTGCCGTTGCGCAGGACTTCGTATTCGGTGACCCCGACGTTGTCGGTGGACGCGGTCCAGCCGAGCGTGATGCTCTCGGTGGTGGACGACGCCTGCCGGAGCCCGGTCGGCACCGACGGTGGCTGGATGTCGCCGTCCCCGGTCCGGACGCCGTAGACCTCCAGTTCCCACAGTGAGTACCCGTAAACGGTCGCCCGTGCTGTGCCGTGGATCCGGACGTGCCGGGCGGAGGTGTTCAGACCGGTGAACTCGTCGAGGCCGCCGTCGCCGCCCACGACGGTTTTCACGTCCCGCCAGTTCTGGCCGTCGTCGGATGCTTGGACCTGATAGTCCTTCGCGTGGGCCGATTCCCAGAAGACCTTGATCCGGCTGATGTCCGCCGGACCGCCGAGGTCGACGGCGATCCACTGTGGATCACCCTCCAGGCTCGCCCATCGGGTCGTCGAATCGCCGTCGACGGCGAGCGCGCCACCGAAACCCTCGCTCTCCACGGTGGAGGTCGTGGTCCGTTTGTTGACCGACAGCAGGGATTCCGCCGTGGCGTTGGAAGCCGTCACGGGCTGAGCGAGCAGGACGATCGCCGCGATCGCGGCGGTGCCCGGCTTCACCATTCGCTTCACCTGATACTCCTGAATGGACCTACGTCGTCGTGGATGTCGAGGGGTAAGCAATGAGTCGTGTGATCGGATCCCTGTCGCACAGGCCGTCTTCGTCGACTTCGCGATGAGATGGGCCACCCTGGACAGCAGGGTTCCGGATCGGTTTGCGGGCTCACTCCGACCTGAAGTGTCCACAAGGGACAATTTACGTCGATGTCCGCCCGGTTGATGTCTCGATGACCGGTTCTCGCAGGGGTCGTGAATGGTAAAGAGGGTTAGAACGACCATTACCACTCACGACCCCCGCGCAAAGCACCCAAATCAGACACAAATGGTGGAATTGGCATCCTTTGTGGACAGTCATGGGCGCGTCAGGTCCAGCAGGCGAGCCCTCGGCAGGCGACACGCCACGTTTGCCCTACCTCTCTACCGTCGTTATCACTCATGACCTCCATTGATGCCCGCAGGCGGTGCGGCACCGGACCCCGGCCGTCAGCGGCAGGTGTACGGACCCGCCTTGTCGAGCACATTCCCGTTGGTGTCGTGGATTTCCCAGGAGTAGGACTTCCCGTTCAGCGTCAGCTTCATCACCCCGTGCTTGGCGAGGATCTTCTCCACCCCTTCACGTGCCCTGTAGTCCGTGTAGAGGTAGTCGCCACCGATGCCGGCGATGACCGACCGCACGCCGTTGGCCTCGTCGACGTGGCCGTCGACGTTCAGCGGCTTCGTCCGCTCGTAATGGTGGTCGTGACCGGTGATCACCATGTCCGCCTTCACCCTGGCCATCTCGTTCCACAGCGGCGCCATCTGCTTCTTGTCCCCGGAGTTCCCCGAGTTGAAACGCGGGTGGTGCCAGTATCCGATGACGCAGGACTTGGTGTTCTTCGCCAGGTCGTTGCGCAGCCAGGTCACCTGATCGGACCCGCCGCCGGTGTAGATCGGGTTCGAGTCCATCGCGACGAAGTGGAAGTCACCGATGTCGTAGCTGTAGTACGGCAAGCCCTGCGGGTACGCGATCGAGCCGAAGTACTCCTTGTAGCCCCGGAGCTGGTCGTCCCATTCGTGGTTGCCCGTCGTGGGCTTGGTGATGCTCTTGAACTTGCCCCACGTCTTGTCGTAGTGCGAGCGGTATTCCGAGATGGTGCCCTTGTGGTACTGGTTGTCGCCCACGGTCAGCACGTACTTCGGGTTGATCCTGGCGACCTGGTTCGCGGTCCCCTGGTGCGTGGAGAAGAGCTCCGGGTTGGCGATGTCACCCGCCAGCGCGAGGGTGACGGGGCCGGTGCCGCCCGGCTGGGTCGCGGCCCTGATCGCCGGACTCGCCGCGGACACGTTGCCCGCCGCGTCCCGTGCCCGCACGGAGTAGCCGAACTCCACTCCGGACGCCAGGCCGCTGTCGGTGTAGGTGGTCGTCGCCGAGGTTCCGACGACGTTCCCGTCGCGGAGCACCTCGTACTCGGTGACCCCGACGTTGTCGGTGGAGGCGGTCCAGCCGAGGGTGACGCTGTCCGTCGTGGTGGCGGTCGCGGAGAGACCCGTGGGCACCGTCGGCGCCTGCGTGTCGCCACCGCCGACGCGGTCACCGTAGACTTCCAGCTCCCACAACGAATAACCGTAGGTCGTGCCGCGCGCCGTACCGTGGACGCGGATATGGCGCGCGGTGGCGTTGAGGCCCGCATGCTCGTCGATACCGCCGTCGCCGCCGACGACCGCCTTGATGTCCGTCCAGGTCCTGCCGTCGGCCGAGCCTTGGATCGTGTAAGTCTTGGCGTAGGCGACTTCCCAGTTCAGTTTGACCTTGGTGATGGTCGAGGTACCGCCGAGGTCGACGGCGATCCACTGCGGATCGACCATCTCCTCGCTCGCCCACCGGGTCGTGGTGTTGCCGTCGACGGCGTTGGCGCCGCCGAACTCGGTGGCCTCGACCGACGAGGTCGTGGTCGGTCTGCCGGCGGACAGCAGTGATTCCGCTTGCGCGGCGGTACCCGAAGAGATCAAGGTCTGGCCCAGCAGGGCCAGCGTCGCCACCGCGACACCGGCCAGGGGTGTTCTCCGTTTCATGCGAACTCCTCGACGTTGCGGAGTCGGCGAGTACCGGCGGTGGGCGGCGACTGTCAGCCGGAGTCGCTTAGTTAAGTAAGTTTCCTAACGATCGCAGTGTAAAAGGTTCTTTAACTCACAGTCAACGGGGGAACGCGTCGTGCCCGGCACCATTCGATGGCAGGGTCGCGGCCATGGTGACGCTGGATCGGCTCGTGAACGTCCTGGGTGGATACGGGGCGCGGCTGTGGTGCTGCCCGGTGTCGCGCGAGACGGCCTTGCGCGACGTGGTGATGCACGACGCCGCGGACCCCCGCGACCTGCGCGGAGACGTCTTCCTCGCCGTCGGGACGGACTCGATCGCGACAGCCGTCGACCTGGCCGTCGCGGCACACGCCTCGGTCGTCCTGGTCCGCGGATCGGCGCCGGACGAGCGCGCCGAGACCGGCGACGTCGCCGTGCTGCTGGTGGACCCGGACGTGTCCTGGGGTCAGCTCGCCGGCGTGGTCTACGGGCTCGTCCTGGAAGGCCGCGAGACCGAATCGGGCCGCGGTCCGACCGACCTGTTCGCGCTGGCCGACAGTCTGGCGGACGCGCTCGGCAGCGCGGTGACCATCGAGGACCGGCTCTCCCGGGTCCTGGCGTACTCCAGCAGGCAGCACCTGGCCGACCGGGCGCGGCTGGAGACGATCCTCGGCAGGCGTGTCCCGGAACCGGTCCGCGACCTGTTCGAACGGCGGGGCGTGTTCGGCCACCTGGCGGCATCCGACGAGCCGCTGTTCGTCGAAGCCGATCCCGAACACGGGTTGACTGGGCGCATGGTCGTCGCCGTTCGCGCGGGCCGGGAGATGCTGGGTTCGATCTGGGTGGAATGCGACCGGCCACTGACCGACGTCCTGCGCGCCGTCCTGCGGGACAGCTCGCGCACGGTCGGCCTGCACCTCCTGCGCTCCCGGGCGAGCGCGGACCTGGAGCGGCAGGTCGAATCCGATCTCGTGATCCGGCTGGTGGAGGGAACGCCGGACGCGGCGGCCGTGCTCAGCAGGCTCGGCCTGCCTCCCGGCCGGTTCCGGGTGATCGCCCTGCAGGCCCACATCGGCGACGAACGCCACGCCGCGCTCCTGCTCGCGTTCGAGCGGGCGACCACCGGTTTCGGCTGGTCACGGCCGGGCCGCAGCACGTTGTTCAGCAACACCGTCTACACCGTCCTGCCCGGGGACGACGTCGACGCGGCCAGGGCGTGGGTGCGTTCGATCCGCGAGGCACTGCCCCGGCAGGTGACGATGCTGGCCGGGATCGGCGCGGGCGCGGCGTCGGCGGAGCTGCCGGCCAGCAGGTTGGAAGCCGACGAATGTCTCGCATTGCACGCCGTACGGCCGGGCACGAAGTCCGCGATCGCCTACGACGAGGCCTGGGACGACATCCTCGTGCAACGGCTGCGGGCCGCCGCGGCGTCCGGCAGGGCGCCGGCCCGCGGCCCGATCACCGAGTTGCGGCGGCACGACAGCGCCAACGCCACCAGCTACGTCGCGACGTTGCGAGCCTGGCTCGAGGCGCAGGGAGATCTCGCGGAGGCCGCCGAGCGGCTGGAAGTGCACCCCAACACGATCCGCTACCGGCTCCGGAAGATGGCGGAGGTGACCGAACTCGGCCTCGACCAGCCCGCGAAACGGCTGGCGATGATCATCGAGCTGGCCGTGTCCGATCCGGCCCCTTGACCGTTCCGGCCAAAACGATCCGCCCGGATTGTCGGATCCGGACAATCTCCGCCGCCCGGATCCGAGCCATCCTGACCGCGACAGCACCACTCGTGCAGCGGAGGAATTCATGGGCGAGCTCGACCGGATCGACGGCGGCCCGCGTTCGGCGATCGTGATCGGAGCCGGCGTGGTCGGCCTGTCGACGGCGTGGTTCCTGCAGGAACGCGGGGTCGGAGTCACGGTGCTGGATCGCGAAGGCATCGCGGCGGGAGCGTCGTGGGGCAACGCCGGCTGGCTCTCCCCCGGCCTCGCGATCCCGCTCAACGAACCCGGCGTCCTGCGCTACGGACTCCGGACACTGCTCGACCGGCAGGCACCGCTGCACGTCCCGCCGTCCCCCGATCCGCGGCTGTGGTCGTTCCTCGCCCGCTTCGCCGCGAACTGCACCGGACGCTCGTGGACCCGCGCGGTCGAAGCGAATTCGCCGCTGAACGACGAGTGCCTGGAAGCCTTCGACGTCCTCACCGCGAACGGGGTGGACGCACCGACCATCGAAGCGCCGATCACCGCGGCTTTCGAGACCGCGGACCAAGCCGCGGGGCTGATCACCGAACTGCGACGCATCGCGGAAACCGGACAGGACATCTCCTGGACACAGCTCACCGCGGCCGAACTCGCCGAGCGGTTTCCCCAGGCCACGGCCCGGCTCGGCACAGCCGTCCGGATCGACGGGCAGCGCTACGTGGACCCGGGCCGGTTCGTCGAGTCGCTGGCACGGGCGGTGGTCGGCCGGGGCGGCACGATCCGCCACAAGTTCGACGTCGCTTCCCTGCGCGCGTACCCGCACGCGTTGAGCGTGCGCTCGAAGACCGGTCAGACGGTGAACGCCAACGCGGTCGTGCTGGCGACCGGTGCCTGGCTGGGCGATCTGGGCCGGAGGTGGGGAGTCAAGGTCCCCGTCCGCGCCGGACGGGGCTACTCCTTCACCGTGCCGACCGACCGTCCGGTGCCAGGCCCGCTCTACCTGCCGGACATCCGCGTGGCGTGCACGCCGTACCGAGGAGGCCTCCGCGTCGCCGGGACCATGGAGTTCCGGAAACCGGACGCGCCGCTGGATCCGGCGCGGGTCGCTTCGATCATCGCGTCGGCACGGCCCTTCCTCACCGGCCTGGATTGGGACGGGCGCATCGACGAATGGGTGGGCTCCCGCCCGGTCACCACCGACGGGCGGCACGTGATCGGCGTGACGAGCACACCCGGGCTCTACGTCGCGGGCGGGCACGGGATGTGGGGACTGACCCACGGTCCGATCACCGGAAGGCTCCTGGCCGAACACATCACCACCGGCAAGCAACCGGAAGCCCTGCGCCCGTTCGACCCCCTGCGCCGATGACTCCGGACGACGAAACCTCATTCGACGAGCAGTCCGAAGTGGACCGTCTCCGCGCCGAGAACGCCCTGCTGCGCACCGAGAAGGACCTTCTCCTGAAGGCCGCGATCGGGTTCGCCACCGACGCGGGCGTCTTCCGGCGGCGGTCCCACGAACCCGAGTCCCGCTGACCGACGCGGGACTCCCCGAAGGTCTGTGGGGGTCGGGTCCTTTCCGCGCCCGGCCCCCGCGGACGTATCCACCGAAAGGCGATCATCACCATGTCAGGCCCTTGGCTGACCAAGGAAGCGCACACGCGGCTGGTGCGGGAACTCGCGACGTTGCGGCGCCCCGGCACCGCCGACCGGTACGGCGACGACGAAATCGCGCACAACATCCACCGGCAGGCCCGGATCCGCCAGATCGAGAACATGCTGCGCGGCGCCGTCGTCGGACAGGATCCGCCCGACGACGGGATCGCCGAGCCCGGCATGGTGCTCACCGTCCGGTACGACGACGGCGACACCGAGACCTTCCTGCTCGGCACGCGGGATGAGGCAGGCCACGGCGCACTCGAGGTCTACTCCCCCGAATCCCCGCTCGGCCGCGCGCTTAACGGGGCGCGACCGGGCGACACGCGGGAGTACGGCGTGCCCAGCGGCGGGGCGGTGCGCGTCACGCTTCTCGACGCCAAGCCTTACGGGCGGCATCGGGAAACGGCGCATTGACCGATCCCGCTAGATTGTCCTGTGTGGACCAAGATGAGTATCGCCGCCGACTTCGCGACGTCCTCGGCGCGCATTCCGAAGACGTCGCCACGCGGTTGAGGGCGATCGTCGAGGCGATCGGTGAAAACGTCGAGAGCCTGCAGATCGAGGTCTTCCCCGACCAGGACGGCGAGGGCACCTTCGACGTCTGGGCCCGCTTCGAGGGCCCGGATTCCTACGTCCTCAACAAGCCGATCGACGACCACCGCCACTTGTTCGGCGTCGTCCACCATGAAACAGGCTGGGAACCCGACGTACCGCCACTCCCGCACGGGATCTCGGCGGACGTCCTCGTCGACACGGTCGCCGAGTGGATCGACTCGGTCTGGATCCGGACGTTCGACCGGCCGCCGTCGATTCCGGTGGAGGTGTCCTCCCCGGACGGCTACGGCGCGGTCGCCCAGATACCGCGGACATGCCCGATGTGACGGGGCTCAGCGGCCCTGGCGCTCTTCACGTTCGCGGAGAACGCGCGCCTCTCGGCGGCGCAGGTCGGCGCGTTCCGCCCAGCCGTCGATCAGGTCGTACCCCGCGATGCCCAGCCCGAGCAGGCCCAGGATGCCGGTGATCACCGCGGCGGGGATCAGGTCGAGCACGGAGCACAGCACGGCCGCACTCATCAGGACGGCGCCGATGCCGAGATTCCACTTGCCGAAGCCGCTCACGCTGATTCCCGATTCCGTAGGAACGAACCGCCGTCAGCGGACATGATGCCGTACGGCGGAGGCGACCGTGGGGATTCGGGGCAAGTGTCCCGAATCCCCACGATCCCCTAGGACTCGTCGAGGAGGTCCTCGATCAGGATGGGGATGTGCCGGACCCGGATACCGGTGGCGTTGTGCACGGCGTTCGCGACGGCCGCCGCCATCCCGACGATGCCGATCTCGCCCAGCCCCTTCGCACCGACAGAGTTGTGCAGGGTGTCCGGGTACTCGACGAAGTGGACGTCGACCTCGGGGACGTCCGCGTTCACCGGGATCAGGTAGCTCGCGAGGTCACCGTTGGCGAGCCGCCCGTTCTCCTCGACCTCCAACCCCTCGTGCAGGGCGGCCGAAACACCCCAGATCATGCCTCCGAGGATCTGGCTGCGCGCCGCCACCGGGTTGATGATCCGGCCCGCGTCGAACACCCCGAGCATGCGGGACACCCGGATCTCGCGGGTCCACTTGTGCACGCGGACTTCGCAGAACTGCGCACCGAACGAGCTGAACGAATGTTTCGTCAGTTCCTCGCCGGGCGCCGAGGAGCCGGTCACGGACAACGACGGGCGGTCCAATGCCCGCAACAGTTCCCCGAAGGACATCGTCCGGTCTCCCGCCAGCACCCGGCCGTCCGCATAGGAGACGTCCATGCCGTCGAACGGCGCGCCCGGCGCCGACGCCAGTGCGAGCAGCTCATCGATCGCACTGGCCGCGGCGACCATGATGGCCGTGCCCGTGCTCGCGGTCGCCGTGGACCCACCGGACATCCCTCCCGGCGGCAGCGCCGAGTCGCCGAGCCGCGGCAGCACCCGATCCGACGGGATGTCCAGCGACTCTCCGCCCACCAGGGAAAGCACGGTCAGCAGACCCGTCCCAGGATCCGCCCCGCTGGTCGCGACGACGGCCGTGTCGTCGGGCAGCAGGGTGATCCCGACCGTGGCCGGGAACCGCAGTGCGGGGAACATCGCGGTGGCCGTGCCCATGCCGACGAGCCAGTCGCCGTCAGTGCGCCCTTGGGGTGCGCGCTCCGCCCAGCCGAACCGCGCCGCGCCGATGCGGAAGCATTCGTCGAGGTGTTTGCTCGACCACTGCAGATCCTTGCCCGGCGGAGCGGTGGAATTGTTCCGCTGCCGTAGCTCGATCGGGTCCATACCCAGCGTGACGGCGAGTTCGTCGATCGCGCTCTCCAGCGCGAAGGATCCCGGTGCTTCGCCCGGCGCCCGCATGAAGGTGGTCGGCGGGATGTTGAGCGGCACCATCTTCTGGCTGATGGCCAGGTTCCGCGTGGCGTACCACTCGCGCGACGTGCCGTGTGACGTCGGCTCGACGAACGACCGGTCCATGGGCGTGCTGCACCACGAATCGTGCCGCAGCGCGTTCAGCGTGCCGTCGTGCTCCGCGCCGAGGGCGATCTTCTGCACCGTCGCGGCGCGGCCGGCGGTCGCGGTGAAGACCTGCTCCCGGCTGAGCACGGCTTTCACCGGCCTGCCCAGCACCCTGGCCGCCGCCGCGGCGAGGAACGCCGGGGTGGACGTGCGGCCCTTGCCCCCGAACGCACCTCCGACGAAGGGATTCACCGCGTGCACCTCGGACGGCTCCGCGCCCAGCGCCATCGCCAGTTCCGCTGCCTGGAGGTTCGAACCCTGGTTGCCGCTGTGGACCGTCAAGCCCTCGGGGCCCCACACCGCGACCGCGGAATGCGGTTCCATCGCGGCGTGGTGCTGAGGCGCGGTGGTGTACGTGGCCTCGACGACCACCGGGCTCTCGGCGAGCGCGTCCTCGATGGACTCGACGCCCTCAGCGAGGACGGCGAGGGCAGACGGCACGCCCCGCGATTCCGGTGCGTCCTCGGCCGACGCGAGGCCCTCCTGGAGCGAAGTCCGCGCGGGCCGGGTCAGGTAGGAGACCTCCACCAGCATCGCCGCGTCGCGCGCCTGCTCGTAGGTCTCGGCGACCACGAATCCGATCGGCTGGCCGTAGTACGTGACTTCCTTGTCCTGCAAAGGAACCCAGGTCTCACCCATGAACGGCGTGGTCGGAGTGCGCAGCTCCAGCGGATCGAAGGGCGTGTACACGCCGATCACGCCGGGCGCGCCCTTCGCCGCCGTGACGTCCATGGTGTCGATTTCGCCGTGGGCGATCGTGCTGAGCACGACGTAACCGTGGACCAGTCCGGGGAAGGTGTGGTCCGCCCCGTACTCGGCCCGGCCGGTGACCTTCAGCGGCCCGTCCACCCTGCTGCTCATGAGCGGCTCCCCTCGGTCAGTTCGAGCAGCGCGCGGACGATGGTCCGCCGCAGCAACGACGGCTTGAATCCGTTCGCGGCCAGCGGGCGCGCTCCCTCGCCGGCGAGCGCCGCGGCGTCTTCGAAGGCGGCGACCGTCGCGGGCGCACCCCGCAAGGCCTCCTCGACCGCGGGCAGCCGCCACGGCACGGTGGCGACGCCGCCGGCCGCGACGCGGGCGTCGACGACGCGCGAGCCTTCCACTCGCAGCGCTACCGCCGCGGAGCACAACGCGAACTCGTAGGACTGCCTGTCCCGCACCTTGACGTAGGTGGAGTTCGACGCCCAGTCCAGCCGCGGGACCACGACCTCGGCGATCAGTTCGCCGGACCGCAGATCGTTCTCGACCTCGGGAGTGTCGCCGGGCAGGCGATAAAAAGAGCCCAGCTCGACGGTGCGGCTTCCGGTCTCGCTGACCAGGCGGAGCCGCGCGTCGAGGGCGACCAAGGCGACGGCGACGTCGCTGGCGTGGGTCGCCACGCACGAATCGCTCGTGCCCAGCACCGCGTGCATCCGGTTGGCACCCGAGATCGCCGGGCAGCCGCTGCCGGGGGCTCGCCGATTGCACGGCACGGCGACGTCGCGGAAGTACGAGCAGCGCGTGCGCTGCAGGAGGTTGCCGCCGATGCTCGCCATGTTCCGGATCTGCTGGGAGGCGCTGAGCAGCAGCGCACGGGAGATCGCCGGGTACACCCCGGGATGCCCGGCGATGTCCGCCATCCGCTCCAGCGCGCCGAAACGGAGCCCGTCGGTGGTGTCGATGCCGCGCAGCGGTACCGCGTTGATGTCCAGAACCCGCTGCGGTGTCAGGACATTGAGTTTCATCAGGTCGACGAGTGTGGTCCCGCCCGCCAGGAACGTGCCGGACGAGCCGACCGCGTCTTCGACGGTCTCGGGGGCGAGCAGCTCAAAGGGACGCATCGACCCTCCTCGCCTGCTCGACCGCGGCGACGATGTTCGGATACGCCGCGCATCGGCACAGATTGCCGGACATGAACTCGCGGACGTCCTCGACGCCTTGCTCGATGGCGGCCACGGCCGACATGATCTGCCCGGACGTGCAGAATCCGCACTGCAGGGCGTCCTGATCGACGAACGCCTGCTGAACCGGATGCAAACCGTCCTCAGTGGACAGTGCTTCGACCGTGGTCACCGGCTGCTTCACGGTGGCCGCCAGGGTCAAGCAGGAGAGCACCGGCCGTCCGCCGACGTGCACCGTGCAGGCGCCGCACTGCCCTCTGTCACAGCCCTTCTTCGGGCCTGTGACGGCGAGCCGCTCCCGCAGCGCGTCCAGCAGGGTCACCCCGGGATCGACACCGAGATGTTCCGTCCTGCCATTGACTTCGAGTGAGATGTCCACTGGATCTCTTTCCGCAGATCGTCCGGGCCGGGGCCCGACGGCGTAGGTTGAGGTGGTGGGGAGTCTGTTCGCGAGGCGAAACGGATATTCATCCGCTTCGATTTTCAAGTTAGCGGAATACAATCCGCTCGGCAAGGTCGATACTCGCCCTGGAGTCGCTCCAGGTCCGACGGATTGCTCGGCTACATTCTCCGGAGAACGGGTCGGCGGACAGGAGGGACCATGACGACGGGATCGGTCAATCCCCGGCGTGCGGACACCCGCCGCAACCACGAGCGCATCCTCGCCACCGCGGCGAAGTCGCTGGCCTGTTCCGGCGAGGTCTCCTTCAACGCCATAGCGAAGGAGGCCGAGGTCGGCGTCGGCACGGTGTACCGGCACTTCCCCACGCCGGAAGCCCTCATCCTGGCGGTGTACCGGCGCGAGGTGCGCCAGCTCGTCGAGATCGTGCCGAGCCTGCTCGAGAAGTACCCGCCGGAGCAGGCGTTCCGCGTGTGGACGACCGACCACCTGGCGCACTACATGATGACCAAACGCGGTCTGGCCGACGCTCTGCGCGTCGCGACCTCCGCCCGCGGCGAGCTGCCCGCGGGGGCCTACCAGGACATGGTCGGCGCGGTCGCCACCCTCCTGCGAGCCAACATCGACGCGGGCACCGTCCGCGCGGGCCTGGCGCCGGAGACCGTCCTGCGTGGACTGGGCGGACTGCTTTATCTCGATCCGAAAGGCGAATGGCGGCGCGACGTCGCGAACCTGCTCGACCTGCTGTGGCACGGGATGGGTACCGGCCGGGCCTGACCATCCACAGTGGACGGAGTCAGCCGGGCACCGGCACGCCGCCGCGCAGATAGTCCAGGTACAGGTCGAGTGCCGCTTCGAGGTGGTCCGCGGATCCGGTGGACATCAGGATCGTCACCCCGCCCTGGATCGCGGCGATCAACGCGGCCGAGGCGCGGACCGGGTCGACGTCACGGCCGATGTCCCCGCTTTCCCGCATGTCCTCGATGCCGGCCTGGACCTGACGTTGCCATTGCTCCAGCAGTTGCCTCGTGACCGCTTGAGCGGCCGGGGTGTGCCTGCCGATCTCGGTGATCAGCACCCCGAGCGGGCAGTGCACCCCCTGCCGCCGGTAGCGCCGGACCACCACGTCACGCCACTTCTCCCACGCCTCCCACGTGGTCAACCGCCCGAGGTAGGGCTGCTGATCCTCGATCACCTGCCCGGCCTCCCATTCGGCCACGGCGAGGAGCAACTGTTCCTTGCCCTCCGGGAAGTAGTGGAACAGCTGACTCTTGCCCGTTCCGCTACGGCGGCAGATGTCGTCCAGGGTCGCGGCCCCGGCGCCGTGGTCACGGATCTCGTCCGCCGCGGCTTCGATGATCCGCTGCCGCGTCGCGGCGCCCTTCTTCGTGAGCACGAAAGCCTCCCGGAATGTACTCGGCGGTCCATTGTGCCGCGTCCGGTCCGCGCCGCGGTCACGGCATCAGCAGCAGCTTTCCCGAGGTGCGACGGGACTCGATGTCCCGGTGGGCACGCGCCGCGTCGGCGAGGGCGTAGCGGCCGCCGATAAACGGAGCCACCTGCCCCTTTCGGATGAACTCGAACAGCTCGTCCGTTCGCCGCACCAGCGCTTCACGGGTGGGAACGTGGTCGACGACGGACGGATAGGACAGCAGGATGCTGTTCGGCAGGTCCGCGGGACGGAACACGGGATTCCCGTTCACCACGCCGTAGTAGGCGTGCACGCCATGACGGCGCAGCGACAGCTGGGACGAGTGGAACGTCGCCGAGCCGCCACCGTCGTACACGACCTGTGCACCCTCGCCGCCGGTCAGCTCCCGGACCTGTCGTTCGAAGCCGCTCCCGGCGGACACCAGCACATGGTCCGCGCCGGCCTTCTTCGCCACCGGGATCTTCTCCTCACGCGAAACCAGCCCGATCACGGCGCCGCCGCGAGCCTTGATCAGCTGGGTCAGGATGGTCCCGACCCCACCCGCGGCCGAGTGCACCACGGCCGTGTCCCCCGGCTTGATCGCGTACGTCTCCGTCGTGAAATGGTTCGCGGTCAAACCCTGCATCAGGACGGCGGCCGCGATCTCGTCGTCGATGTCATCGGGCACCCGCACCAGCGACGCCGCCGGGATGGCGAGCCGTTCGGCGTAGCTGCCCTTGTGGTAACGCCAAGCGACCCGATCGCCGACGGCGAAGTCTTCGACGCCCGGCCCCAGCGCCGCGACGACGCCCATTCCTTCGACACCCAGCACGGTGGGCACCGACCAGGTGGGCAGCGGCATCTTGCGGGCGCCGGTGTCCATGAAGTTCACCCCGGCCACCCTCAGCAGCACGCCGACCTCGCCGGCGCGCGGCACCGGGTCCGGGAACTCGGTCCAGGTCATGACCTCCGGGCCGCCGTACTCGCTGATGTGAATCGCGTGCATGAGGCCAACGTAGGTCCACGAAAATGTACCAGCAAGTACAGAACCCGCCTGGCAAGACTGTACTTGCCGGTACATTTTTTCGTCGGCATTCTCGGCCGGGTCAACCTCACCGAACGAAGGAAAGCCGATGGACGACCTCACCCGGCTGGTGGCGGTGGAGGACGTGCGACGCGTGATGGCTCGCTACGTCTACAGCGCCGACCATCATCGATGGGACGACCTCGCCGCCCTGTTCACGCCCGACGCTCCGTTCATCGCCTCCACAGTGGACGGATCGACCCAAGCGCGAATGACCGGCCGCGACGAGATCGCCGACCGGCTCAAAGCCCGCAACCAAGCCGATTCCGTGCTGGTACATCACCTGTTCTCCAGCGAGATCGACATCGAGTCGCAGGATTCGGCGGCCGGTGTCTGGGCCATGGAGGACATCGTCGCCACACCGCACGACGGCGAAATGCACGGTTACGGCCATTACCGGGTGCGCTTCACCCGGTCGGACGGCCACTGGCTCATCGCCGAACTTCGTATCACCAGGCTCCGCCTGGACTGGACCCACCCGGACAAGGAGAACCGACCATGACTCTCGAACCGTTCGTGATCGACGTCGAACAGGACGTCCTCGACGATCTCCGGAGGCGGCTGAAAGCAACCAGGTTCGCACCCGACCTGGACAACGAAGACGAGGCTTTCGGATTGAGTACCGCCTATCTCAAGCCGATCGTGGAGTACTGGGCCGACGGTTTCGACTGGCGAGCCGTCGAAGCCCGGTTGAACGAGTACTCGCACCATCGCGTCGAGGTCGACGGCACCCCGGTGCACTTCCTCCGCGAGCCGGGGAAGGGCCCCGCGCCGATTCCGTTGCTGCTCATGCACGGCTGGCCGTGGACCTTCTGG
The DNA here is from genome assembly GCF_900105055.1 of Amycolatopsis lurida. NCBI lineage: Bacteria > Bacillati > Actinomycetota > Actinomycetes > Pseudonocardiales > Pseudonocardiaceae > Amycolatopsis > Amycolatopsis lurida. The sequence continues at coordinate 450,972 of NZ_FNTA01000003.1, forward strand.
GACTGGAGCAAGGTCATCCGACCGCTCGCCGACCCGGCCGCGTACGGCGGTGACCCCGCGGACGCCTTCGACGTCATCGTCCCTTCGCTGCCCGGCTTCGCGTTCTCGACTCCGCTGACGAACGGCAAGGAGAACTTCGTCAGCATGGCCGACCGGTTCCACACGCTGATGACCGATGTGCTCGGCCATCGGCGATTCGGGGTCGGCGCGGCCGATTACGGAGCGCTGGTCGGGGCGCAACTCGGCCACAAGTACGCCGGCTCGCTCCACGGTCTCCACCTCGGCAACGAGATGCCGCTGACGATCTTCCAGGGCGCGCGCCACTGGGATCTCACCGGCGGCGCACCGATCGACGACCTCCCCGTGGGCCCGCGCGCCGACATGGTCAACTTCGCCGACACCTACGCTTCCCATGTCGCGACGCACATGCTCGACGCGCAGACGATCACGCACGGCCTGAACGATTCCCCGATCGGGATGCTCGCGTGGATCCTCAAGCGGTGGAAGAAGTGGAGCGACCAGAACGGGGTCTTCGAAGATTCCTATCCGCTGGACCACATCCTCACCAACGCGACGATCTACTGGGTCAACCAGGCCATCGGCTCGTCGATCCGCGCCTACAAGAACGTCAACCGCCATCCGTGGCGGCCGTCGCACGACCGGACCCCGGCCGTCGAGGCGCCGACCGGGTTCACCTTCCACCTCGGCGACGCCGCACCGCCGGGAGCCCACGACCGCGAACGTCGTATCGCCGCGTTCAAGGAAGCGGCCGGTCCCGTGTACGCCGACGTGCGGCAGGTGAACGTCCACGAAAAGGGCGGCCATTTCGGGCCGTGGGAGCATCCGGAAGCGTGGATCGAAGACCTGCGTGCCACGTTCCGCCCGCTGCGCTGAGCGAGCGGTCTCACGGCCGAGGGATGTTGCGGAGGTTGGCCCGGGCGAGGTCGATCATCCGGCCGACCCCGCCTTCGAGGACGACCTTGCCCGCGGCCAAGGCGAACCCACCGAGCTGACCGGCGGTGATGTGCGGCGGGACGGACAGCGCGTTCGGGTCGGTCACGACGTCCACCAGCGCCGGGCCGTCGTGGCTCAGCGCTTCCTTGAGGGCCGCGCGCAGCCGGGTCGGATCGGTCACCCGCTCGGCGCGCAGACCCGCACCACTGGCGATGGCGGCGAAATCGACCGGGCGGTGGTCGGTCTGATAATCGGGCAGCCCGTCCACCAGCATCTCCAGCTTCACCATGCCCAGCGAGGAGTTGTTGAACGTCACGATCTTGACCGGGAGGTCGTGCAAGGCGACGGTGAGCAGTTCACCCAGCAGCATGCCCAGCCCTCCGTCGCCGGACATCGACACGACCTGCCGTCCCGGATAGGCGAACTGCGCGCCGATGGCGTGCGGCAGGGCGTTGGCCATCGTGCCGTGCAAGAACGACCCGATGACCCGGCGGCGCCCGTTGGGGGTGAGATACCTGGCCGCCCACACGTTGCACATGCCGGTGTCGACGGTGAAGATCGCGTCGTCCGCGGCGAGCTCGTCGAGGAGATCCGCGGCGAACTCCGGATGGATGGGCACGTGCCGCTCGACGTTGCGGGTGTAGGCGTCGACGACCTGTTCCAGCGTTTTGCAGTGATCACGCAGCATGCGGTCCAGGAACGTGCGGTCGGCCTTGCGGCGCAGGAGCGGCTGCACGGCCCGCAGGGTCTCCCGGACGTCGCCGTGCACCGCCAGTTCGAGCGGGGTGCGTCGGCCAAGGCGGGTCGCGTCATGGTCGACCTGCACGGTCCGTGCCTGAGGCAGGAAGGAGTCGTAAGGGAAATCGGTGCCCAGCAAGACCAGCAGATCCGCGTCGTGCATGGCCCGGTAGCAGGCGCCGTAGCCGAGCAGCCCGCTCATCCCGACGTCGTAGGGATTGTCGTACTGGATCCATTCCTTGCCGCGCAGGCTGTGGCCGACCGGTGCCTGCACGGTCCCGGCCAGCTCCATCACCTCCGCGTGCGCGCCGCGCACCCCGGCGCCCGCGAACAAGGTGACGGTCTCGGCATCGTTGATCAATTCGGCGAGCCGTGTCACCTGGGCCTCGGGTGGCACGATCGTCCCGTGCTCGGTGATCGGCGCTCCGAATCCGGTGGGGGCGGTGGCATCGAGATGCGCGACGTCACCGGGCAGCACCAGTACCGAAACCTCGCCGCGGGACACCGCGTGCTGCATGGCGATCCGCAGCACCCTCGGCATCTGAGCGGGCCCGCTGATCTGTTCGCAGTATCCACTGCAGTCGACGAACAGCCGTTCGGGATGGGTCTCCTGGAAGAACCCGGTCCCGATCTGGCCGGACGGGATGTGCGAAGCGAGCGCGAGCACCGGGGCGCCGGTGCGGTGCGCGTCGTAGAGCCCTTGCACCAGATGGGTGTTGCCGGGACCGCAGCTACCCGCGCATACCGCGAGCCGCCCGGTCAGCTGGGCCTCGGCGGCCGCGGCGAAGGCACCTGCCTCCTCGTTTCGGACATGGACCCATTCGATCCCCGGGGTGCGGCGGATCGCGTCGACGACGGGGTTCAGGCTGTCCCCGACCACGCCGTAGATCCGTTCCACCCCGGCCTGCACCAGGACTTGGACGAACTGCTCGGCGACGTTGGGCTTGGCCATCACGACCCCTTCGATGCTTCGGCGGCGGAATACCCCATGATCCACGCGCGAGCCCCACATCGCAGGTCCAGGTGAGAGGTAAGGCGAATATGGCCTGATCGTGGCAGCGGTGGGAGCGGGCTCACCAAGGACCTCGGCGCACGCGCTGATCTCGCGTGTCGCCCGTCCGACCGGCCGCCGGTCGGCCACCCGAGTGACGCGAAAGCCACTTTCGGGACACCAGACGTCGCGAAAGTGGCTTTCGCGTCACTCGGGCGGGTTCCTCGTGAGTGGTAGAGACGGTTATTCAGGGGTGGGCAAGGGTGTCGTGGGCGGGACCACGCGCAAGGAGGCCTTCGTGGCGACGTGCGGGACTGACGGGCCCGCTGCATCCCGAGCATCTACATAGGACAATTCTTGGTCGCCGAATGTCCGTTTGATGCCCATATGGACAGTTCGGCGCAAGGTCGTGAGTGGTAAGGAGCGTTAGAACGACACTTATCACTCACGACCCCCCGCCCGCACCGACGCGACACCTTTGCCCTAGCCCCTTATGAGAACCGTCCTTGCCACTCACGAGACCGGACCGATGCCCGCAGTGCGCACCTCGAAGGCACGCCCGGTCCTAGCCGAGTTCGGCCGAGGAACCGACGACGACGGCGTAGAGGTCACCGATCGTGGCGAGCGCCGCGCGGTGCTGGTCCGCGGCGGTCACTGGACCGGCGACAGAGGGAAGCGCGCGGGTCGCGCAGGCCCCGGCCACGACGGTCGGGGCGTTCCCGCGCAGGAACGCGCCCTCCGCGGTGAACGTGACGCACATATGGGTCATGAACCCAGCCACGACGACGTTCTGGTGCCCGGCGGCATCGACCAGCTCACCCAGCCTGGTCCCGACGAACGAGTTCGGCGCGGTCTTCACCACGACCTCCTCGCCCGGGCCGGGGGCGACACGCTCGTGGATCCGGCCGATGTCCTGGCCGAGGTCGTACGGGCTGCCCTCGCCGCCGTCGTGCATGACGTGGATGACCGTCGCCCCCTCGGCACGAGCGCGCGCCAGGAGTGTGGCCGCCTCGTCCAGCGCCGCTTCCCAGCCGTCGAGTTCCATCACGTCGCGCGTGTAGGTGTTCTGGTAGTCGACGAGGATCACGGTCGCGTCCGAGAGCGTCGCGGGGGTCGTCGGCAAGGTATTGATTTCGCGGAGGGTGGTGCTGGTCATCGTGTGTTCCTTCGCTTTCCGGTCGGTACGGTCACCATGATCGTTGACCCGATCCGATAGTGAGATATGGTTTCGGGTCAGCTGTGGTCGACATCGGCCGACATCCGCGGAAAGGGATCGATGAGCGCTCCGAGTGTGGCCGTCCTGGCGTTCGAGGGGATCAGCCCGTTCCATCTCGCCGTGCCGTCACTGGTGTGGGGCCCCGAATCCCCGGCAGGTGACATGGAACCGTGGCCGATCACGGTCGCCGCCGTCGTCCCGGGCAGCCTCCCCACGAGTGCCGGCTATTCGATCGACGTTCCCGCCGGGCTCGGCGCGCTCGCCGAGGCCGACATCGTCGTCGTGCCGTGGTGGTCCGACCCGGAGTCCCCGACGCCCGCGCCCGTTGTCGCCGCACTGCGAGCCGCGCACGAACGCGGAGCACTCGTCGTCGGACTCTGCCTCGGGGTCTTCGCCCTCGCGGACGCCGGCATCCTCGACGGGCGCGCCGCGACCACCCACTGGAAATGGGTCGAAACGTTCCGGAAGCGCTTCCCTTCGGTGCAGCTGCGCCCCGAGGAGCTGTACGTCGACGAAGGCGACATCGTGACCGGCGCGGGCGCGACCGCCGGGATCGACACCTGTCTTCACCTGCTCGCCCGCACGGCCGGGCAGGTCGTCGCCAACCGCGTTGCGCGCCGGATCGTCGCCGCGCCGCACCGTCCCGGCGGCCAGGCCCAGTTCATCGAACTTCCCGTACCGGCGGAGGACGAAGACCCGCTCACCACCGTGATGAGCTGGGCGCGGTCCCATCCGGACGTGCCGCACGGCATCGACGACCTCGCCGCCCGGGCACATATGAGCCGAAGCACCTTCACCCGCTCGTTCCGCGCCCGCACCGGGACCACCGTCCACAGCTGGCTTGTCGCACAACGCCTCGCGCGGGCACGCCACCTTCTCGAGACGACCGCGCTCGGCATCGACGCGGTCGCCGCACAGTCGGGGTTCGGCACGGCTGCCCGTCTTCGCGAGCACTTCGCCACCGCGCTGGGCACGACGCCGACACGCTACCGGGTCGAATTCTCGGCAGGGAAATCCTTTTCCCCCAGCTGACGGGAAAGTGGAATCGTTAATTCCGCGAACCGGCGGGTCTCAGTGCGAGCACGGAATTAGCCCGGTCCTGGACTCGTCTTTCCGCTCGGCGAATGGCTCACCCCGGAGGGTGAGCTCTATCGAGTGCTTTGCCCGGCGGAACTGGATCGAAGAAGCCGTCCCGAGGCAAGATGACCGGGCACGAAGCCCGGCGCGACGGAGGACCATGTGGAGCAGTGCGGAACCCCCATCTTCGACTCTCTGGTCGAGGAGACAAGGAAGGCGGCCGCCGGAAATGACACACTCCCCCGCGAGAACGATTCCGAATCGAGCGAGCCGCGTACGGATGACGGCAAGGAAAACAAATGACGATCACGGACGCGATGGCCGAGGGAAAAGGCCCGTTGTCGACTTTCACTCTGTTTCCGATGAATGCGCGTCACCGGAAACACCGGCGGAATTCTGCAGATCGTCGAGCAAACCCAGCTGGCCGGTGATGAGCCCGGTCAGGATCCCGCGAGCGACGGCGAGCAGTTCGGCGACCGACGGACTGGTCAGCGAATAGGAGACGGTCGTGCCCTCCTTGCGCGGCACCACCAGATTGGCACGACGCAGGACGGCGAGCTGCTGAGACAGGTTGGCGGGCTCGATACCGAGGTCGGCGAGCAGCTCCGAGACATGGTGTTCCCGTTCGCTGAGCAGTTCGAGCACACGGATCCGGACGGGATGCCCCAGCGTCTTGAAGAACTCCGCCGTCGCCTGATACAGGGGGCTGTTCATCGGCATCCCTTCCCCGCAGGTCCAGCCGTCCACACGAGCCTGATCGTGCCCGATTCGCGGAACCTCCGAAGCTCACCTCGCCCTGATCGGGCGCGACCACACTCGATCAGGGCACAAAATCCCGTTGATTCAGCGGCACACGCCCGCGAATTGCATATTTATGCAAGTCTGCATATCAGAGAAAGGTGCGAACACCTGTGAGTCACGGCATGCGGGATTCCGCGAGCCTCTTGTCGATCCTCCGGCCCGCCACGAGGAGTGGACGGTGACCACACACCACTCCCTCCCCACCGCCGCCACCCGGGCTCACCTGGTCCTCGCCGCCCACGCGGCGGAATTGGCCGATCTCGCCGCGAACGCCGCCCGAGTGGACGCCACAGAGGAACAGGACGCGTGCTCGACGCGGGATCGTTGCGGCCTGATCGGGATGGCGCAGCAGATCCTCGAAGCGGCGGTGGTGGCCGCGCGGCTCGACGGGAAGACGTGGCAGGAGATCGCGTGCGGACTCGACGGAGCGACACCGCGCTCCGTCCAGGCCAGGTACTGGCCCTCGGTCGCGCGATTCCGGGCGGATCCCTTCCCGTCGCAGGACGCGCGCCACGAGGGCATGCCGGAGCACACCGAGCAGACGGCCTTCCGTTTGCGCCGCCTGCCGCCCCCGGACCGGCGACCCGACGCCGAGTCCACGACGGGGCCGACCCGTTCGCCGACCGGACACCTCGCGTTGGTCACCATCCCGGCCGAACAGGGCGACGGCGAAGCGGTGCGTGAACCGGCGGCCGCGGACGCCCGGCTGAAGATCGCGGAACGGCTGGTCGCGGCCTACGAGCGGATCGCGACCAACGACCGCCGGCCCCCACAATGGATCCTCGACGGTCTGGCCCACGCCCGTCACACGGCCGCGGCACTCCGTGCCCACGCGGGCACGCCGCCCGAATGACTCTCGGCGGGAAGCTACACCGGGGTCGCGAGACCGGCCTCGCGGTCGAAGTCGTGCTCGTCCTCGGTCTTCGTCCGCGCCACCATCTTCGCGACCAGGTCGAAGATCGGCGTGGCTTCCTGCGGGAAGGTCACGCTCTGCTGGTTCGCGCTCTCGGCGATCATGAACCGCTACTCCTCAAGGGTGATGACTACAGCGACCGTTCACTCTAACGGTCCTGTCGGCGGTGACGGGACGTATTCGGAGTTTTCGGTCGAACCTCACCACGAGCGACCGGTGCGCATACGGGCTCAGGAACCCTTTGCGGACATACGATCGGCGGCCACCTCGTGCTCGCGCCTGGTGAGCACCAGCGGAGCGCCTTCGGTAATGGCCACCGTGTGCTCGGAATGGGCCGCGCGCGAGCCGTCGGCCGAGCGGATGGTCCAGCCGTCGTCGTCGAAGACGATCCGGTCGGTCGTACGGGCGAACCAGGGTTCGAGCGCGACGGTGAGTCCAGGCTGGAGCTTCAGGCCGCGGCCCGCCTTGCCCTTGTTGGGAATGTGGAGTTCCTCGTGCATGGTGCGGCCGATGCCGTGGCCGCCGAACTCGGTGTTCACCGGATAGCCGTGAGCACGGGCCACCGCCCAGATGGCCGCGGAGATGTCACCGAGGCGGTTGCCCGGACGCGCGGCCTCGATCGCGGCCTCCAGCGCCTCCTCGGTGGCGCGGACGATCCGCAGGTCCTCCTCGGCGGGCGTCCCGACGATGACCGTGCGTGCCGAGTCGGCCGCCCAGCCGTCGATCTTCACCGCGAGGTCCGCGGTGAGCACGTCTCCGTCGCGCAGCGTGTAGTCGTGAGGCAGGCCGTGCAGGACGGCGTCATTGACCGCCAGGCAGATCACGTTGCGGAACGGGCCCTTGCCGAAGGACGGCGCATAGTCCCAGTAGCACGACTCCGCGCCGCGACGTTCGATCATGCCCCGTGCATGGTGTTCGAGGTCCATCAGGTTGACGCCCACGTCCGCGAGGTCGCCGACCTCGGTGAGCACTTCGGCGACGAAACGCCCGGTCACGTGCATGCGCTCGATCTCGGCGGGCGTCTTCAGTTCGATCATCGGATCCTCGTGTCACTGGTTGGTATTATTATACCGGCACCCTAGCAGGGAGCGGTATAATAATACCAACCAGCGCTACTGTGCCGGGCCGCAGTGCTCGATCGCGTCGAGCAGGATCCCGCACGCGAGCTCGATCTCCTCGGCGGTCACGGTGAGCGGTGGCATGAGGCGGATCACGCTGTCGTCGCGGCCGCCGAGTTCGACGATCAGGCCATGCCGCAGCGCGTGAGCCTGCACGGCCCGGGCGTATCCGCCCGCCGGGCGGCCATCGCGCGGATCCGCCAGCTCGATCCCCCACATCAGGCCAAGTCCACGAACCTCATGGACCCAGACGTGATCGTGCAGGACGTCGAGTCGTCTCGCGAGCTGCCTCCCGCGCTGCCGGACGTTGCCCAGCACGTCGTCCCGCCGGACGACCTGGACCGCCGCCGCACCGGCGGCGAACGCGGCCTGGTTCCCCCGGAACGTGCCGCTGTGCGCACCGGGCGCCCAGCCGTCGAGCCGCCGGTCGTAGAAGATCATCGCCACCGGAAGCCCCATCCCGCTCAAGGCCTTCGAAGCGATGATCACGTCGGGCTCGATGTCGTAGTGCTCGAACGCGAACCAGGTTCCGGTGCGGCCGCACCCCGTCTGCACCTCGTCGACGACGAGCGGGATGTCCAGTTCCGCGGTCAGCTCGCGGACGCGCCGCACGAAATCGCGGTCCGCCGGGATGATCCCGCCTTCGCCTTGCACCATTTCCAGGATCACCGCGGCGGGAAGGGGGATGCCGCCGTTGGGGTCTCGCAGCGATCGTTCCAGCAGGCCCACGCAGTTGGTCTCGCAGGTGTCCGGCGAAAGCCCCACCGGGCACCGAGCGCAGTAGGAGTACGGGAAGAAGTGCACGCCGGGCACACCGTTGGCGATCGGCCGTTTCTGGGCGACGAGACCGGTCAACGCCATCGCGGCGTGGCTCGAGCCGTGGAACCCGCCCTGGAAGGACACCAGGTCACCACGGCCGGTCGCGGTCTTGCAGAGTTTGATCGCCGCGTCCACCGCGTTGGCCCCGCCGGGACCGCAGAAGTGCATCCGCGTCCGCGAACGCAGGCCGGGAGGCAGCATGGACAGCTGAGCGTCGACGAATTCGCGTTTCGACGGCGTCGGGAAGTCCAGGCCATGCGTGAGCACGTGGAGTTGTTCGGTGGCCGCCCGGACCAGTTCGGGATGGTTGTGGCCGAGGGAGAGCACACCCGCGCCCGCCAGGAAGTCGAGGAAGACGTTCCCGTCCACGTCCCACAGGTAGCTTCCCGCCGCGCCCGCGATCGCTATCGGGAGGTGGCGCGGGTAGGCCCGCGCACTGGACTCCCACTGGCGCTGGTGTTCGAGGTACTCCGCCGAGCGCGGCCCCGGCAGTGCGCCCTCGACGCGAGGGGCAAGGGCCGGCCTCGCCGTCGGGGTCGGGGTCATGGCAGCCTCCTTGCCGTGTCGAGTTCGACCGCCGGGTTGGCGTGCCAGCGGGTTCGCGCCGGGACGACGGTGCCCTTCATCAGGAACGCGTCGGCCTCGGCGATCGCTCCTTCCGCCATCGTCACTCCATAGTGGACGAAGGCGCCGACGCCGAGCGTGCATCCCGCGCCGATGGCGATGTGGTCGGATTTGAAGGTGCCGTCCTCGAGCGAATGTCCTTGCACGACGGTGTGCAGGTTGAGCACGCAGTCGTCGCCGATGCTCACCAGGGACCGTTCCGGGATCGCGCACCCGTCGTCGAAGACGCGGCGGCCGATCCGGACGCCGAGACGGCGTAAGAGGAACGGCTTGTACGGTGTCCCGTCGAACAACGCGAGGTAGCGGGCGGGACTGAGCTTCCAGAACCGTTCGTGCCGCCAGAAGGCCGGGTCGTAGATCGAGCAGAACAGCGGCCGCATCGGCCGGAAGCCCTGTACGGCCAGTTCCGCCAGCATGAGGAACGCGACCGAGAACACCAGCGTTGCCACGATGCCGCCGCCGACGGCCAGTGGGCCGAACCTCCCGTGCAGGGCGCCTGCCGCCGCGCCGATCAGCAGGACCCCGAACAGGTGCAGCCAGTGCACGAGCAGGTAGACGCCGATGGTGCCGGTGTTGTGCCGGTTCTTCGCCCGCAAGCCGCGGTGCAGCGCGTGCCCCGTGTCGAGGTACTCGAACCCGGTGTCGCGGCGGACTGTGCGGGGGATCTCGAACGCGGGCGACCCCAGCAGGCCGACGTTCTCCCGGACCGGTCCGTCGAGGGGAACGAGGACCTTGGTGGCCAGCAGGCAGTTCCGGCCGATCCTCGCGCCCGGTGGGAAGGCGATCTCGTTGCCGAGGAACGCCTGCGGCGCGACGGACGTCTTGCGCAGCCGGAACGACGATGCGGAGAAGTCGGCGTTGAGCAGCGAAAGGCCGTCCGAGACCATCGTCCCGGTGCCGACGGTGCTGAGGAACGGTGTCTCGTGTTTGACCTCGACCCCGAAGTTCGATCCGGTCTGGTGGACCTTCGACAGGTCGTATCCCAGCGCGCGCAGGTAGTACACGATGTAGCTGCTGTCGCCGAACAGATACGTGTACGCGCGCAGGTTGGTCAGCCGTGCGATCAGCCGCTGGATCGCGAAATGGCTGCCGTAGAGCGGGTAGACGCGGTCCGGCCGGAGGAACGGGCCGAGCAGGCGCGGGAGCACGAGGACGACCGCGAGTCCGGCGAGCAGCGCACCGAAGTACAGCAGTGCCGAGTCGGCGATCCGGCCGAGGTAGAAGGCCCAGCTCGTGAAGTCCACCGTCGTCGTGAACCACTGTTCGACGAGCACACCGGCACCGCCCAGGCTCAGGGGAAGTGTGCCGAGCAGCAGAAGCAGCAGGCTGGACGCGCAGAAGACGATGGGCCTGAGCCTGCCGCGCGCGACCGTGCCCAGCGCTCGGTAGTCCACGGTGGACAGGCGAGCGGGAGACCCGTGCCAGCTCTCGCAGTCGGGGACGGACTGTCCGGAGTTCAAGGACGACGAGTGGCCGAGCTGCGCGTCGTCGCCGAGCGCCGTGCCGATGTCGAGCACGGTCATTTCACCGACGAAGGCGTTGGCGCCGAGCGTGACCGTGCCGGTCTGGATCCGGCCCGCCCTGGCGCGGTAGCACGAGAAATAGGCGTCCTTCCGGATGACCGCCCCGGCACCGACGCTGAGCAGATCGGTGCAGACCGGCGGGTTCCTGGACAGGATCAGGGCGCCCTTGCCGATGTCCGCGCCGAGTGCCCGCAGATACCACGAGTAGAGCGGAGTGCCGACGAACAGCATCAGCGGGCTGAACCTGACCAGGGTCTTGACCGTCCAGAAGCGCAGGTAGCCGACGCTCCACAGCGGGATCTCCCCCGGCTTCCACCGGCCGACGAGCATCCACTTCGCCAAGACCGGCACCACGGAGAGAGCGACGAACACGACGAACCCGAGCCCGGCGGCGCGCGCGTAGCTCTCGGCGAACCCTGTCGCGGCGTCGATCCAGCGGAATCCCGTGTCCAGGAGCCAACCCGAACCGGCGGCGTAGGCGAGGAAGGCCAGGAGCTGGAAAATTCCACAAAGGACATACGACGTAGTGGACGCCCGGCGGGGCTCCTCGGCGCGAGCGACCGTCGCCTCGGCCGCGGAGGCGGTCGACTCGGCGAGGCCGCGAACGGTGGGATTGAGGTATACATCCCTGGCCGACAGCGGCGCGACCTCGCCACGTTCCCGGACCACTGCACAGAACTTGGCCAGCAGCAGGGAGTCGGCACCATAGTCGTCGAAGAAGTGCCCCGTCACCGAGATCGGCTCGATCCCGAGGACACCGCTCAGGGCCTCCGCCAAGCGGAGTTCGGTCTTCGTCGCGGGCGCCACGTAGTCGACGTCGCTCGCGGCCCTTCTCGGGCTGCTGGGTGCCGGGAGATGCTTGCGGTCGGCCTTCCCCGCCGGTGTCAGCGGGATGTGGTCGAGTTGTTCGAGGTAGGCGGGCACCATGTAGCCCGGCAGAAGTTCGGCCAGCCGGCGGCGTAGTTCTCCGGGATCGACGTCGTCGTTGTCGCGCCGCAGGCTGTAGTAGGCGACCAGTTCGGTGGTGCCCGCTTCCGGATGGTGGGTTTCGACCACCGCCTGGGCGATTCCGGGGATCCGCAGGAGGACGGACTCGATCTCGGTGAGCTCCACGCGGTAGCCGCGGATCTTCACCTGGGTATCGGCGCGGCCGTGGTATTCGATCTCCCCGTCCGGGGTGATCCGGCCCAGATCGCCGGTGCGGTAGATCCGGCGGGACGGATTGTGCCCGATGCCGAGGAAGTCCGGGATGAACGCGCGTTCGGTCAGATCGGGCCGGTTCAGGTAGCCGCCGGCGAGTCCGATCCCCGCGATGCCGATCTCCCCCGGTTCGCCCGCGGCCAGCGCTCTCGGCTCGTCCGGATCGAGGATGACGACCGAATAGGTGGGCAGGGGCACCCCGATGGTCACCGGCCGATCGGGTCGCAGCACCGACCAGGTCGCGGTGACCGTGGCCTCGGTCGGGCCGTAGACGTTGAGGAATCGCCGGTCCGCGCGATACCAGCGGCGCACGAGGTCTTCGGGACACGCTTCGCCGGACACCAGGAGGAACCGCAGCAGCGGCAGGTCTTCGTCGAGGCTGGCCAGCAGGGTCGGGACACAGCACAACGCGGTGACCCGGTTGTCCCGCAGGAATTCGAGGAGATCGTGCCCGACGAGGGCGGTACCGCCGGGTTTCGGCACGAGGGTCGCGCCGCTCAGCAACGGCACCCAGATCTCCTCGACCGAAAAGTCGAACGCGATCGTCATGCCCTGGTAGATCCGGTCGGTGTCCTGGATGCCGTACACGTCGGCGGCGACCAGGACGAAGTTGCAGATCGAGGCGTGGTCGATCGTCACGCCTTTCGGCCGCCCGGTCGACCCGGAGGTGTAGACGACGTAACAGAGTTCGTCGGCCGGAGTGCCCTTCTCGGCCGGGTTGAGCCGGGTTCCCGGCAGTGCGGCGATCCGGCCCGAGTCGTCGTCGAGGCAGACCAGGTCGACACTGTCCGGCTCGAACCGTTCGCGCAGTCCGGAGGTCGAGATCACGAGCCGTACACCGGCGTCCTGGACGATGTAGGCCAGGCGGTCGTCCGGAAAGCCCGCGTCCAGCGGCACGTACGCCGCATTGACCTTGAGCACGGCGAGCATCGCGACGTAGGGATGCACCGGTTCGGTGAACAGCAGCCCGATCCGGTCACCCGGCCGCACGCCTTGCGCCAGCAGGTGCCTGGCGAGCCGATTGGCCCGCTCGTCAAGCCCGTCGAACGTGACCTTCACGCCTCCCGCGTCCACTGCCAGGCGGTCTCCGAGCCCGTTGGCGCGCAAGCGGTCGCAGAGTCGCTCGTACAGCAGCTCCAGCCGGTCACCGGTCCGCCATCGCACCTGCTGTTCGTTGCCGTCGCAGGTCAGTACCAAGCCGTCGGTGGTGAACTGTCCGTACGGGCTCATGCCCTGTCCTCCGCCAAGCCGAAGGAATCGTGCAGGGCTCGGACGGTCGTATCGACGACGTCGGCGGGGATCACCGCGGTGAGGCGCGATCGCGACGTCGTCATGGCAGGCACCGTGACCCGGTGGCTTGCGAGGATCCGCAGCAACTCGGGCAGAAATCCCGGGGGATCGAGCAGCGCGGTGCCGACCACCGATACGGAGCCGAGTTCTTCGAAGACCGTGGAGCGGGCCTCCAGCTCCATCGCGAGCCGGGTGATCGGCGGACCGAGCGGCTCCGTCCCGCGGACGGTGAACCTCAGTTCGCCGGGATCGGGCCAGCTCAGGTTGTCCGGTCTCACTCCGCAGTCCGCCAGCATCGCGAGTACGCGTGCGTATCGATCGGGGTCCGAGGCCGAAACCTCGACCCGGACCAGTCGCACGTCGCGTTCGTGGGCGATTCCGATGACGCGGGGTGTGTCTTCCAGCGGCTCTTCTCCCGCCTCGACGACGGTGGAAGGACCGGGATCCGACGAGTGCTTCACCCGCACCGCCACCCCGTGGCGGCGCGCGAGATCGACGGATCTGGGATGCAGGACGCGGGCGCCGAGCCCGGCGAGCTCGGCCATGGCGTCATAGGAGATCGTCCGGACGGGCCGGGTGTCCCGCACGATCCGGGGGTCGGCCGTGCGCACGCCGTGGACGTCGGTGCGGATCTCGCATTCGGAGCCACCGAGCGCGGCGGCCAGTGCCACCGCGGTGGTGTCGGAGCCACCTCTGCCCAGCGTCAGCAGTTCGCCGTCGGCGTTCCGTCCCTGAAATCCGGCGACCACGACGACCTGCGCGTCCCGCAGGCGCGCGACGATCCTGCCGGGATCGACGCTCACGATGGTGCCCGCTCCCGGTTCACCCGCGACTTCGATTCCCGCCTGGTCACCCGACAGCGAGACGGCTTCGACCCCGCGCTCGGTCAGCGCCATGGCGAGCACCGCCGCGGACGCCTGTTCGCCGGTCGCCATCAACTGGTCGAGTTCCCGGGGAGCGGGTGGTTCGGCGAACTCGCCCGCCAGCGCGATCAGCCGGTCGGTGCTGTCCCCCATCGCCGACACGACGAGGACCACCCGCTCCCCCGTGGCGGCGATCGCCGCCACCTCGGCGGCCACCTGATTCACCATTTCCGGGGTGGCCAGGGACGAGCCACCGTATTTTCGTATGACCAGCGCTTCGCTTCGTGAATTACGTAAAGCCGAGTCCGGGCTGACATCGAGTTCGGGGGAGAAATTCACCATTTTCCTTCATGAGGTCGCCGCGAATGGCCGCATTCGCGGCATGGCATACGACAGGGTCCGAGACTCCCTGCCGGACAGGCCGACTTGGCAGGGATGACAGGTTTGGAAAGTAGTGCGGGACGCATTCCACGGGTACCTCCATAAGTACGAAACCTCGACCACCCGTTTCTCGCAGGTCATAACCCGGCGACAGTGCGCAATGTTATGACGGCAAACAGCCGAGTTCGATGGAATTAGGGCAGACGAATGACAAATTCGCAGAGTCTTCGAAATTCGGGAAAACCTCGTCATGACAAAACGGAACGAATTTCCCCACTCGCCGGGCATTACGAGATCCTTTTACCCGTCCAGCGCCGGGAGAAACCTGTCAAAATGGCCGTGGCGTGCCCAGGACGAAATCCGGGCATTCTTCCCGTTGCTCGGAAAGCGGACACGAACGTCCGTCCTTTGTGGAGAATCGTCAGCCGGCGGGCGAGGGGCTGCCCAGCCGTCCGTCGTGAACCTCGACGATCCGGTCCACCGCGGCGAGATGGACGCGGTCGTGCGTGACCAGGACGGTGGCGGTGGCCCGCTCGCGCGTCAGGTCGGCGATCAGGTCGACGACCGCCGCGCCGCGCTCGTGATCGAGGGCGCTCGTCGGCTCGTCGATCAGCAGCACGGTGGGCTCGTTCATCAACGCGCGCGCGATGTTCACCCGCTGCCGCTGGCCACCGGAGAGCTGGTGCGGGCGACGTCCCGCCTGCGCGGCGAGCCCGACGGCGTCCAGCAGGTCCATGGCCACACCCCGTGCCCCGGCCGGGGAGCGGCCGTCGATCCGGGCCATGACCTGAAGCTGCTCGGCGGCGGTGAGGGCGGGCAGCAGATTCGGCTGCTGGAATACGATCCCGATCTTGCGGCGGCGAAGTTCGGCGAGCTCCCCGCGGGTCAGGCCGGTGGTCGTGGTGCCGTCGACGGTGACGGTCCCCTGGTCCGGGGTGATGAGGGTGGCCGCGACGGCGAGCAGGCTGGACTTGCCGGAGCCGGAGGGGCCGGCGACCGCGGTGAGCGTGCCCGCCGGGACGTCCACCGTGACGTCGTCGAGCGCGGTGAGGCGGGCGTCGCCGTCGGGATAGGTCAAGGTGACGCCGGTCAGGTTCAGGCTCATCGGGCACTCCCCAGTGCGGTCAGCGGGTCGACGGAAGTGATGCGGCGGACGGAGAGCGCCGCGCCCAGCGCGCCGAGCAGGATCATCACGGCGGACGGCACGAGCACGGTGGCGGGAGTGAGCAGGAAGGGCACGGCGGAGCCGGCGGCCACCGTGCCGAGCCCGACGGCCAACCCCGTTCCGATGGCGGTGCCGCCGACGAGAAGGACGACGGCCTGGCCGAGCGCGTCCTTCAGCAGGAAGGCGGTGCTCGCCCCCAACGCCTTGAGGACGGCGATGTCACCGCTGCGCTGGATGGTCCACACGGTGAAGAAAGCACCGATCACGAGGGCGGAGATCGCGAACAGGAAGCCACGCATCAGCTGCAGCGAACCGTTTTCCGAGGTGTAGGAGCCGATCGCGGACAGCGAGTCGCCCTTCGAGACCGTCGTGGTGCCGGCGGCGAGGTCGGTGGCAGCGAGGTCGGCGTCGGCCGTCGTGGTCAGCGCGAGCACCGTCGCGCTCGGCTCGCCGTCGGCTGGTGGCGCCGTCTTCGCCCAGGCGTCGAGGCCTGCCCAGATCACGGGCGTGTGGCTGAACCAGGCGTCTCCCTCCACCGCGGCGACCGTCAGCGGACGCCCGGCCACGGCGACGGTGTCCCCGCTCCGGACGCCCAGATCCTCGGCGGCGGACGTCGACAGCACCACCGAGTCGCCGCTGATCTTTTCGGCATCCGGGGCGAGCGCCGACCCGGTCCGGACACCGAAAACGGAGACCCCGGCGCTGCGGTCCCCCGCGGTGGCCTTGGTGGTGGCGATGCCCAGCGGTTCGGCCGCGGTGACGCCCGGGGTCCCGGCCCACTGGCGCAGCTGTGTGTCGGTGATCGCGGAATTCGCGTAGGAGAGGCTCTGCCCGGCGCCGGGTGCGGCGAAGACGATCTTGTCCGCGGGCAGGCCGGTGATCGCGGAGATGTTCTGTTCACCCAGGCCCGCGGTGAGCCCGGACAACAGGCCTACCAGCAGGGTGATCAGGACGACGACGGCACCCATCAGGGCGAACCGTCCTTTGGCGAATCTCAGATCTCTCCAGGCGACGAACACGGTCGGGTCTGTCCTCTCGGGGTGGGCTGGGTACCTCTCCACGATCGCCGCCGGTGACCGCGCCGGCATCCGGCCGGAGATGGCACTTCGCCGGCCGGAAGACGGCACGCCGCCTCTACCTTTGGATAGAGGCGCCCGCCGATCCCGCTCCGTAATCTGGACGGACTGTGACCGCCGCGCCCGCTTTGACCCCGACCAGCCGGGTGCTGACCTGGTGTCTGCACCTGCTGCTCATCGCCCTGCTCACGCTGGCGGCCGCGCGGGCGCTGGCGGACGGTTCACCCGAAGCGGGAGCGGTCGTCGCGGTGGCGGTGACGTGCGCCGTGGTGTACGCGGCCGGCCCGCTTCTGCCGCGGGTCAGGACGTCCCGGCGGGCCGCCCTGTGGTGGCTGGTCGCGGTGGGCCTCGTGTGGCTGGTCTTGCTGGTGCTGACCGCCGACGGCGTCTGGGTCGCCTTCCCGCTGTACTTCCTGCAATTGCATCTGCTGCCGCGCCGTCAGGGCCTCGTCGCGGTGATCGCGACCGCGCTGGCGGCGATCACCGCGTTCGCCGCCCACCAGGGCTCCTTCGCCCCGGCGGCGGCGATCGGCCCGGCACTCGGCGCCGCCGTCGCGGTCGCCGTGGTCTGGGGCTATCAGGCGCTGTACCGCGAAAGCGAACGGCGGCGGAACCTGATCGAGGAGCTCACCGCCACCCGCGCCGACCTCGCCGAGGCCCAGCACGAGGCGGGAGTGCTCGCCGAACGGGAGCGCCTGGCCCGCGAGATCCACGACACCCTCGCCCAGGGCCTGTCGAGTATTCAACTCCTGTTGCGTGCCGCGGAAAGGACACTGCCCGATACCGCGGGGAACGCCTCCCGCTACGTCGAACAGGCTCGTCAAGCCGCCGCGGACAACCTCGCCGAAGCCCGCCGGTTCGTCGTCGCCCTGTCGCCTCCCGCGCTCGACGACACCACACTGGCCGACGCGCTGGCACGGCTGTGCGCCACCACCAGCTCGCGGCACCGGATCACCGCGCGCTTCCATCTCGACGGCTACCCCGTTCCGCTGCCGACCGCGGTCGAAGTCGCGTTGCTGCGCATCGGTCAGGCGGCCCTGGCGAACACCGTCCGGCATGCCGACGCGTCCACCGCCGACGTCACGCTGAGCTACCGCGGAGACCAGGTCACCCTCGTCGTCGACGACGACGGCGTCGGCTTCGACCCGGACCACAGCGGCTTCGGGCTCACCGCGATGCGCGCCCGGGCCGAAGCGCTGGACGGGATCTTCACCGTCGAGTCCTCCCCCGGCCACGGCACCACCGTGTCCACGCGACTGCCCAAGGAATGCCCGTGACCGAACCCCCGATCCGGCTCCTGCTGGCCGACGACCACCCTATCGTCCGGGCGGGACTGCGCGCCGTGCTGGAAACCGAGCCCGGTCTCGTCGTCTCGGCCGAAGCCGCGACCGCGGAAGAAGCGGTGGCCCGGGCCGCCGAAGGCGATATCGACGTCGTGCTGATGGACCTGCGTTTCGGCTCAGGCATGACCGGTGCCGAGGCCACCGCGGCGATCACCGCGCGGCCGGACGCTCCGCGCGTACTGATCGTCACCACCTACGACACCGACGCCGACACCCTGCCCGCCATCGAAGCGGGCGCCACCGGCTATCTCCTGAAGGACGCCCCTCCCGAGGATCTGGCCGCCGCCGTGCGCACCGCCGCGGCCGGACGCACCACGCTCGCGCCGACCGTCGCCGACCGGCTGATGAACCGGATGCGGATGCCCGCCACCGCACTGACGCTGCGCGAGATCGAAGTCCTGGTCCTGGTCGCCGACGGCCTGTCCAACCGGGCCATCGCCGACCGGCTCCACCTGACCGAGGGCACGGTGAAATCCCATCTGGCCCGCAGCTACACCAAACTCGGCGTCGATTCGCGCACCGCCGCCGTCGCCACCGCGACCGAGCTCGGCCTGATCCGGCGCTGACCGGCCTGGACTCCGCGAGGGTCTCGTAAGGATCCGACTACGACTGTCCACAAGGGACCTCAGAGGCGGAGGGGCGCCGCGCACTTCACGGGCTTCCGCCAGTCGAACGTGTCGCGAAAGCCAGGCGGTCTCAATCGGTTGTTGCAAGTAGTGGCGGCTGATAGGGAGGTCGTCATGCCAGGAGCCCGGTTGACGCGCGAGGAGCGGGAGAAGATCCAGAATGGTCTGGATCAAGGTCTTACCCAGGACGCGGTGGCGAAGGTTCTGGGTAAGTCACCCTCGACGATTTCACGAGAAGTACGCCGCGGTGGTGGGCCGCGGTGTTCCAGGCCCGGAAGCAAGGTCACTGGCCGGCCTCGCCGTTATCGGGCCGACCGAGCCCAGCGCCTGGCCGTCGAACGCGGCCGGCGCCCGAAAGCCCATCTGCTGGCCGGTGAGTTGGCGGCGGTGGTGACCGGTCTGCTGGAAGCAGACTGGTCACCCCGGCTGATCTCCCTGATGTTGCCGACGCTGTTCCCCGACGATCAGGCTATGCGGGTGAGTCACGAGACGATCTACCTGTCACTGTTCATCCAGACTCGTGGTGAACTGCGCAACGAACTCACCGAGCACCTGCGGTCAGGCCGTGACCAGCGCCGGTCACGCACCAGCACCTCCAGCCGCCGCCAGGGCCGGATAACCGGGATGACCCCGATCAGTGAACGCCCCGCCGAGGCCGCCGACCGGGCAGTGCCCGGGCACTGGGAAGGCGATCTGATCCTCGGGGCAGTCGGCCAGGGCGCGGTCATCACCCTGGTCGAACGCCACTCCCGATTCGTGTTGCTGGCCCCCCTGCCCGACACACACAAGGCCGTCGAAGTCCGGGAACTGCTCACCAGCATGATCACTACCCTGCCCACCGAACTGAAACGGTCGCTGACCTGGGACCAGGGCAACGAAATGGCCCAGCACGCCCAGTTCACCCTGGACACCGGCCTGCAGGTCTACTTCTGCAACCCACACAGCCCCTGGGAACGCGGCAGCAACGAGAACACCAACGGCCTGCTACGCCAGTACTGGCCCAAAAGCTCAGACCTGCGCCACCTCACCCAAACCCACTGCGACGCGATCGCCCTACGCCTCAACACCCGACCACGCCCTACACTCGGCCTCCTCACACCAGCACAAGCACTCGACAAAGCACTACTTGCAACAACCAGTTGAAACCGCCCCACTTTCGGGACATCAGGCGTCGCGTAAGTGGCTTTCGCGACGTGGGCGGCGGCGGCAAGGTGGTCGGCGCGTGGTCGTGAGTGGTCAGGTGAGTGTGTTGCGAAAGCCACTTTCGCAACCTTGAAGGTTGCGAAAGTGGCCTTCGCAGCATCGCTACCGAACCCCGGTGTCACGCGCCGAGTGAATCAGTGCCCGAGCACGCCGCTGACCTCGTTCGGCGTTCCCGGAATCGTGCCGGTCGCGGTCTTCGTGCCGGACGCGAGGTCCACCGAGTGGATCTCCTTCTTGCCGGGATCGGTGACGTAGGCGGTTCCGCCCCGCACGAAGATCGCCGGGCGTGGCTGCTGCCACTCGATCGGTTCCTGCCAGGTGCCGAGGACGGCGATCTTCCGCGTCACCGCACCGCTCACCGGGTCGATCACGTGGATCTGCCCGTCCGTACCCAGGACCAGGGCCTCACCCTGAGGCCCACGGGCCAGCGACCGGAAGGTGTAGCTGGTCCCGATGTCGACGTGTTTGAGGGTGGCCTTCTCGGTGTCGATCAGGGAGATCCGGGTCGGGCGTTCGAGTTCGGCCGCTTCGTCGACCTTGTAGTCGCCCAAGGTGATCGGGGAGACGTCCGAGCCCGCCTGGTTGCCGATGCGTCCGTAGGGGTCCGGGCTGGTCACCTTGGTGATGACGCCGTTGCGGTAGATCAGCACACCGGTCTGGCAGCCGACCACGACCGCTTCGCCGCGCGCGGCGGCTTCACCGTGCACGCCGGGGCACTGCTCGTTACGCGCGATCTCCTTCTTGTCCTTGTCCAGCACCACGATCCCGGACCGCTTGTCCTCGTTGCCGACGGTGGTGAGCAGCTCGCCGTTCGCGAGTTCGACGGCCACGCCGTGATGCGCCTCAGGCGTCTTGTGCTTTGGCGCGGGGATCGCCGCGGTGCCGATCGTCTTCGGGTCGAAGACGGTCACTTCACCGGTCCCGTCGGCGAACAGCACCGTCTTGCCTGCGTGCCGGACGACGTGTCCCGGCTTGGCCGCCTTCACCTCGTTGTCCGTGAGCACGGCACCGACGGCGTCGAGGACCCGGAATCCGGTGGAGGTCGAGACCAGGAGGTGCCGGTCGTTCCCGGCGGGGTTGAGCCGGTTGAAGCCTTCCAGCGGAAGGTTCTTGGCCTCCTTCAAAGTCTTGCCGTCGAGCAGGACGATTCCGCCGTCATAGGTGACGGCCACCGGATCGGCGACGACCGGTGCCGGAGCCGCGCCCTTGCCGGGCTCCGCCGACGGCTGTTCGGTCCCGCAGGCGGCGAGCGCGAGCGTGCTCGCCGTCGTCGCCATCAGCGCGAGATATCGGGCTTTCCGTGCCATTTTCCTGTGCCTTTCGTCTGTTCCGGTCAGGAACGGGTCAAACCGGTGGTGATCGATTCGGTGTTGGCGCGCATCATTTCCAGATAGGTGGCCGCGCCCTGGCCTGGTTCACTGAGCGATTCCGAGAACAACGGGGCCACCTGGACGTGCAGTCCGGCCTGCTCGGCCAAGACCCGCGCGAGCCGGTCCGGTTGCGAGGAATCGGCGAAGATCACCGGCACTCCGGCCGCGCGAACGGTGTCGGCGAGTGCCTTCAGATCCGAGGAGCTGGGTGAAGCGAGCGTGGTTCCGCCGGGGATCACCGCGCCGACGACCTGGAATCCGAACCGCTGTGCCAGGTAGCCGAACACGTGGTGATTCGTGACCAGTTTCCGGCGCTCGGGCGGAATCCCGCCGAACTTCTCGGTCATCGTCTTGTCGAGCGCCTCGATCTCCCCGCGATAGCGTTCGGCGTTGGCGCGGATCACCGCTTCGTCGACCCCGTCGACATGGGCGACGACTTCGTCGGCGATCGTCTTCACCGCGTCGCGCACCCGTGCCGGATCCGTCCAGAAGTGGGGGTCGGGCTTGTTGTCGGCGTAACTGATCGGGTTCACCCGTTCCCCGGCGGGCAGCGCCGGTACTCCGCTTTGCTCGGCCGTGCGGACGGTGCGCAGGATCCCCTCTTCGAGCCCGAGTCCGTTGTAGACGATCAGACCGGCGCGCTCGACCTGAGCCGCCTGCTGTGCGGAGATCCCGAAGGAATGCGGGTCGGCGTTGGGCTTCATCAACACCGTCACCTCGGCCTGATCGCCGACGACGGCGCGGGTGATGTCGCCGAGGATGTTCGTCGTGACCACGACCGATTTGCCGCCTCCACCGGTCCCGGAGCAGCCGGCCGCCGCCAGCACCGCCACCACGGCCAGGGCGAGTACGCGGCGCCTCATCTGCCGGTCTCCACGATGTGGCCCGCCTTGCCGCCGACCTTCAGCGTCCTGGCGCGGCGAAGGTTGTCGTTGTAGTCGATTTCGTACACCTCGGCGGCGAGCGGGTTGTTGAGGTAGGCGCGGGTCGAATCGACCTGGATCGACGGAACGCCGGCGGCGGTCGCTTCCGGCGTCAGGAGCGGGACGGCCGTCTGTTCCTTTCCGGTGCCGTCGAAGGAGCGCAGCTTTCCGTCCCGGGTGAGGACCAGCAGCGGGCCACCCTCGCCGACGGCGTTCACCGCGGCGACCGGGCCGGTCTCGACGTGCTGCCAGCTGCGGCGCCCGACGTCCAGCGACCACACCGCGGACTCCCCAGCCCGCGCCGCGAGCGTGGAACCACCGGGCCGGTGGGAGAAGGCGGTGGCGCGTTCCTGCGTGCTGACATCGCGCGGGTACGGGATCTTGACCCCGGCGAACGCGCCGTCCTTCTCGGTCACCAGCAGGGCGCCGTCCGCGCAGCCGAAGACGGCTCCGCGCCTGGTTACAGCCTGGCCCTGGACGTCCGGGCACGGCTGGTCGATCTCCGCGACGACTTTGCCCTGACGGTCGTGGACGCGCACGCCGCGGGCGAGCGGCTTTCCGGCGTCCGCCACCGTGGCGATGATGTGCTCGCGGTAAGGGATCGCGACACCCGCGTGCGGCTCGCGGGTGATCTTCCCCAGTTCGGTCACGGTGCCCTTGTCGAGCGCGGTTCGATCCAGCAACGTCGTCGTACCGTCCGAATAGGACAGTGCGGTGACCGCGGGATCGCTGTAGACCGCCAAGGGCTGGTTACCGGGTGCCACGCCGACATCCCGGACCTTCGTCCGGTAGTAGTGGACGTGGTCACCGTGGTCGACCATCCAGGAACCGCTGTCGATCACCCGGATCGTGCCGTCGCCGGCGGTCAGGTAGCCGAAACGGCCGTCACCCGTCACGGCTCGTACTCCGTCGGCTCGCCCGGCCTCGTGCACCTCCTCGGTGATCAGGTCGACGACGCGTACGGCGCCGGTGTCCGTGTCGGCGACGATCAGCCGCGACTGAGCCTCGGCGGCCTCCTCGGCACCTTCGACATAGCCGTGCGGGACTTCCGCGGTCACCTCCCCCGGCTGCTCCGAGCCGCACGCCGCCAGGGTCAGCGCCGCGGCGACCGCCGTCACTGCTTTCAGTTTCATCGTGAGCTCTCGATCTCCGGTGTCAGGGAACGGAATCGCTGTCGTACGAAGGACAGGAACGCGGAAAGGAAGAACAGGAGGACCGCGCCGGCGGCGATGGTCGCGCCCGCCGCGGTGCCCCAATGCCAGGACACGAGCAGGCCGCCGAGCGTGGCGGTGATGCCGAGCAACGCGGCGACGAGCATGATCGTGGTGATCCGCCTCGACCAGAAGAGTGCGGCCGCGGCGGGGGCGATGAGCAGGCCGAACACCAGCAACGTCCCCACGACGCGGAACGACGCGACGATCGTCAGCGTGACCAGCCCGAGCAGCACCGCGTTCGCCAGACGTGGACGAAGCCCCAGGGTGTGCGCTTTGCGGACGTCGAAGGTGAGCGCGGTGAACGAACGATGTCCCGCCAGTGCCACCGCTCCCACGACGAGCAGGGTGATCGCGAGGCCCACCAGGTCCCCCGATCCGACGGCGAGCACGTCACCGAACAGGAACCCGGTGAGATCGACCGCGAACGACCGCGAGTGGGACACGATGATCACACCGCTCGCGAGCATGCCGACGAAGAGCAGCCCGATCGTGGTGTCCTCGGACAGCCGCCGCGAACGGCCGAGCGCCGTCACGCCGAGCGCCATCACCCCGGCACTGATCGCCGCGCCGATCAGCAGGTTCACGCCGGTCAGCGAGGCGATCGCCACGCCGGGCAACATGCCGTGCGACATCGCGTCGCCGATGAAGGCCATGCCGCGCAACACCACCCAGGTGCCCACGACGGCGCACACCGCCGAGACGAGCACTCCCGCCACCAGCGCACGCTGCACGAACGACACCTCGAAGGGGATCAGCAACCATTCCACGCGTCACACTATAGTGGTAATGATTGTCATTATCTGAAAGAGGTGTGATGACCCCCGACACAACGGCGCTCACGATCGACCGCGCGCACGCCCACTACGGCTCCCGCGAGGTGCTGCGCGGGATCACCGCCCAGGTACCGTCCGCACGGCTCACCGCGATCGCCGGCGCCAACGGCGCGGGGAAGTCGTCACTGCTGAACCTCGTCGCGGGCGTGCTCCCGCCGAGCACCGGTTCGGTGACCCGCCGAGACCAGGGCCGTGTCGCCTACGTGACCCAGCAGAGCGAGGTGTCACGGTCGCTGCCGATCACCGTCCGGGCCACCGTGACGATGGGACGCTGGGCGCACCGCGGACACTGGCGCCGACTGTCCAAGATGGACCGGAAGATCGTCGGGGAATGCCTGGAACTACTGGAGATCACGTCGATCGCCGACCGATTGATCGGCACGCTGTCCGGTGGGCAACGCCAGCGGGCACTGGTGGCGCAGGGGTTGGCTCAGCGAGCCGGACTGCTACTGCTGGACGAGCCGTCGGCCGGCCTCGATCTACACGCCCGCGGACTGATCGACGAAGCCCTGCGGGCCGCACTCGCCGAGGGCACGACGGTCCTGCGCGTCACACACGACCTCGAGGTGGCTGGCCGGGCCGATCACTGCCTGCTGCTCCAGGACGGCAGGCTGGTCGGCGAAGGCGCGCCGGCGTCGGTGCTGACCCCTGCGCGCGTGGCAAAGGCCTGGGGCTTGCCGGTGATCGACGGCACCGCCCGTGACGTGCACGGTACGCCCGGCGCGCACCTGATCCGGCCAGTTCAGTAACATCGCCGGTATGCCATCACCATTCGAGGGGGCTGCCTCATGCCTTCCGCGATAAGCAAGCGCTTAGTCACCCTTGGTGATTCCTTCACCGAGGGTGTCGGCGACGACGACCCGTCGTCGCCCAACGGCGTCCGCGGCTGGGCCGACCGCGTCGCGGCCACACTCGCGGCCAACCACCAGGACTTCCGCTACGCCAATCTCGCGATCCGCGGCAAACTCCTGGGGCAGGTCCTCGCCGAGCAGCTCGACCCGGCGCTCGCCCTGAATCCGGACCTCGTGACGCTGTACGCCGGCGGCAACGATCTGATGCGGCCGAAGGTCGATATCGACGCTCTCGTCGACGACTACGACGCCGCTGTCGGCAAGGTCGTGGCCACGGGCGCTCGGGTCGTCCTCTTCACCGGTGTCGACGGGGTCGAAGACGCGCTGTTCCGCAGGATCCGCGGCCGTGTGGCGATCTACAACGAGCATGTCCGCGGTATCGCCGCGCGGCACGGGACGCTGCTGGTGGACATGTGGGCGATGCGGCAACTGCGGGACAGGCGGCTGTGGTCGCCGGACCGGCTGCACCTGAACTCGCTGGGACACAATGAGATCGCCATTGCCGTGCTCGACGCGCTCGGCGAACCGCACAAGCTGACTCGGGCCGAACTCGGACCGCGACCGCTGCTGAGCCCGCGGGCGCGGCGCACCGAGAACCTCCAGTGGGGCAAGGAGCACGCCGTGCCGTGGATCAAGCGCAGGTTGCGTGGTGAATCGTCGGGCGACGAGCTCGCGCCGAAGCGGCCGACGATGGACCCTTACGCCTGACGCGGCCGAAGCCCGTCGAAGAGGATGCAGATCGTCCGGGCCCGGAACTCGGGTCCGGCATGCTCCGCCGCCTTCGCCGTTCCGATGATCACCGGGATCAGTTCGTCGACGCCGAGATCCTTGCGGACGTCGCCGGTGTCCTGCGCCCGGCTGAGCAGAACGCCGAGCGCGTCCTTCAGGCGGACACCGATGACCGACCCGGCCGAGGGAACGCTGACGCCTGCCGCCGACAGGGCTTCGAAGTAGGCGTTCTTGGCACCCGACATCTCGATCCAGCCGGTGAGGAACCCGAAGAACGCGGCGCCCGGGTCGGGTGAGTCGGCGGCCACCGTGGCCTCCGCTTCGTCGGCGAAGCGGTGAAGGCGCGCGAAGAGCACCGCCTCCAGAAGCGCCTCTTTCGTGGGAAAGTGCCGGAAAACGGTGCCGACTCCGACGCCTGCTTCGCGGGCGACTTCTTCGGTCGGCGCGCTGGTGCCTTTGGCCGTGAAGACGCGCTCCGCGGCCTCCAACACCCGTGTGCGGTTACGGCGGGCATCGGCTCGGAGCGGTTTCTCGTCCGTCACAGCGGGGATCCTAGACCCGCTGTCGAGAGCTTGTCCCGCGGATCGCCTACGGCTTCTGGTCCGGCATCTCGTCCAGCACGCGCGCCAGTGCCTTCGGGACCCCGGTGCGCCAGCCGCCGCCCATGATCCGCCGCGACATCCGCTGGAATTCGTCGTCGGGATCGAAGCCCTCGTGACTGAGGAACAGCCTGGTCCCCCGGCCCTCCGGCACGAGCCGCCAGGTGACCGTCCACTCCGGACCCCAGCTGATGCTCAGCAACCGTTCCAGCTCGACGGCCAGCACCTCGCAGGCGACCGGCCCGCCCTCGA
Source organism: Amycolatopsis lurida (assembly GCF_900105055.1). NCBI lineage: Bacteria > Bacillati > Actinomycetota > Actinomycetes > Pseudonocardiales > Pseudonocardiaceae > Amycolatopsis > Amycolatopsis lurida. The sequence continues at coordinate 477,664 of NZ_FNTA01000003.1, forward strand.
ATCCGGCGGCGGGAACGGGATCCGCGAACAGCTCGAACCGGTGCCCCACAATGGGTTTGATGTCGTTCGGCATCCGGAGCCAGCGTTCCAGCAGCTGTGGTTCGGTCAGCGCGCGCCACACCTTGCGCGGCGGATGCGCCAGGAACTGGTCGACGTGAATCGCCGTCGGGTCCTCGTCGTTCAGAACTCCTCCTCGTCCAGCAGGTCACGCAGGTTGCCCAGCTTGCCGCGCCAGTAGCGCTCGTAGGGCGAAAGCCAGTCCGAGACCTCCTGCAGCGGCGCGGCCTCGAGGAAGTAGACGCGATTGCGGCCCTGCCGCTCTTCCCGGACGAGTCCGGCCTCGCGCAGCACCCGAAGGTGTTCCGACAGGCTGGGCCGCCGCATGTCGAAGCGTTCGGCGATCTCCCCTGCCGCCCGCGGGCCTTCGAGAAGGATGCCCAGCACTTCGCGGCGGGCCGGGTTGGCGAGCGCGGCGAAGACGTCGTCGTTGACCGGCATCAGCGCGGCCAGTCGCCGTAACCGGACGGTTCGAGCAATCCCATCGCGTTGCCGTCGGGATCCTTGAACGAGGTCACGCGACCCCACGGCATCTCGTCCGCGTCGTCGACCTCGATGCCCTGGGCGCGAAGCTCCGCGATGTCGGCATCGACGTCGGCGGTGCTCAGCTGGAAATGCACACGCGTCTCGAGGTCGAGCCCGCCGACGGCGCGGTCGACCAGGACGATGCCGGTCTCCGCCCCCTTGGGGCCGACCATGACGAACGGGCCGTGCGGGCCGCTGACGTCGACGAGCAGGTCGAAGCCGAGCTTGCCGACGTAGAAGTCCCGCGCCTTGGCCTGATCGGCGACCGGAACGGTGAGGAACTGGATGCGGTCGATGTTCATGCCGCCACCATACGTAGGCTTTTTCCTACATGTCAATCGTCGGCGGAAGGGGACATCCACGCCCGAGAGAGCCAGGGGTCGTCGAACGCACCCGGCTCCGATCACACACCGAGACAGGAGCCCCGCGTCCCCATTTCAGCAGGTCAGCCGAGTCGTCGCCGAAGTCGTCCATGGCCGAAGACTCGCCACGACACCCACCCCTTACAACCTCTACTTAAATAGAGGTCCAGGTTTCGTGACCAGGGACGCAAGAGCTTGAGTTCACCTATGGACGAGCTTTTAGCGTCTTCGCCATGACCACAGAGAACACCACCCAGTCCCCCGTTCGCCTCGCCGTGATCATCGGCAGTGTCCGGCACGAACGCTTCGCCGACGCCATCACGGACTGGCTGCTGACCGAACTCGCCGCGCTCGACGGGCTGGAGGTGGATCCCATCGACCTCGCCGACATCGATCTGCCCTTGCAGGGAACACAGCCCGGCGGCACCGAGACGGTGATCAGCGACAGGCTGCGTGCGGCCGACGCCTACCTCGTCGTCACCCCGGAGTACAACCACAGTTTCCCGGCGGCGCTGAAGAACGCGATCGACTGGCATTTCACCGAGTGGGCGTACAAACCCGTAGCGTTCGTCGGCTACGGCGCCGGTTCGGGCGGTATCCGCGCGATCGAACAGTTGCGGCTGATCTTCCCCGAGCTGCGGGCCACCACGACCCGCGATGCGGTACTGCTGAACGCTCCGTGGACCCGTCTGGGCCCGAACGGGTACGAGGGCACCGACGCCGAGCGTGGTGCGCTGGCCGCGACGATGACCGAACTGGACTGGTGGGCCCGCACCCTGCGTGCCGGGCGCGTCGCGACTCAGGAGAGTGCGGCATGAACCGCCTGACAGGACAAGAACTGCGCATCGCCTCGGTGATCGCGCTCGGCGGGTTGATGGCCGTTCTCGACACCACGATCGTCGCCGTCGCGCTACCGCGGTTCATGACGACGTTCTCCGCGTCGCTCACCACGATCCAGTGGATCGCGACCGCCTACGCGCTCGGCATGGTCGCGGCGATGCCCCTCGCGGCGACTTTCGCGCAACGCTGGGGAGCGCGCCGGGTGTATCTGGCCGCGCTGCTCGTGTTCGCGGTGACGTCCGCGGCCGCCGGCGCCGCCGGTGATCTGGGCTGGCTGATCGCCGCACGGGCGGTGCAGGGCCTCGCCGGCGGACTCATCAATCCACTGGGGATGACCATCGGTTTCGGCGCGGTGGCCCCGGAACGCCGGAGCCGGATGACCACGATCACCGGTCTGCCCTTGCTGATCGGGCCGATCCTCGGCCCGATGCTCGGCGGACTCCTGCTGGAGAACCTGTCATGGCGGGCACTGTTCTTCATCACCGTCCCGCCCGCCCTGCTCGGCGTCGCCGGTGTGCTGCGCTGGGTGCCCGTCGACACCCCGTCGGCGGAACGCGCTCCGATCGATTTCGCCGGTGGACTGCTGCTCGTCCCTGGCGTGGTCGCGGTGGCGTACGGATTCAGCGAAGAGACGGTCGGTATGGACGTCCGGGCGGTGATCGTCGCAGCCGGACTCGCGCTCATGGCAGTGTTCCTCCGAAGGTCGTGGCATCATCACGCGCCACTGCTGAACGTGCGGCTCCTGCGCGACCGGACGTTCGGGCGCAACGCCGCGATCCTCGTCCTGTACGCCGGGCCGTACTTCGGCTCGATGCTGCTGATGCCCGCCTACATTCAGGTGATGCGCGGCGATTCGGCCATGATCAGCGCACTGATGATGGTGCCGAGCACGATCGGGATGGGCCTCACCATCCAGTTCGCCGCCCGCGTACTGGAACGCTTCGGCCCGCGGATCGTCGTCGGGACCGGGTTGAGCCTCGCGATCATCTCGACCGCACTGACCATCCTCGTCCTCACACCGGACACGCCTTACGCGGTGCTGGCGATCTTGGGCGTGCTCCAAGGGGCGGGCACGGGGGCGATCATGCTGCCCACCATCGTGAGCGCGGGCCGGCACCTGAACGGCCCGGACCTCGCGTCCGGTTCGGCGATCCTTCCCTTGTCCAGCACCATCGCGAGCGCCGTCGGCACGGCGGTGGTGAGCGGAGTGTTCACCGGGCTCATCGCGGCCGCCACCGCCGGGCAGGGCCTCGCCGCGCTGAGCGGTCCGGCGGCGGACTCGGTGCTCACCGGGCAGATCGTCGACGCGTATCGCCTGACTCTCGTCGGAGTCCTCGCGGTCATGGTTATCGCCCTGGTGGTCAGGCTGCGGACCAGCCCGGCCCCGACGCCTGAACCCACCACGGTGCGGAGTGCGGCATGACGACGTCGACACGATCCCCGCTCGACGCCGGGCTGACCGTCGGCCAGGTCGCGAGCAAGGCCGGGGTCTCGGCGAACGCCGTCCGGTACTACGAGCGCTACCGCATCATCACCGCCGAACGCACCGCCGGCAACGCGCGCCGGTTCACCATCGACGCCGTCTGCCGGATCCGGCTCGCGGTCGCCGCCCAGCGGGTCGGGCTCAGCCTCGCCGAGAGCGCGGAGATCCTGGCCGAGATCCCGCCGATGTCGTCCGACCTCGAGCAGTGGTCACGGGCCGGGCAACGCCTCGTCGACGCCGGACAGGCCCGCATCGCCGAACTCGCCGCCGTGGTCGACGAGTACCGGACGCTCGCTTTCATCAGGGGCTGAACGGCCCGTCCGCCGCGTTCGACCAGCGGAACACGGGACGGTTCTCGAGACCGGGGTAGGCCACGGCCATACCCCGGTCAGGGGACATCGACCACAGCCGCGCGTCTGGCGACGCGGCGTGCTCCGCCCATTCCGCCGACCAGGCGGGGACGTAGCGCTCGTAGATGCGGCGAATCCGGGACACATCCTTGACTTCCAGTCTCGCCGGGCCGGTCATCCGGACCTGGCGGACGTCGTCAGGCGGGTCGAAGGTAGCGACCATGACCGCGACCTCGCGATTCTCGCGCGCGGCGGCCAAGAACGGCGACGGCCGTCCGTCGGACACCGGGGTGTGGAACCACAACCGGCTCTCCTCAGCCACGAACCACATCATCGCCAAGGCAGGAGTCCCGCGGCCGGTGGTGGTGGCGACGCAGGCAGGCAGGCGGGGCTCGTCGAGGAAGTCCCGTATCGCAAGAATCGATCCGTCCATGGCGACACCCTGCAACCTCGACCGCGATCGAGGTCCAGTGACACCTGGGGAACGCGTCCGTGAAGGCCTCCTTCCCCAGCCCGCAGGGTCAAGGGCTCGGCAAAGTCGCATAGAGGCCAACCGGATCCACAAAGGACACCCGGAAGGCAGGTCGTGAGTGATAAGGCGCGTTAGAACGACAGTTATCACTCACGACCCCCGCCCCCACCGAAGCAAAAGAAGAGGGCCGCCCGAACGGGACGGCCCTCTCTCACTTCCACGGTCAGCGCTGCGGCGGACCACCCTGCGGACCGCCGAACGGCCCCTGCTGCGGGAACGGGCCACCGCCCGGCCCCTGCGACGGCGGCCCCTGGTACGGGCCACCCTGCGGACCTGCGGGCGGCTGCGGCTGCGGCAACCGGGAGGCCGGCGGCGCCTGCGGCGGCTCCGGGGCGGCCTCCGGTTCGGGAGCGGGCGCGGCCTTGGGGACCTGACGCGGAGCGGGCGGCTCCTGCCGCGGCGTCGCGACACCCAGCGCCGGAACCTCCTTGCGCGCCACGGCTTCCGCTGCCGCGACGGCCTCGGCGACCTTCGGGTCGCTGGAGGTGTCGAACCAGCCCTGAACCTCTTCGTCCTCCAGGTCCGGCTTCTCGACCGGGTCTTCCTTCGGTGGCTCGTAGCGGAACACGCCGTCGTCGCCGGGCGCACCGAGCGCGCGGGCGAAGCCCTCCAGGGCCTTGCCGTAGTCGCTCGGGATCATCCAGACCTTGTTCGCGTCGCCCTGCGCCAGCTGCGGCAGGGTCTGCAGGTACTGGTACGCCAGGACCTCGGGCGTGGGACGCCCGGCCTTGATCGCCGCGAAGACCTTCTCGATGGCCTTCGCCTGCCCCTGCGCCTGCAGGTACCGGGCGGCACGTTCACCCTGCGCGCGCAGGATCCGCGACTGCCGCTCGGCCTCCGCGCCCAGGATCGCGGCCTGCTTGGCACCTTCGGCCGCGAGGATCTGACTCTGCTTCTGACCTTCCGCGGTCTTGATCGCCGATTCACGCTGACCTTCGGCGGTCAGGATCATCGCGCGCTTCTCACGGTCGGCGCGCATCTGCTTCTCCATCGAGTCCTGGATGGAGGGCGGCGGGTCGATCGCCTTCAGCTCGACCCGGGCGACGCGGATGCCCCAACGGCCGGTGGCCTCGTCGAGCACACCCCGCAGCTGACTGTTGATCGAGTCGCGCGAGGTCAGCGTCTGCTCGAGGCTCATGCCACCGACGACGTTACGCAGGGTCGTGGTGGTCAGCTGCTCGACACCGACGATGTAGTTCGAGATCTCGTAGACCGCGGCCCGCGAGTCGGTGACCTGGAAGTACACGACCGTGTCGATGGACACCGTCAGGTTGTCCTCGGTGATCACGGGCTGGGGCGGGAACGACACGACCTGCTCGCGGAGGTCGATCCGCGCCCGGACCTTGTCCAGGAAGGGCACCAGAAACGTCAGGCCGGGAGAAGCCACCGTCCGGAACCGGCCCAGCCGTTCGATCACAGCGGACTGTGCCTGCGGCACCACCATGATCGCCTTGACCACGACGACGACCACGAACAACGCGAGCAGTCCGACGACGATGAACACCACTGTCTCTGACAACTACCTTCCCCTTACGTAGAAACCCTGTTGCGGTGCGGCCGACCGGCTCACAGCTCGGCCGAGACGACCGCCGTGGCGCCCGAGATCTCGACGACCGTCACCGATGTCCCCGGGGCGATCGGTTCCCCGCCGGTCATGCTTCGTGCCGACCAGACGTCGCCTGCCAGTTTCACCTGGCCCGCATCGCCGTCCACTGTGGACACTACTACCGCCCGCGCGCCGATCAGCGCTTCGGTGTTGGTCTTGATGTCCGGCCCCGCGAGGAACCGGCGTTTGAGGGTCGGCCGGACGAGGACGAGCATCCCGACCGAGGCGACGGCGAACACCGCGACGTCGATGAACGGGTTCCCGGTCAAGGCGGCCGAGCCCGCCCCGAACAGGGCTCCGACACCGACCATGAGCAAGAACAGATCACCCGAGAGCAGCTCGGCGATGATCAAGAGGATGCCGGCGATCAGCCAGATGAGAGCGCCTGTCATGCGTTCATGCTCCCAGATCGCGCCGATTCATACCGAAGAAGCGAAACCGACGTGACCGACGCGTGACCTTGTGTGATCTCACGCAAACCGGGCATTCAGGACTCTTCACCTGGGTCCGACACGAAGTCGATGAGCCGTTCCACCGCTCCGATCAGCGGTGTTTCCAGATCCCGGTAGCTGCCGACCGCCGCCAGGATCCGCTGCCAGCCCTCCCACGGCTCGCCCCAGCCGAGCGCGTCGCAGACGCCCTGTTTCCACTCCGTGCCACGCGGGATCTTCGGCCAGGCACGAATGCCGACGACCGACGGCTTCACCGCCTCCCAGATATCGATGTACGGATGCCCGGTGATCAGCACGTTCTCGTCGCGGATCGCGTCGACGATCCGTGATTCCTTGCTGCCCGCGACCAGGTGGTCGACCAGCACCCCGAGGCGGCGGCCGGGCCCGGTGCCGAACTCGTCGATGCGGTCGGACAGCACATCCACCCCATCGAGTGGTTCCACCACCACACCTTCGACCCGCAGGTCATGGCCCCAGACCCGCTCGACGAGTTCGGCGTCGTGCTTGCCCTCCACCCAGATGCGCGAATCGCGGGCGACCCGCGCCTTGAGCCCCTGGACCTGGACCGACCCGGACGCCGAGATCCGCCGTGCCGGGTTTTTCGGGGCGGCCTTCGACGGCACCAGCGTCACCGGCTTGCCCTCGAGCAGGAAACCCGCGGGATTCAGCGGGAAGACACGGTGCTTGCCGTGCCGGTCCTCGAGGACGACGTTGCCGTACTCGATCTTCACCACGGCACCGCAGTAGCCGCTGGCCGGGTCTTCGACCACGAGCCCCGGCTCCGCGGGCACCTCGGGGATCTTCCGCTTGCGCGGACCGGACAGCACGTCGTCGTACGAATGGGAGCGCACGGCGGACGACGCTATCGCTGCCCGGGGCCGTCGTCTCCCCGCCACGCCGGTCAAGCGGCCATCCGCCGCCCCGCCGACGTCGATCGCGGACTCGGGTTCACCGGCAGAACGACAGCATCGCGTCGACGAACGGAGTCCGCTCACCCCGCTCGAGCGGGCGCATCACGAACAGCGGCGCGAGCGCGACACACCACGCGCGCACTCGTCCGGCGTCGAAATCCGGCAGATGCGGCGCGATCGCGTCGAAGCCGTCTTCGAGCGTTCCGCCGTCGCGCATCGGCAACGTGACCCAGTCGGCCAGATCGAAGGACGGGTCGCCGACGCTCGGACGCGGGTCGATCGCGACCGCTCCCCGTCCGGGCCCGCCGTCGAGGACATTGCCCGGATGCAGGTCCCCGTGCACGATCGCGTTCCCTCCCCCGCCGGTCGCGAGTCCGAGTGCCCGCAGCCGCGCGCGATCGAGGGTCTCCAGCGAGAGCGTGGCCTCGGCCACCGAGCCGCGCAGCCCGCGCTCGGCGAGGTCGTACATGAAGGTGACACGGTCTTCCAGCGGCGGGAAATCCGACGGCGGGGGCACCGAGTGGATCTGGGCCAGCAGGTCGCCGACCTCGGCCCACGGGACGTTCGCCCCCGCCTCCAGCAGCTGCGTGCCGGGATCGATGCCCTCCAGCAGGATCACCCCGGCGGCGAGTTCCGTATCGAGCACCTGCACGACCCGCGAGCAGCCGTCCCATGCCCGCAACGCGGCGGCTTCCGACGCGGCGATCGTGTGATCCGGGGTCAGCTTGAGGACCTTCGTCAGGCCGTCGTCCCCTTCGCAGATCAGGGTCCGGCCGGTGTTGCCCGGCTTCGCGTCGACGACGGTGAGACCCCACCGAGCGGCCAGCCGCTCCACAAGAGCGGGCAGCTCGTCACACCACGCCGCGACGTCCTCGCCGAATCGCTGGACCAGACGCGCACGCGCCTCGTCATCGATCAGAACAGCGGCCACGGGATGGCCCGCCAGTCGTCGCCGGGCTCGGGAAAGACCCCTTCCGCCAAAAGCAGATCGGTCCGTTCGGCCAGGGCGCGGATCTCGAAACCGGTGAGGTGCTCGCCGAGCGCGTCCCCGAGTTCGCCGTCCAGCCGCTCGCGGAGGCCGCGCAGCTTGCCGACCTCGGCATCGGTCAGCCGCTCACCGATCCAGCCCCAGAGCACCGTCCGCAACTTCGGGTCGGTGTGCAGGCAGATCCCGTGATCCACGCCGTAGATCCGGCCGTCGGCACCGGCGAGCACATGACCGCCCTTGCGGTCGGTGTTGTTGACCACGATGTCGAGCACGGCAAGCTCCCGCATGCCCTGACGGTCCGCGTGCGCGAGCACCGCGGGTTCGCCGTCGCGATCGTGCGCGTGCAGCACCACACGCCAGCCTTCCGGCAGGCTCTCCGGCGACCGGACGTCGACGAGCTCCTCGTCGGTGGTCTCGATCCACAGCTGCACCATGCCGGGCCCGAACGGCCCGTCACGCAGCACCGTGGGCGGGATCGCGCCCAATCCCGAGGCTTCGGCGACCATGGCCGTCGCGACCTCGCGGCCCGCGAGCGTCCCGTCCGGGAAGTCCCACAGCGGCCGCTCACCGGAAACCGGCTTGTACACGACGTTCCCGGTGACACCGTCGAGCTCGATCGAGCAAAAAAGCGTGACGTTGGAGGCGTCGACGAGCCTGCCTTCGACGTCGATCTTGCCGCGCGTCACCAGCTCCCGCGAAGACTCCTCCACGTCGTCAGTCCTCGAGGACGTCGACGTCGCGCCGGTACCCGTTCTGGCGCGGGCAGATGTGACCCGCCGGGTCGAGCGGTTCCGCGCACAGCGGGCACGGCTTGCGGCCGGCGTTGACCACCCGGTCCGCTCGTTCGGCGAACGCGCGCGCCGCGCCAGGACTCAGGAAGACGCGAACGGCGTCCGGCCCTTCTTCGGTGTCGTCCAGAACGACCGTTTCGTCCACCTCACCCTCCGTCATCGCGAGCAGCTCGATGACGACGGCCTTGCTCTCGGCGTCCCAGCCGAGTCCCATCGTGCCGACGCGGAACTCCTCCTCGACCGGAACGGTCAGGGGGTCGACGTCGAGGAGCTCTTCGGGCGCGTCGTCGGGTACGTCCGCGCCGAACCTGCTGGCGACCTCTTCCAGCAGCGAGCCGAGCCTCTCGGCCAAGACCACCACCTGCTGTTTTTCGATCGTCACACTGATCGTGCGGACGTCCTCGGACGCCTGGAGATAGAACGTGCGGTCGCCGGGCTCACCGACGGTTCCTGCGACGAACCGGTCGGGCTGGCGGAAGACGTGGATTACGCGAGACATGGCACCTTTGACACTAGGCCACGGCCCCATGATCGGCATCCGCCGCCCCAAGGTTCAGCCCAGGGCGAAACCGCCGCGCCCCGGGCCGTCATGGGCAAAGGGCCGAACCTAGTCTTCAACCGTGGTTGAGATCGCCCCTTACGGCACCTGGACGTCTCCCCTGTCGGCCGCCGCCGTCGCGGCCTCGGGAGTCAGCGCGCAATGGCTCGACACCGTCGGAAACGAGGTCTGGTGGGCCGAAGCGAGAACCGGCGAAGGCGGCCGCGTGACGCTCGTGCGGTCTCGCGCCGACGGCACGGTTGAAGACGTCCTTCCCGCTCCATGGAGCGCCCGGAACCGCGTCCACGAATACGGCGGCCGCCCCTGGCTCGTCCTCGACGACGTCCTGGTCTTCACCCACTGGGCGGACCAGCGCGTCTACCGCCGCGACCTGACCACCGGAGAGACGACCCCGCTGACCCCGGAACCGGCGACCCGGCACCAGATCCGCTACAGCGACCTACGACCCGGCCGCACCGGCGAAGTGTGGCTGGTCCGCGAGCGCAGCATCGGCCCCCGGCGCGTCGACATCGCCCGCGATCTCCTCGCGGTTCCCCTCGACGGCGGCCCGGAACGAGTCCTGACGGCGAGCCATCACTTCCTCACCTCGCCGCAACTCTCGCCCGACGGCACGCGCGCGGCGTGGATCGGCTGGAACCACCCCGCGATGCCTTGGGACGGCACCGAACTGTGCATCGCCGAACTCGACGAGGACGGGACGTTCGGGCCACACCGAGTGCTCGCCGGCGCGGCCGACATCTCCGTCTGCCAGGTCGAATGGGAGTCGGCCGACAGCCTGCTGGCGTTGCTCGACCCGGACGGCTGGTGGAATCTGCACCGCGTCGGGCTCGACGGCGACATCACGAACCTCGCCCCGGTCGAGCAGGAGATCGGCGGCGCACAGTGGAAACTCGGCACGCGCTGGTTCACCCCGCTTGGCGACGGCAGGTTCGCCGTCATCGCGTCGGGCAAGCTCGCCATCCTCGACGAAGCGACGCGGGAAGTGACCCCGGTGACGGCGGCCGCCGACCTGACCGCGTGGTCCACCAACGGTTTCGCCGCCCACGAAGGCGGCATCGCCGGCGTCGCGGCGGGCCCGAAGCGTGAAGGGACCGTCGTGAAAGTCGGCCTCGACGACGGGACGGTGACCGAACTCGCCGCGGCACCCGAACCGCCGTCGCCCGCCTACCTGTCGCCCCCCGTGGAACGGACCTTCAAAACCGAAGACGGCGAACGGATCCCCGCCTTCGTCCATCTCCCCGCGAACGCCGACTTCGCCGCGCCGGACGGCGAACTGCCTCCACTGCTCGTGTACCCGCACGGCGGGCCGACCGGCCGGGACAGCGCGGTGCTCGACTACGAGATCGCCTACTTCACCAGCCGCGGCATCGCGGTCGTCACGGTCAACTACGGCGGCTCGACCGGCTACGGACGCGCCTATCGGGAACGGCTGCGGGAACAGTGGGGCATCGTCGACGTGGCCGACTGTGTCACCGTCGCCGAAGCCCTCGCCGCCGAAGGCACCGTCGACGCCGACAGACTCGCCATCCGCGGCGGCAGCGCGGGCGGGTACACCTCCGCCGCCTCGCTGACCACCACCACGACCTACCGCGCGGGCACCGTGATGTACCCGATCCTCGACCTCACCCAGTGGACCGGCGACGGCGGCGAGACGCACGACTTCGAGTCCCGCTACCTCGACGGGCTGATCGGACCGCTGCCCGACGCCGAGCAGCGCTACCGGGACCGATCACCGATCAACAACGCCGGCACCCTCGCCGGCCCACTACTGTTCCTGCAAGGCCTCGAAGACGAGATCTGCCCGCCCGAGCAGGCGGACCGGTTCGTCGCCGGGCTGGAAGGGCGCGGCATCGAGCACGCCTACCTGAGGTTCGAAGGCGAGCAGCACGGATTCCGGAAGGCGGAGACGATCGTGGCCGCGCTCGAAGCGGAGTTGTCGTTCTACGGCCAGGTCTTCGGCTTCGAGACACCCGGCGTGCCGAAGCTCCGGTTGAGCCGGTGAGGCCACCGAAGACGCGCCCGGGTGACACGCTCGCCTTGGTCGCCCCGGCGGGACCGGTCCCGCCGGACCTCGTCGAGAAGGCCCTGCCGGTACTCCGCGGCTGGGGCGTCGAAGTCCACGTCGGCGACTGCGTCCACGCCACCGCTACCGGTTATCTGTCCGCCTCCGACGAGGCGCGGGCCGCCGAGTTCACCCGCGCCTGGCTGGACCCGCGAGTCACGTGCGTCCTCGCCGCCCGCGGCGGTTACGGTTCGCAGCGGATGCTCGACCTGCTCGACTGGACGGCACTGAAGGCGGCCGGGCCCAAGACGTTCGCCGGATCGAGCGACATCACGGCACTGCACCGGGCGGTGAACGTCCACTTGGGACTGGAGACGCTGTTCTCCCCCATGCCCGCGACCACCCTGTTCGACGCGGTGGCCGCCGAACACCTGCGGCTGTCGTTGTTCGAACCGGACAGCGTGCGGCTGATCGCCTCACCGACGGCGTCGCCACTGGTGCCGGGCACCGCGACCGGGACACTCATCGGCGGCAACCTCGCCCTGCTGACCACGGGCCTCGGCGGCGCCGAGCAAGGCTCAGGGCGTGACGCGCTCGTGCTGCTGGAGGACGTCACCGAGAGCCTCTACCGGATCGACCGGATGCTGACCCAGCTACTGCGTTCCGGCTGGCTCGACGGCGTTCGCGGCTTCGTGCTGGGCTCGTGGAAGTCCTGCGGCGACCCGGACGCGATCCGAGCCCTGATGCTCGACCGCCTCGGCTCGCTCGGCGTGCCGATCGCCTGGGACTTCGGCGTCGGGCATGTCCCGGCGTCGCCGACCATCCCCCTCGGCGCGCGGGCCACTCTCGACGCCGACGCGGGCACCCTCCTGATTTTGCCGTAACAGCAACAGGACTTGCGAAACCGGCCGAGGCGGAGGCATCTTGCGGTCATGGATTCCACACGGCAGTTCTGGGAAGACTTCTACCGGGACAAGGATCAGGTCTGGAGCGGGAAGGCGAACCCGATCCTGGTGAACGAGGTCGCCGCGCTCACGCCGGGGACGGCACTCGATCTCGGCTGCGGCGAGGGCGGCGACGCCATCTGGCTCACCCAACAGGGTTGGCGCGTCACCGCCGTCGACATCTCGGAGGTCGCGCTCAAGCGCGCCGCCGAGCACGCGGCCCAGGCCGGCGCAGAGGGCATCGTCTGGGAACGCCACGACCTGGCGAAATCGTTCCCGGAAGGACGCTTCAACCTTGTCTCCGCACAGTTCTTCCACTCCCCCGTCGCCGAGGACGGCGAGCGGGACAAGGCACTCCGCCGCGCCGCCGAAGCCGTCGCCCCGGGCGGCACCCTGGTGGTGGCCGGCCACGCGGGCTGGCCGACGTGGATGGAAGAGCCGCCGCACAAGGACGTCCACTTCCCGACGACGGCCGAGGTCCTCGAAACGCTGGCACTGGCCGACGGTGAATGGACAGTGGAGCGACAGGACCTGATCGCCCATGACTTCCCTGGACCGGAGGGGCAGCAGGGAACGCGTTCGGACAACGTGCTCCGCGTGCGACACTCGGGCTAGGCGGTGTCCTGTGAGTCTGTTCGATGGGCTTCGTGATCCAGGTGGTTCCTGGCGGTCCGGGCGGCCTGGGCGCGGAGACCGTGAACATGACTTCCAGGACGCTGCCTGGGTACCGTCATCGGCATGCGGATGACGCCTGCCGAAGCCCGGTCACGATTCGAAGGCGAGCGGGTTGCAAGGCTGGCTACGACGGGTTCGGACGGCGTGCCCCACGTGGTGCCGGTGACGTTCGTTCTCGAAGGCGATTCGGTGGCGTTCGCGATCGACCACAAACCCAAGAGCACGACGGCGTTGCGGCGGCTGAAGAACATCGCGGAGAACCCGCTGGTCAGTTTTCTGACTGACCACTACGCCGAGGACTGGGCCGAACTGTGGTGGGCTCGGGCGGACGGTGTCGCCCGGGTGCTGACCGATCCCGACGAGCAGGCGCTGCCGGTGCGGCTACTGCGGGAGAAGTATCCGCAGTACGAGGCGCAGCCTCCCCCGCATGCCGTGGTGACCACGCTCGTTCACGCATGGAGCGGGTGGCGCGCTTCATGAGCTTTTTTTGGCTTTGTTGTCGTTCACGGCAACAAAGCCAAAGCCATGCCGTATAGGTCGTTATACACTTAGGTGATCGAGTGAAGTCCGTGAAGGCCTCCTTGAGGGACGCTGGGTCCCTCAAGGAGGCCTTCACGGAACCGCTTAAGACGCCTCAGGAGGCCTTCGCGTACTCAAATCAGGACGAGCGAGGAGCCTCGGCAGGCAGGAACTGCTCCACCGGCTTCCCCCGCCAAGCGGCGACGATCCCGAGCGGATCCGGCCTCAGCAGCGACGCGGCCGCGTAGACGCTCGCCGCGACGACGCCGGCCATGAACCACCAGTCGTACAGCGCCTGCTCCCCCGTCGGGTAGTAGACCAGTGTCACGAACACCGACACCGCGACGACGACCGCGAGGTTCCGGCGTCGCCATTCGAACGCGGAAAGAACAACGAAACCCCAGGTCAGGTACCACGGCAGCGAGGGCGGCGGGACGATCGCGCCGGCCAGCAGCACGATCGCCATCCGGTGGATCGCCGGGTAGCCGCCGTCGCGGGCGAGCCACCACTGCCAGCCGGCGAAGACGAACAGGCCGACCATCGCGATCGCCCGGAACACGGTGACGAACGGCGAGACCTCGACGTCGATCACCAGGTTCACCAGCGAGTAGAAGATCTCGCCGATCCCGGTCGGGAAGTTCATCCAGTTCGCGATCAGCGTCGGCGCCTTGAGGCCGGTCAGCCAGCCGAGATTGACCGAACCGAGCGACAGCCAGGTCCCCGCGACGAACACCGGCAGGAAGATCCCGACCGACGCGGCGCCCGCGCGGAAGAAGTTGACCACCTTCCGGTCGCCGGGCAGGTGGTTCGCCCACACCCAGACCAGGAACGGCAGCGCCCACGCCGCGGTGGGTTTGATCAGCATGCCGATGGTGACCAGGACGATCGCGACGACGTGCTTGCGCTCCAGCGCGGCCAGCACGCCGACGGTGAGGAAGCCCAGCATCAGCAGGTCGTTGTGCGGTCCGCCGACGAGGTGGATCACCGTCATCGGGCTGGCGATGGCGAGCCACAACGTGATCGGCAGCTTGCCGCCGAGGTGCTTGACCAGCCGCGGCAGCGACCACAGCATCCCGATCAGGCCGATCATCAGCACCAGCCGGGTCGCGATGACACCGGCGATCATGTCGTTGCCGGTGACCGAGACGATCCCCTTGGCGACCAGCAGGAACAGCGGGCCGTACGGCGCGGGCGTGGTCTGCCACAGCGGATGGACGTTCTGCACGACGTCCGGCAGCACGGTCAGTTCGGCCGGGCCGTTGGCGTACGGGTCGAGACCGTGCAACAGCTGCGCACCCTGCGCGAGGTAGGAGAAGACGTCGCGGGTGAACAGCGGCGGCGAGACCAGCAGCGGCGCCATCCAGCAGGCGGCGGCGATGACGATCGGACGGCTGCCGATCCGGCCCGCGAGCGCGTAGCGGCCCAAACGGACCCACGCCCAGATGATCAGCGCGAAGCCCGTGTAGAGCATCACGTTGGCCAGGATGCGGCCATGGCCGTAGCGGATCCACGACAGCGGTCCGTGCCCCAGGATCGGGTCACGGACGAGGGTGCCACCGGCACCGAGCGCCGCCAGCATCAGCAGCGTGCTTCCTATGGTTCCCATCGCGATGGTGCGGTACGGGAACCGGGAAGGCACCCGGAGCCGCTCGCCGAGGGAACCGGCCGAGGGCGTCTGCTGGGGGTCTGTAGTGGTCGCCATTTCGAGATTGGAGGTTACACACCGCGCCTGTGCGAGTGCGCGGCAATGGGTGTTTCCCGCGCGGTGCCACCGGGCAACGCGGCGAGCAGCGACTTCGTGTAGTCGTGTTTCGGGTCCAGCAGGACCTCCTCCACGGTACCTACTTCCACCAGCTCCCCGCGATACATCACGGCCACCCGGTCGGCGATGTTCCAGGCCAGCCCGAGGTCGTGGGTGATCACCAGCCCGGCGAGACCCAGTTCACGCCGCAGGCGCAGCAGCAGCGCGAGGATCTCCCCTCGCACTGACGCGTCCAGCGACGCCACCGGTTCGTCGGCGACGATCACGCCGGGATCCAGCGCGAGCGCGCCCGCGATGACGACCCGCTGCCGCTGCCCGCCGGACAGCTCGTGCGGGAGCCGGTCGAGGAACTTCTCCGCGGGCCGGAGTTCGGCCGCTTCCAGTGCCTTCGTGACGATCTCGTGCTCGTTCGCGCCCATTCCGTGGATACGGGGGCCTTCCGCGACGGCCTCGTACACCGTGTGGTTCGGGTTCAGGGCGCTCGTCGGGTCCTGCAGCACCAGCTGGACCTGCCGCCGGTACGCCTTGAGCCCGGCGCCGCCGAGCGGGACCGGCTTGCCGTCGTACCGCACCGCTCCCGAATCGGGTTTCTGCAGTCCGAGCAGCGTCCGGGCCAGCGTCGTCTTGCCGGAACCGGACTGGCCGACGAGCGCGACGATCTCGTCCTTCCGCACCTGCAGGCTCACCCCGGCGACGGCGTTGATCCGCTTGCCGGTGCGGTCGCGGAAGCTGACGCGCAGATCCTCGGCTTCCAGCAACGCCGGCCGGTCGCCACTCCGTTCGGGCTCCGGTGGCAGCGGCGTGCTGGTCGCGGGCGCGAAACGAGACGCCGGGTCGCCGACGGTCGGGAACGCGGCCGCCAGGGCCTTGCTGTGCTCGTGCCGCGGCGCGCTCATCAGCTCGGCGCTCGGCCGCTCCTCGACGATCTCGCCGTCGTACATCACCGCGATCCGTCGGCAGGTGGCGGCGAGCACCGACAGGTCATGACTGATCATGATCAGCCCGATCCCCTGTTCGGCGACCAGCCTGCCCAGCAGGTCCAGCACCTGGGCCTGGACGACGACGTCGAGCGCGGTCGTCGGCTCGTCCGCGATGATCAGCCGCGGCGAACAGGCCAGCGCCATCGCGATCATGACGCGTTGCTTCTGGCCGCCGGACAGCTCGTGCGGGTACGCCCCCGCACGGCCGGGCGGCAGGTCGACCTGTTCGAGCAGCTCCGAAACCTTCGCCTGGACTTCGCTGTCCGAAAGTGCCTTGCCACCGGGCGGGTGCAAGCGGATCGGCTCCGCTATCTGCTCACCGATCTTCCGCACCGGATTGAGCGCGTGCATCGCGCCCTGGAACACGACCGAAGCCTCGGCCCAGCGCACCGCGCGCAGCCTGCCCCATTTCATGGCCGTGACGTCTTCGCCGTCCAGCAGGATCTCCCCGCTGACCTTCGCCGAACGCGGAAGCAGCCGCAGCACGCTCATCGCGACCGTCGACTTCCCCGACCCCGACTCCCCCGCGACGCCGAGGGTGTCGCCGGGTTCGAGCACGAGGTCGACCCCGCGGACGGCGGCGACCTCGCCGCCACCGGTGGCGTACGTGACGCCGAGGTTCTTCAATTCCAGCAAGGGGCTCATGAGTGCTGTCCCTTCAGGCGCGGGTTCAGCACGGTCTCCAGCGCGCGTCCGACGAGGGTGAAAGCGAGAACGACCACGACGATCGCGACACCCGGCGGCAGCAGGTTCCACCAGGCACCCTTGCTGATCGCGCCGTTGTTCAAGGCGGTCTGCAGCATGGTGCCCCACGAAATGGTGTTCGGGTTGCCGACGCCGAGGAAGGCCAGTGTCGCGTCCGCGATGACCGCGTTGCCCACGACGAGCGTGGTGTTGGCCAGCACGAGCGGCATGACACCGGGCAGGACGTGTTTGCCGACGATGTGCAGGTGGCCGCCACCGAGCGCCTTCGCGCGCTCGATGTACGGACGGCCTTCGATCGTCAGCGTCTGCGCACGGACCAGGCGCGCGGTACTCGGCCAGGCGGTGACGCCGATGGCGATGATCACCGTCATCGCGCCCTGCTCCAGCACCGAGGCCAGCGCCACGGCGAGCACGAGCGACGGCAGCACCAGGAAGAAGTCCGTGAACCGCAGCAGCAGCCCGGACACCCAGCCTCGGAGGTGCGCGGCCGCGATCCCGACGATCGTGCCGATGAGCACGGAGAGGAGTGCCGCCGAGAAGCCGGTGAGCAGCGAGATCCGCGCTCCCCAGAACGTCATCAGCAGAACCGAACGGCCGTCGATGTCGGTGCCCAGCCAGAACTCCCCGCTGGGTGGATCCAGGGAGGTGCCTTCGGCCTTGGTGACGTCGAGACCGGACTCGTCCGAGATCACCGGTGCGAGGATGGCCAACAGCGTGATGACGCCCAGGAAGACGAGCCCGAACACGCCCGCCTTGTTCGTCGTGAACTCGTGCCAGCGCTTCGCCACGGCCTCACGGCGGCGGCGCCAGACGATCGAACCGGGTTTCTCCGCTGTGGTCATGCCGTCCGCACCCTGGGGTCGAGCACGCGGTAGAGCAACTCCGCGAGCAGGTTCATCAGCACCACCGCGCCGGCGAGGGTGACGAAGACTCCTTGCAGCACAGGCAGATCAGGTCCGCGGAGCGCTTCGTAGAGCAGCTGCCCGAGCCCCGGCCAGCTGAACACGGCCTCGACCGAGACCGCGCCCGAGACGACCATGCCGAACTGCATGAAGACCAGCGTCACCGTCGGGAGCAGGGCGTTGGGCACGGCGTGCCGCTTGCGGACGAGGTCGTCCCGCAGTCCCTTGGCCCGAGCCGTGGTGAGGTAATCCGAGTTCATCTCGCTGATCAGCGACGACCGCATGACCAGCATGTACTGGGCGTAGAACACCACCAGAAGGGTCACGCACGGCAGTACCAGATGGTGAAGAACGTCGAGCCCTTCACTGAAGAAGCCCGGCTCGACGTCCGGAGAGTGCATGCCACGGCTGGGAAAGAGGCCGTTGGTGGCCACCAGCAGCATGAGCCCCAGCCAGAACTGCGGTACCGACCACAGCGTCAAGGCGATCCCGGTCTGGACCTTGTCGAATCGGCTGCCCCGGCGCCAGCCCGCGCGGACGCCGAGCCACAGACCGAGCGCGACCGCGAGCACGGTCGCGCTGCCGACCAGCAGGATCGTCGGCCACAACCGTTCGCCGATCATGTCGACGACCGGACGCCGTTGCAGGTACGAATCGCCCATGGTGCCTTGAAGCAGGCCGACGACGTAGTCCCAGAACTGCTGCAGCAGAGGTTTGTCCACGCCCATCTGCGCGCGCAGTTCGGCCATCATCTTCGGATCGGTCGGCCGGTCGCGGACCATGAACCGCACGGGGTCGCCGGGCAGCGTCCGGAACAGGAAGAACCCCAGCACGACGACGAGCGCCAGGCTCGCCAGCGCGCCGCCGATCTTGGAGAGCACGAACCGGGCGGTGCCGGTCCCACCCCGGCGCTCGTCGGGATCGACGAGCGCCGAGGTCTTGTCGAGGGAACTGAGTGCTTCGGTCAACGCGGTCCTTTACTCCCGGTCGTCGGCCGACTTGCCGCGCCGCCCGAGCAGCACGCCGCCACCGACGAGCACCACGAGCACGACCGCGCCGATGCCGATCCACAATCCGGTGTTGCCGCTTTCCTCGCTGTTCGCCGCGGCCGCGTCGGCCGGGGTGGCGCCGTAGACACCCCAGTAGCCGGACTGCTCGAGGATCGCGCCGTCGGGCTGCGGCTGCTTGGTGAACGAGGAGAACTTGTCCGACCGGTAGGCCTCGAGCACGTTGTCGTAGTCGAGGACGACGTCGACGTACTCCCCCGCCAGCACCGCCTGCGCCTGCTTGACGAACTCGGCGCGCTTCACCGGGTCGAACTCGGTCAGCTGCTTCTTGTACAGGTCTTCGTAGCGCGGGTCGCAGAAGAACGTCGCCGAGCTGCCACCGTTGCCCTCGGCGTTCGGGCGGCCGGCGCAGGTGTTCAGGCTGAGGGCGTAGTCCGGGTCGGGCGAGGTGCCGTAGCCGGAGATCGCGAGGTCGTAGTTGCCCGCGGTGGTGCGGTCGTCCAGTTCGTCGTCGGAGACGAGCTCCTGCTTGACGCCGATGCCGACGTCCTTGAGCCAGCCGCTGACGAATTGCGCGACACGCTGGTCGAACGGCCGGTTCGCGTGACCGGCGAGCCGGAACTCCAGCTTCGCGCCGCCGGGCGCGACGCGGATGCCGTCCGCGCCCTTGGCGTAGCCGGCCTGGTCGAGGGCGGCGTTCGCGGCCGCGATGTCGAACTTGGTCTTCTCGGCGTCCGACGGGGTCCACGTGTAGGCCTTGTAGATCGCCGGAACGACACCGGTCCCGGGCTGGCCGTACCCGCTCATCACCTTCTGGACGATGGTCTCGGTGTCGATGGCCTGCGCGATCGCCTTACGGACGCGGACGTCCTTCAGGATCGGGTTGCCGTCACCGATCGGCTGGTCGAGGACGTTCTTGACGCCGAAGTTGATGATGAGCTCGTTGTACCGGCGGCCCGGCGCCTTGTTCGTGGTGATGTTCTTCTCGCTCTTGAGCGCGTCGAACTGCGTCGGCGTGAGCCGGTTGATGACGTCGACCTCGCCCTGCTTCAGCGCGTTGACCGCGGCCTCGGCGTCCTTGAACTGCAGCAGCTGCAGCTCGTCGACCTTGGGCGCCCCGCGCCAGTAGTCCTTGTTCGCCTTGAACTTCACGAACTCGTTCTTCTTGTACTCGGTCAGCAGATACGGTCCGCTGCCGACGCCGACCACGGCCAGGTCGTCGGTCGAGGGGGCGTTGAGATCCTTGATCGGCTCCCAGATGTGCTTGGGCACGATCGGGACGTCGAGCGCGGTCATGGTCGCCTGCGGGGCCTTGGTCTTGATGACGAGCGTCTTGTCGTCCGGCGCCGCAACCGAGGCGAAGTTGGTGACGTAGCTGCCGTTCGCGGTGCGGGCGTTCTCGTCGTCGAGCATCCGCTGGAAGGTGAACGCGGGGTCCTGCGCGGTGATCGGTTTGCCGTCGGACCACTTCATCCCCTGGCGGATCGTGAACGTCCAGGTGAGCTTGTCGTCCGAAGTCTTCCACGACTCCGCGATCCCGCCCGTGGGCTGGGTGTCCTCGGCCGAGGGGAGGGTCAGGAACTCGTAGTTGAACCGGCCCACCTGCGTCGACGCCGCCAGCTGGGCGGTGAAGGGGTTCAGGTGGTCGATGCCGGTCGTGAGCGCCACCCGGAGGACCTTGCCCTGCTGCTGCGCCGCCGCGGCGGGCACGAAAGGCACCGTCGCGACCGCCGAAGCGGCAAGGACCGCGACCACGCGAAGACCGCGCCGTCGCCTGGGAAAACGCTCTGTGCGCACGAAGACCACCCCATCGAAACTCGCTGTGACCCAACCCCCGAGGCGGAAAAGTAACCACATGTCGCGGTAACCGCGCAATGACTCGCCAATACCGATCGTGCACAGCGGATGCCGTCGCGTGGTCGACAGCTACTTTACGTCTCGCTGACATTGCACTGTGTCACCGTTTCGGCGCGCGAACCGGTACCACGTGCAGTGTCCTGGGTATTCAAGGGAAGCGGGCTTGCAAAAGCCTTGCGCGCGATGATGCCCAATCGATACGTGCGACGAAGTGAGAGCAAAGCGTTTCGTCCTCTGAATGCGAGGCGTCAGCCGACCGAGACCTCACGCCGGCGCGCGGTGGCCGCGGCCGCGTAGAGCCAGGCGAACAATGCCCACATACCGGCGAAGATGAGCCCGACGGTCACGTAAGCGATCGTCCACAGCACGGCGGGCGTGTCCGACTTCCGTTCGCGTTGCAGGAACTCGATCTCCGACATGAACGGGCGGGTGCCGGACGTCGCGTCGATCGACGGCGCGTTCGCGGCCGGGTCGGCGGGGGCGTAGATCGGGGCGAGCCCCATCACCCGGTTCGGGACGTGCACGCGGATCCCGGTCTTCCACTGGCCGAACACCGGCAACGGCTGGACGGTGCGGTACACCCCATCGCCGATCTTCTCCAGCGGCGCGGTGAAGAAGTCGCCGCCCTGCCACGCGAAACCGTTGAGCCACACAGCGTCGTCGGCCAGGTCCGGCCGCGAGATCGTCACGGTCGCGTCGACCCAGCGGGGCGTGCCGCCGCCGTGCGGATTCGAGATCGGCAGCCCGGTCGCGGACTCGGTCAGCCGGATGTCGGCGGTGAACCCCGGTTCCGGATCCTGCGGAACGGCGACCGCCGACATCAAGGCGACCGCGCCCAGCGCGCCGACGAGCCCGACCGCGTGACGAGGCCCCGCTGCGGGCACCCGCGTCGCCGTCTCCTCCACTCGCTGGTACTGCCAGACACCGATGAACGCACCCGCCAGCGCCGCGCCGGTCCCGAACAGGACGAACAGCGGCAAATGAGCGGCAGGCCAGGGGTTCGGCATCAGCCATTGCGTGAACGCCGCCTCGGCGAGCATTCCGGCCGTTCCCACGAGCAGACCGGCGACAGCGGCGAACGCGTAACCCTGCCGGTTGCGCATCGCGAGGGCGACGACCTCGATGATCAGCGCTTCGGCAACGTATGGCAGCAGCGAGGCCACGTGCAGGTCGGCGAACAGCGGGATGACGGCGAACGAAGCGCGGGAGGCGAGGAAGACCGCGAGCACGATCAGCGCGCCGCCCGGCCCCCAGGACAGCCGCCCGTAGGTCAGCGTCCAAGCGCCGATCAGACCGACGAGCACGACCTGCGACAGCATCGGGAACTGCGGGACGCCGAGGTCGAACTCCATCAGGAACGCCGAAGCACCCATCATCCAGGCACCGGCGAGCACCGGGCCGAGCAGACGCACGACCGGCCCGGTCGCGCCGACCTGCCGGGCCTCGCCGAGCAGCAGTTGCAGTCCCAGCACGACACAGACGCCGCCGCCGATCATCAGGACGTGCGTCGGTCCCCATTCGGTGACGTCCTGGCCGAACAGGCGGTGCCACACGTCGTCGAGCGGGAACCCGGCGATGCCGACCAGGCCGGTCGCCATCATCTGGATGGATCCCATCGGCGCCCGCCAGTGCGGGCCGATCTTGAACGTGCGCTTGGGCAGATCCTTCGTCGCGAGGGTCGCGCTGAGCACGCCGCTGGCGAAGATGCCCATCAGTCCGAAGTAGATCGGGTAGTGCGACGGGTTCGCGAGCGGCCCTTCGTCGCGGCCGAGCTCCATGTGGATCGGCACGTCCCAGTAGACACCGATCAGCGCCGACATCCCGGAGAGGAAGGCGACGAACATCGGCAGCGCCGCCCAACGCGGCAGACCGCTGAATCCACCCATCCAGTCGGCGACCCGGCCGAATACCGTCCGCTTCCCCGCGCGCTCGCGGAGCACGAAAAGGGCCAACGGCAGGAAGACCGCGGTGAACATCAGGCCCGCGATGAAGATCTGCCCGATTTGCGCGCCGCCGGCAGGCGGGCTCTCCTGAGCCATGAACACCGTTCTCGCCTTCCTGCTAACCTAAGTAACTGTTACCTTGGGGTAACACGATAGGCGCAAGGTCCCGGCCGGGCAAGCCGGGGCGTACGACTTGGAGGCACCTCGATGCGGAGGATCGGCGCGATCACCGTGGCCGCACTGCTGGCCGTGACCGGCTGTTCGGCCGGTTCCGAGCAGGCGCCGGGCACCGGCATCCGGACCGTCAAGTTCTCGATCACCGAGGGCAAGCGCACGGCGGGACCCGAGGAGGTCGCGGTACGCACCGGCGAGAACGTCGCGCTCGAAGTCACTTCGGACCAGCCGGACGAACTGCACGTCCACGGCTACGACAAGGCCGCCCAGCTGTCACCCGGCGTCCCGGGGACGGTCGCCTTCACCGCGAACATCGACGGGATCTTCGAGGTGGAACTGCACAAGAGCGGCGCGGCGGTGACCAAGCTCCGGGTGAGCGGATGATCCTGGCGCACGGTCTCGGCGGCCGGTCCGATCTGCCGGTCCCGCTGTGGCTCGCGCTCTACGCGGGAGCGGCGGCCGTCGTGGTCTCCTTCTTCGCGCTCACCGTGCTCTGGAAGGAGCCGAAACTCCGCGGCGCCGACGCCGGCCGCCCCCTCCCCCTCGTCCTGCAACGGTTCGTCGACGGCCGGTTTTCGCGAATCGCGGGGCGCGTGCTCGGCGTGATTCTGTTCGCGGGTTTTCTCGCCATGGCGTGGGCGGGTCCGGACAACTCGGCCGGCAACCCGGCACCGGCATGGTTCTACGTCTGGTTCTGGGTCGGCCTGGTCCCGCTCTCACTCCTGTTCGGCCCGGTCTGGCGGCGACTGAATCCACTGAGGACGATCGCGGCACTGATCCCTGCCCGGCGACGCGAACTCCCGGGTCGGCTGGGGTACCTGCCCGCGATCGTCGGTCTCCTGGCATTTCTTTGGCTGGAACTTGTGTTCCCGCATTCGGACTCACCGCGAGCAATCGCCTTTTTCGCCGCCGTATATGCCGTTATACACATCGCTCTGGGTGGGGTTTACGGTCCGCGGTGGTTCGACCACGGTGACGCCTTCGAGGTCTATGCGCGCCTGATCGCGGCCCTCTCCCCTTTCGGTAGGCGGGCAGATGGGCGCCTGGTGATCCGGAACCCGCTGGACGGCCTGCTCACCATCTCCCCCGCGCCGTGGCTGACCGCGCTGGTGCTGGTGGTTCTCGGCTCGACGGCGTTCGACGGCCTCACCCGGCTTCCGTTCTGGACGTCGCTGGAGGCCGGTGTCCTCGGCGGCACCGCCGGGCTCGCGGCCTGTATCGCGCTCACCTACGGCGCCTATGCGGGCGCCATCAGCCTGACCAGGCCGTATCTGCGCCGCGGGTTCGATCCCTATCCGGCGTTCGCGCCGTCGTTGATCCCGATCATGGTCGGCTACACGGTCGCGCATTACTTCTCGTTCGCCGTGTTCTCCGGTCAGCAGGGGTTCGGCCGCGCGATCGACTACACGGTCGTCTCGGCAGGCGTGATCGCGCTGGTGCAGATCGCCGGGATCGTCGCCGGGCATGTGCTGGCCGTAACCTCGGCGCATGATCGTTCCGTCGGCGTGCTGCGCGCGAACTACGTCAAGGTGGGCCAGTACCCCATGCTGGCGCTGATGATCGGCTACACCGCGCTCGGGATCGCGCTGGTCTCCGGCTCATGACCATCGCGGCGCGGGTGGTGATGATGCACCAGGGCGGCTGGGACGAGATCCTCATCTTCGTCGGCCCCGTGGTGATCATCGGGCTGCTCGTCTACGTCGCGCGCAAGCAGGTCCCGACGACACCCGAGGAAGAGGACGAGTAGTCATTCGAGCGGGACGTAGTCGCCACCGGCCTTCGCCGCCGCGAGATCAGGGCATGTGGACGCGCCACATATGAAGCGGCCCCGCACGACGCGGACATAGGAACCGTCCAAGGGGAAGACGAGCACGAACTTCGCTCCGTCGTTGCCGCGCAGGACGGCTCCCTTCCTCAGGGTGTCGAGGAATTCGATGATGTCGCTTTCGATCTCCTCCGCGAACTCGCGCTGCTTTTCCTGCGACAGGTCGTACAGATCGGTGTCGATGTCGTAGGTGGCGCGTTTGCCGGTCACGGGGTCGACCGCTTCGAAGGCGAGCCCGAGCCATCGTCGCGGCTCGACGTCCACGACGGCCTGCCAGATCGATCCGTCGAGCTGCCACCTGAATTCCGCGACCTTCACCGCCTGAAGCTCGCGCAGGAAGGCCAGGAGCCGGTGACCCGCTTCAGCTCGCATGACCGGGCCTGCCGCCGAGGAGCAGTGCCCCGGCCAGTTCGGTGACCTCTTCCCGAGTACGGCCGCCGTGATCTGCGGCCATGAAGTGCTTGCCGATCAGGAGCGAGAACGCGAGCAGGCAGCGGGCTTCGACCTCGTCCTCGTCGGCGAAGATCTCGCGCATGAGGGAACGCAGGTAGTCCATTCGCTGGTTGTCGACCCGCCGGAGCCGTTCGGCCACCACCGCGTCGCGCCGGGCCCAATCCCGGATGGCGAGGTCGATCGGCAGGAGACGATCACCGGCGAGCAGACCCGCGCGGCGGATCTTCGCCCTGGCGTCACCGCCTTCACTCTCGACGCTCTCGAAGAGGAGGTCCGTGCTCATCCGCTCCCAGGTGGCGAGCATTTCCTCCAGCAGGGCGCCCCGATCGGCGAAATGACCGTAGAACCCGCCTTTGGTGACACCCAAGGCTTTCGCGAGTGCCTCGACGCGCACGGCGTCGGGACCTCCGGCGGCGAGGGCATGCAACCCCGCGTCGATCCAGGCGCTCGGCGGGGTCCGGGTTTCGGCGGCCATGGGATCACCGTATCTCCCGTCACTCCGCCACCACGAGGACGATATATACGCTACCGTATAGATGGCGGAAGTTCACTGGGAGGAACAACGACGATGACTGTCGGATTCGTGGCCACGCATTACCCGCACCCCGATCATCACGACGACTTCGTGTCGCGCGTCCGGCGAGTCGCCGACGTCTTGCGCTCCACTCCGGGCTGCCTCGCCGCCGAATGCTGGATCACCGCCGCGAGCGACGCCGTGGTGTCGATCGTGCGCTGGGAATCCGAGGCGGCACAGGCGGCATCGATGCAGGCCCTGGGATCGGCGGACGTGGACGTCGCCTTCGACGACCGTGAAGTCCGTCCGCGCGAGATCGTCCAGCTGGTGTCGGCATGAAACTCGCGAGCACGGCCCACACCGTCCACACGTGGCGGATCCACGAAATCGCCGGGGACTTCGACCTCGAAGACGTCTGGGCACTCGATACACCCGGCGGGCCGGACGATTTCGGCAAGCTGGTCAAGCAGTTCTCGTCGGGGAATTTCCCGGATGGGGCGCCGCTCCCCGTTCGGGCACTGTGGGCGTTGCGCTGGAAGCTCGGCGGCCTCCTCGGGCTGGACGAACGGGATTCCGGCCTCGACACCAGGGTGGGCTCGCTCCGCGGCAGGCTGCCGGAAGACCTCCGCGACACACCCATCGGCCCGGATGAGGACTGGCTGCCGTTCACCCCGCTGTACCGGCTCGACGACGAATTCGCCGCCGAAATGGCGAACCGGACCATGCACGGCGTCCTGCACATCGCCTGGGTCGAGGACGGGCAGGGCGGGTATCGCGGTCAGATGGCGGTGCTGGTCAAACCCAACGGGATGTTCGGCCGGGTGTACATGACCTTCATCAAGCCGTTCCGGTACCTGATCGTCTATCCGGCGCTCATGCGGATGATCGCGCGGGAATGGGCGGCACGCTCCTGAAACCGACCTCGTGAGTGGTAAGGACGGCTAGAACCGTCTTTACCACTCACGAGGAACGGGTGCGCCGGCTGCTCCGCACCAGCGTCATGTCCTTTTCCCGCACCGGTTCGCGGCAGTGCGCGCAGACGGTCTCCGGCGCGAGGACCTCGCCGCACGAATGCCGCCACACCGTCGGCGGCGGGCCCTCCGTGACATACGCGTCGCCCCAGGCCATGAGGTTCAAAAGCACATGGTTGAGCGCGTGCCCGGCCTCGGTGAGCACGTACTCGTAGCGCGGCGGATGCTCCTCGTAGAGCCGTTTTTCGAGGATTCCCGTCTCGACGAGTTTCCGCAGCCGCGCGGTCAGGATGTCCCGGCTCGCCCCCGTGTTGCGGACGATCTGATCGAACCGCCGCGCACCGAAGAACACTTCGCGCAGCGCGAGCAGGCTCCAGCGCTCCCCGATCACCTCCATCGCGTTGGCGATCGAGCAATCCCTCGGTCCTTCGGTCATGCGACCAGCGTAAACCCAGTGAGTCTTGATTTCCAACCCACTCGATGTCAGAGTGAGTTGGAAATACCAACTCACCAGTGGAGGCAACCGTGCACGACGCGGTCATCGTCGACGCCGTCCGTACCCCGATCGGCAAGGGCAAACCCGGTGGTGCCCTGCACGGGGTCCATCCGGTCCAGTTGCTCGCCCATACGCTGCAAGCCCTCGTCCAACGCAACGGCCTCGATCCGGAGCTGATCGACGACGTCATCGGCGGCGCGGTCGACCAGGTCGGCGAACAGGCCCAGAACGTCACGCGGTGGGCGGCCCTCGCGGCCGGGCTGCCGGAAACCGTGCCCGCGACCACCGTCGACAGGCAGTGCGGAAGCAGTCAGCAGGCCGTGCACTTCGCCGCGCAAGGCGTGATGGCCGGGGCGTACGACGTCGTCATCGCCTGCGGCGTCGAGTCCATGAGCCGCGTCCCGATGTGGTCGAACGTGCTGCCGGGCACCGATCCGCTCGGCCCCGGCGTCGCCGCCCGCTACCCGGAAGGCCTGGTGCCCCAAGGGATCAGTGCCGAACTCATCGCCGCGAAATGGTCGCTCAGCCGCCACGCGATGGACGAGTTCGCGATGTCCTCGCACCGGAAGGCGGCACGGGCGCACGAACTCGGCCGGTTCGCGAGCCAGATCGTGCCGATCGAGACATCGTCGGGCCAGGTGTCGACCGACGAGTCCGTCCGGCCGGGGACCGATCTCGAAACGCTCGCCAAGCTGCGCCCGGCCTTCCAGGATTCCGCTGTCGCCGCGCGATTCCCGCAGATCGACTGGTCGGTGACCGCGGGCAACAGCAGCCCGATCAACGACGGCGCGTCCGCCCTGCTCATCACTTCCAGCGAAACCGCCGCCCGGCTGGGCCTCCGCCCGCGCGCCCGTCTGCACAGTTTCGCCGTCACCGGATCCGACCCGCTGCTCATGCTCACCGGCGTCATCCCGGCGACGGAGAAGGTGCTGCGGCGCGCGGGTCTGCGCCTGGCGGACATCGACCTCTTCGAGATCAACGAGGCGTTCGCCAGTGTCGTACTGGCATGGCAGCAGGAAACCGGGGCCGACCCGGCCAAGGTCAACGTCCACGGCGGCGCGATCGCGCTGGGCCATCCGCTCGGCGCGAGCGGGACGCGCCTGATGGGCACGCTGGTCAACGCGCTGCACCATCACGGCGCCCGCTATGGCCTGCAGGCGATGTGCGAAGGCGGCGGCCAGGCCAACGCGACCATCTTGGAGGCGTTGTGACCGGCAGGCTTCCCAAGAAGCTCGCGGACCATCCGTCGGTACGGGCGGTGCTCGCCGAACCGCGCGACAAGCCGTCCCCGGTGATCGACGCCGCCTGGCTCAAGGAGATCTGCCTCGCCGCCGGCGCCGACGACGCGGCCGCCGTCTCGCTCGACCATCCCGATCTGGCGGGCGAACGCGAGCACGTCGAGCGCGCCCTTCCCGGTACCAAGACCCTCGTCTCGCTGGTGGTGCGGATGAACCGTGACGACGTCCGCTCCCCCGCCCGCAGCGTCGCCAACCAGGAGTTCCACCGCACCGGCGAGATCATCAACGAGGCCGGGCACACGATCGTCCGGACGCTGCAGGACGCCGGATACCGCGCGATCAACCCGTCCGCGACGTTCCCGATGGAGATGGAGCACTATCCCGGCCGGATCTGGGTCGTCGCGCACAAGACGGTCGCCGTCGCGGCCGGTCTCGGCGCCATGGGACTGCATCGCAACGTCATCCACCCGAAGTTCGGCAACTTCGTGCTCCTCGCGACGTTGCTCGTCGACGCCGAGGTGTCCGCCTACGGCGAAGCCCTCGACTACAACCCTTGCCTGGAGTGCAAGCTGTGCGTCGCCGCCTGTCCGATCGGGGCGATCTCGAAGACCGGCGAATTCGACTTCCTCGCCTGTTCGACGCACAACTACCGCGAGTTCATGAGCGGTTTCACCGACTGGGCCCAGACCGTGGCCGACAGCGAGGACGCCGCCGACTTCCGGTCCAGGGTGACCGACTCGGAGAACGTGTCGATGTGGCAGAGCCTCGCGTTCAAGCCGAACTACAAGGCCGCGTACTGCATGGCGGTCTGCCCGGCGGGCGAAGACGTGCTCGGCCCGTACCTCGAAGACCGTCGTGGCTTCCTTGGAACCATCGTGAAACCGCTGCAGGACAAGGTGGAGACACTGTACGTGCGTGAAGGATCGGCGGCGAAGGCCTACGCCGAACGCCGTTTTCCCCACAAACCGGTGAAGGAGGTCGACGGCGGCTACTCGCGAATGAACCAACCCGCGCGTCGCGCGTCGATACACGCAGACCCGGCTGACTGACGATGTCATCGAGGACAGGGGACCCGGACGATGAACACGAGCAGAGCAGTGTCCTGGGAAGGTTTCTTCAATACCAGAGACCTCGGCGGACTGCCGACCAGGTCCGGCGCCACGACCGGCTATGGAGCCTTCTTCAGGGCAGCGGACCTTCGTTTCGTCACCGAAGCGGGTTGGGCACAAGCGCGTGAGTCCGGCGTCCGCACGGTTGTCGACCTCCGTAACGCGGACGAGATCCGGCCTGCCGAAACTCCGTTCACGGCACAGGCGGGCTCGGCACAATTCGCCGCCGCCCCGGAAGGTGCCACCACACCGACCGGCGTCAACCGGCTCGAAGTCCCGCTCGACGACATCGAGGACATCGAGTTCTGGCAGCACGTCAATCGCGAGGGACTCAACGGCACCCCGCTCTACTATCCCGTCTTCCTCCAGCGGAAGGCCCGGCGTTGCGCCGCCGTCATCAAGGCGATCGCCCACACCGATCCCGGCGGAGTCCTGTTCCACTGTGGCGGCGGCCGGGACCGAACCGGGCTGATCGCGCTTCTGCTGCTCGCGCTGGCCGACGTCGAACCCCGGGCGATCGCCGCGGACTACGCCATGTCCGCCGAAGCCCTCAAGGCTCTGTACGCCGCAATGGGAACCGCCGACCAACAACCGTTCATCCAGGCCGCTCTCGCCGATCGCGGCACCACGACCGAAAAAGCCGTCATCGCGACCCTCAACGGCTTCGATGTCGAACAACACTTGCTCGACGCCGGTGTCACCGGCAGCGAACTCCACAGCGTTCGCGGCAGGCTCCTGGGCCTGTCACATCTTCGATCCCCCACGCGTCAGGGTTACGACTGATCGATGAAGGATGGGGACCGTGGACGAACACGACTGGCTGGCGCGGCGTTTCGAAGGGCACCGGACGCATCTGCGGGCGGTGGCGTACCGGATGCTCGGTTCGCTGAGCGAAGCGGACGACGCCGTGCAGGAGGCCTGGCTGCGGCTGAGCCGGTCGGACTCCGGCGTCGTGGACAACCTCGGTGGCTGGCTGACCACCGTCGTCGGCCGGATCTGTCTCGACATGCTGCGCTCACGCAAGTCTCGCCCCGAAGAGCCGGTCGGCGCGCAGCTCCCCGACCCGATCATCGGCCGCGAGGGCGGGATCGACCCGGAACACCAAGCTCTGCTGGCGGATTCGGTCGGGCTGGCGCTCCTGGTCGTGCTCGACACCCTGGACCCCGCCGAGCGGCTGGCGTTCGTCCTGCACGACATGTTCGCCTTGCCGTTCGACGAGATCGCCCCGATCGTGGGCCGGTCTTCCGCGGCGACCCGGCAGCTGGCCAGCCGCGCGCGCCGCCGTCTGCAGGGGTCGCCGACGGTCCCCGACGCGGATCTGAGCCGTCAGCGGGCAGTCGTCGACGCGTTCTTCGCCGCCGCCCGGGGCGGCGACTTCGACGCGCTGGTTTCGGTGCTCGACCCCGACGTCATCCTGCGTGCCGAGGGTGGCGCGGCTCCGGCGGGGACGTCGCGGTTCGTGCGCGGGGCGGCCACGATCGCGAGCCAGGCGCTCATGTTCCGGTCGGCGGGCGAGGGCGGGGAGCTGCGGCCCGCACTGGTCAACGGCGCGGCCGGGATGGTGGTCACCAAGGACAGCGTGCCGACGACGGTCTTCGCGTTCACCGTCGTGGGCGGGAAGATCGCGGCGATCGACATCCTCGCCGATCCGGACCGGCTCGCCGCACTGGACTTCGAACCCCTCGGCTGAAATGCCAGGAAGGGGTCGTTCAGGACGAAAGACGTCCTGAACGACCCCTTCCCGCCATGCGCGCTGCCGGGATCAGGAGGTCGGGAAGTTGTCCGCGGTGCGGATGCGGTCCCGGATCCAGACACCGGCGGGCTTCAGCGGAGCCGTGCCGGTGAACGAGCTGCCCGAGCAGGTGCCCGGCTTGAACACCGCGCCCGAACGGCTGTCGTCGGAGAAGTTCCAGTTGGTCCAGCTGATCTTCTTCGACGCGAGGAAGTCGAGGTACTTCTGCGAGTTGGTGAAGTCGTTCCCGCCGTCACCGCTGGCGGTCTGGGTGCCGAACTCGGTCACGAACAGGGGGATCTTGCTCGCGGCCCGGGTCAGCGCGTTGAAGTACTCGGTTTTGTGCGACGCCGCGTAGAAGTGGAACGTGTACATGAAGTTGCTGGCGCGCACCGGGTTGTTGATGATGTCGGTCTCGTTGCGGCCGTCGGAGATGCCGAGCGAGCCCCAGCCGTGCGTGCCCACCAGCACGACACCGTCGGAGTCCTGAGCGCGGATGACCGGGATCATCTGTTCCGCGTAGCTGCGCACCCGGTCCCAGCTGACGTTGTTGGGCTCGTTGGCGATGTCATAGATGATGTTGGTCTTGTCCTTGTGCCGCTGGGCGATCTCGGTGAAGAACGTCTTGGCGCGGCTGAGGTTCGCGTTCGGGTCGCCGGGGGTGAGCTGGTGCCAGTCGACCAGGGCGTACATCCCGCGTTTGGTGGCCTCTTCGATGTACCCGTGCACCATGTCGGTGAACTTGCGCGGGTCGGTCTCGTAGCCGCCTTCCTGGATGTACATCGAGATCCGGAGGACATCGGCCTTCCAGTCGTTGGCCAGCGCGTCGAGCGAAGCGGTCTTCACGCACTGGCTGTACCACTGGATCCCGTGGGTGCTCATGCCCCGGAGCTGGATCGGCTTGCCGGCGGAGTTGCAGAGCTGGAGGCCGCAGACCTTCAGCTGTCCGTTGACCGCCGCCGGACTCCCCGGCGGCAGCGCGGCGGCTGCCTGCGTTGCGGGCTCTGTCGCGGTCTCGGTCGCCATCGACGTGCTCGCGGCCGCGACCGGGGCCAGCAGTCCGGCGGCCAGTGCGGCCGTCACCCGGAGACGGATCTTGTCCCAACGCATTCGGCTTCTCCTCTCGCGTCGACGGCACCGACGTTGGCGCGCCGACGGTCAGGGCGGCGGAGTTAAATAGGAAACTTTCCTTACTATTGGAAAGTAAAGGGAAGATTACCCACAGGATCGACGGACGGTCAAGAGTCGACCACCGACCGTTCCGAGGATCTCGGGCATGCTCGGAGCGTGACGACCATCGTGGCCTTCCACGCCCATCCGGACGACGAAGCCCTGCTGACCGGCGGCACCCTCGCCCGCGCCGCCGCGAACGGCCACCGTGTCGTCCTCGTCGTCGCCACCATCGGCATGCGGGGCACGGACGCGCCGCGCCAGGCCGAACTCGAGGCGAGCGCGAAGGTGCTCGGCGTCGCGCGCGTCGTCCATCTCGGCTACGCAGGCAGCGGTCACGGCGCGATGCTCTATCCGGACCCGCCGGGCTGGGTCCGTTTCGTCCGCGCGGGCACCGACGAAGCGGCGGCCCGGCTCGTGGCGATCCTGCGCGAAGAGGGTGCTTCGGTTCTGCTGAGCTACGACCGCAACGGCGGTTACGGTCACCGCGACCACGTCAAGGTGCACGAGGTCGGCAAGCGGGCGGCGGAACTCGCCGGCGACGTCCGGCTGCTGGAGGCCACGATCCCCCGCGACGTCGTCGCGCGCCTGGTGAGATTGGTGCGCCTGGCACGGATCCCGTTCCGCTATGACGTCGACGTGCTTCTCCGCGCCTACAGCGCCAAGTCCGAGATCACGCACACCTTCGACATCCGGCGCTTCGCACGCCAGAAGCAGGCAGCGATCGCCGCCCATTCCTCGCAGGTGAAGGGGAACGGCAGGCTCGCGCCACTGATGCGCGTCGTGACCCGGCTTCCGGCGCCGCTCTTCGGCCTCGCGTTCGGCCGTGAGTGGTACGTCGACGCGACACCGCCGGGCTCACGCTCCTGACCGGCGGGCGCGGTACGCGGCGGCCTTCACCCGGTTCTGGCAGGCCAGCCCGCAGAACCGCTTGATCTGCGCCTGGCTCGCGTCGATGTACACCTGATCGCATCGCGGCGCCGCGCACAACCCGACGCGATGCGGGATGTCGTCGCCGAGCGCCGCGGCCACGGACACCGCGAGGCCCGCCGCCCACTGCTGGACGAGGTCGGCCTCAGGACCATGGAACCGCAGATGCCACGACTGTTCACCGTGGCGATGCAGGGACGGCCGGGCCTTGCTGTCGACGAGCATCCGGTTGAGCAGCCCCGCCGCCCGGTCCGGTTCCCGCCGCGACAGCGACTCGATGATTTCCCGCAGGCGCGAGGCCAGATTCCGCAGCCGCTCCGCGGTCAGGAGATCGACCTGGCTGTTCCCGGTTCCGAGCGCTTCAGTGGCGGCTCGGATCAGATCTTGGCCTCGGAGCGCGGGTTTCGGCCTGCCTTGGACATGCTCCCCGGTCAACGCGTTGACCAGCGTGACCCCGGTTTCCAGTCGCATCGCATGGCGCTCCTCAGCCATCCCGCCCCTCCCCCGAGCGTCACTGGTTCGCAGGACGCCCGCGGTGACGTTATCAAAGGCGAGCGGCGCCGCAAGGACGGTGAAGGCTTTTGGAGCAACGGTATTCGGCGAACGGCGCAGCCGGAGTCCACTATGGACAGAGAGCTGCGGCCGGCACCTTCACGGACGCGTCACCACCGAGGCGGACCCGCGTCCACGATCTTCTGCGAAAGCTCCAGCGGGTCGAGATGCATCAGGGACTCCATCCACCACGTCATCCCGGCCTGCCCCAGCGCGGGTAGGTCGACCTTGATCGGCTCCTCCCACGCCGGGCTCGCGTTCCCGGCGACCGCCACGTCGAAGGGACGGCCCGGCTCCAGCCCGGCGAGACCGAGCGCCCGGTGGGTCTCGGCGATCTCCTCGGCTGTCGGCGTGTGGTCCTCCGGATTCGGGAAGATCCCGTCGCACAACGCCGCCCGCCGGACGACGCGCGGATTGTCGGTGGAACTCGCCACCCAGATCGGGATCGGGAACGGCTCGGGCGGGGCCTCGGCGAGCGCGACCTGATAGTGCGCGCCGTCGTGGTCGAAACGCCTGCCGGACCAGATCGCGCGGATGACGTCGAGACCCTCGTCGAACATCGCCGAGCGGGTCAGCAGGTCGGTCTGCTCACCGAACCGGCTGAAGTCACCGGATTCGTCGGAACCGAGCCCGGTGCCGAGGATCAGCCGCCCGCCGGAAAGCCTGCTGACCGTCGACGCGTGCCGGGCGACCACCCACGGGCGGCGCCGGGCGGGCGGTGTGATCATCGGGCCGAACAGCAGCCGGTCGGTGGCGTGCGCGATGGCGCCGAGCGTCGTCCACGGATCCGCGATGGGCATGGTGTCCGCGACCACGTGGTCCCACAGGAAGAACCCGTCCCAGCCCGCCGCCTCGGCGCGCACGGCGAGGTCGACGAGCACCCCCGGCTCACCGAACGGGCCGAAAGGCGGCAGATAGACGGCATGGCGGACCGTGCTGCCGGTCAAGTCGATCATCTCCCCAACGTCATCGTCGAAGTCCCCGGACGGCCGCTTGTTTACGCCGTTCACCCACGTTAGCGTCCCGTGGATGGCGGACGCTGGTGAACGATCGACGAAGTGGCCGGAGCATCGGGGAAGGTTACGCCGGGTGCTGTCCTCGGTGGTCGCCGTCTCACTATGCGCGACACTTTCCGCGGTGGACGTGTCCGCATCGCAGGACGACGGCTGGTCGCGGGACTTCTACTGGGGCGTCGCGTCGTCGGGCTATCAGTCCGAGGGCAGCGCTCCGGACAGCAACTGGAAGCGATTCGTGGATCGTTCGGCCGGCAGGGACGGCGTCGACGAATACCGCGAATCCGTGGACTTCCGGCACCGCTACGCCGACGACATCCGCCTCGCGGCCGGGCTCGGCGTCAACACCTACCGGTTCGGCATCGAGTGGGCTCGCGTCGAACCCTCACCCGGACGGTGGGACGAAACCGAGCTGGCCTTCTACGACGACGTGTTTCGGCAGGTCCGGGCCGCGGGCATGACCCCGATGATCACGCTCAACCATTGGGTCTACCCGGGCTGGGCGCTCGATCAGGGCGGCTGGGCGGAGACGCGGACGGCCGACGCGTGGCTGGAGTTCAGCCGGAAGATCGTCCGGCGCTATGCCGGACAAGACGCCCTCTGGGTGACGTTCAACGAGCCGCTCATCTTCCTCAAGAACGAACAGAAGGTCGGCGCGCTGAACGCGACGCGGTACTTCGCGGCGCAGTCCAACATCGTCCAGGCGCACCGGCGGGCCTACGACCTGATCCACGAACTCGACCCGACCTCGAAGGTCACGAGCAACCAGGCCTACATCACCGGCGTCAACGGGATGGCCGACTGGTTCTTCCTCGACCAGGTCAAGGACAAGCTCGACTTCATCGGGATCGACTACTACTACGGCCTGAGCATCGACAACTGGACGGTGTTCGCCGCGGCGACCGACAAGTTCTGGGACGTGAAGCTCCAGCCCGAAGGCATCTACTACGCGCTGCGCGGCTACCACGACCGGTTCCCGCGCCTGCCGCTCTACATCGTCGAAAACGGCATGGCGACCGACAACGGGAAACTCCGCGACGCGGACTACACCCGCGGCGATCACGTCCGCGACACCGTGTACTGGCTCCAGCGAGCCAAGGCCGACGGGATGAACCTCATCGGCTACAACTACTGGAGCCTCACCGACAACTACGAATGGGGCAGCTATCGCGCCCGGTTCGGACTGTACACAGTGGACGCTCTCACCGATCCCGCGCTGACCCGGCGCCCCACGGACGCCGTTCCCGCGTACCAGGCTCTGGTGGCGGCGGGTGGCGTGCCGCAGGGCTTCCGGCTCAAGCGCGGTCCGGGGACCTGTTCCCTCGTGGACGGGCTGAACAGTTGCCTCAACCCGGCCAAAGTGGACGGACCGCTCAGGCCACTGAAGTGACGAGTTCCAGTCGCCTGCCCTCGAACGTCCGCCGCATCCGCCGGTCGTGGGTGACGACCACGAGCGCACCGGAGTACTCCGCGAGCGCCTGCTCCATCTCCTCCACCAGATCCGGGGCGAGATGGTTGGTCGGCTCGTCGAGCAGCAGCAGATCGGTCTTGGCCGTCACGAGCCTGGCCAGTTCGAGCCTGCGGCGCTGCCCGATGGACAGGTCCCGGACCGGCTTGCGCAGATCCGGCGCGCGGAACAGGCCCAGCGACAGCAATCTCTCAGCCGCCTCGTCCTCGTCGCCGTCCCCGGCGAAGACCGCCAGAACGGTTCGGGAATCGGCGGTGAGTCCGCCGTTCTGGTGCAGGAACCCGATCCGGCCCGTCCGCTCCGCCGACCCCGTCGACGGCGTCAGCTCGCCGGCGAGCACCCGCATCAGCGTCGTCTTGCCCGCCCCGTTGGGCCCGGTCACGAGAACACGTTCGCCGGGCAGCACGCTGAGCGACGTCCGCGGCAGACGACCATCGACCGACACGTCGTCCACCTTCACCACGTACTGATCGGCCTCGATCTCTCCCGTGGCGATCCGTGCGGTGAACCGGAGCGGCTCGGGCGGCGGCGGAACGCGGTCCGCCTCGAGCCGTTGGATCCGCTCGCGGGCCGACCGGATCCGGCTCATCGCCCCGTGCGCCCGGGATCGGGCCCGGAACGCGCCGGCCCCGCTGAAGGCTGCCGGAGCCTTGCGCGGTATCGCGGAGAACCGGTCGATGTTGACGTCCGCCATCCGTTCGTAGCGGGCCTTCTCCAACCTCCACTCCTCATACTCGCGGACCCATCGGGCCCGCGCGGCCTCCTTCGCCGCGAGGTAGCCCGCGTAGCCGTTGCCGTGCCGCTGAACGGTCCGGCGATCGGCGTCGACCTCGAGGATCGTGCCGGTGACCCGGTTGAGGAACAGCCGGTCGTGGGTGATCGCGACGATCCTGCCGCGGTGCCCGCGAAGGTGGTTCTCCAGCCAGGTGACGGCTTCGTCGTCGAGATCGTTGGTCGGCTCGTCCAGCAACAGCAGTTCGGGTGACGCTGCCAGGGTGGCCGCGAGCGCCAGCCGCGACCGCTGGCCGCCGGACAGGCTGCCCAGCGCGCGGCCGCGATCGAGGCCCGGCTGCCCGAGCCCGTGCAGGGCGACCTCCACCCTGGCGTCGGCCTCGTAACCGCCACGGGCTTCGTAAGCGGTCATGAGGTCGCCGTACGCGGCCAGGTCTTCGGCGGTCTCGAGCGACGTCTCGGCCGCCCGCATCCGGGATTCCAGTTCCCTGATGTCGGCCAGCGCGAGGTCGATCGCGTCGCCGACCGTGGCGGTGCCGGGCAGTTCCAACGTCTGCGGGAGATAGCCGACGCCGCCGGGCGCGGTGACGGTCACCGTGCCGTTGTCCGCCCGGTCCCGGCCGGCGATCAGCCTCAGCAACGTGGACTTGCCAGAGCCGTTGTCTCCGATGACGCCCGCCTTCTCCCCCGGTTTGACGGTGAAGGAGACCTGGTCCAGTACGACGTGGTCGTCGAAACGCTTGGTGACACCGGAGAGCACGAGTTGTGTTCCGGGATTTCGATGCGGGGTACGCACAGGGGCGTCCTCCTGATTCTCGCAAGGGGGAAGAAGAGACCATGCGGAAGGACGCGGCCCGGCGGAGCGAAGGCTCTACGCCAGGGCCGCGTCGAAGGCGAGAATCACAGAGTGAAGAAAATCCCCATGCCGAAGACGGTAGCGGGGGAACGCGGACGGGTAAAACGAATTAAAGGTTGTGTACGGGTTCACAGAGTGGTCTGTGTCCCCATACCGCGACAGCGGCGCCCCGGTGACCGAGAATCGAAGCCGGAGGTTTTCGCGGTCTGAGGGAATGGGGTTCCTCGTGCACGGGTCCAGCGGTCCGATCGCCCGGTTCGCGCGGCGGCTCTTTCCTGGTCGCAATTCGCTGGCCCGCGGCTCCGACCGGTTCGAAGCCCTGGTACTCAAGCTCGTCATCTTCGCGGCGGTGCTCGCCATCCCGGTCGCGGCCGCCGCCGGCTCGGCCAACCACGGCAGGCAGGTCGCCGCGGCCGCCGCCGACGCGACCGGACGCACACCCGCCACCGCGTATCTGCTGACGGCCGCGCCCGTCCGCATCGTCGACAGCGAGAGCGTCGGGACCGACAACTCCACCACTCAGGCGACCTGGACCGACTCGCGCGGGGCGCGGCACACCGGTGGTGTCCTCGCGACGCCGGGCAGCCCAGCCGGATCGGCCGTGCCGATCTGGATCGACGCCCGCGGCGAGCTCACCGCGGCCCCGAGGAACGCGTCGACGGCGGTGTTCGATTCCGTACTCGTCGGCCTCTGGCTCTGGTTCGCCGTGGTCGCCGCGCTCGTCCTGGTCCACCGGGTCGTCCGGCTGGTGCTCGACCGGCAGCGTGCCGCGGCCTGGGAGCGCGCCTGGGCGGTGTATCCGCGTTCCGGTTCCTGGCCCTGATCCCGGCGGCGAGGGCAAAGAGCCTCGGCTAGGGTGCCCCGCATGCGCATCATGATCTCGGCGGACATGGAGGGCGCCACCGGCGTCACCTGGACCGAGGACGTCATCCCCGGTACCGAGCAGTGGCAACGATTCCGCCGCCTGTTCACCGGTGACGTCAACGCCACCATCGCGGGTCTGTTCGACTCCGGCGCCACCGACGTGCTGGTCAACGAGGCGCATTCGTCCCAGCGGAACCTCCTGCTCGAAGACCTCGACGGCCGGGCGCGCATGCTCACCGGCAGGCACAAGCCGCTCTCGATGATGCAGGGGATCGACACCGGCGTGGACGGCGTCGTCTTCCTCGGCTACCACGCCGGCGCGGGATTCGACGGCGTCCTGTCCCACACGTACCTGGAGAACCAGATCACCGGCGTGTGGCTCGACGACGTCCCCGCCAGCGAAGGCAGGCTGAACGCCGCGATGGCCGCCGAATACGGCGTCCCGGTGCTCGTCGTCTCCGGTGACGACAAGGCCTGCGACGACGCCCAGGACTACGCGCCGGAAGCCGAACTGGTCACGGTGAAGGAATGCGTCAGCCGCTACGCCGCGATCTGCCTGCCGCCCGCGAGGACCGCCGAACTGCTGAGCTCGGCCGCGGCGGACTCGATGAACCGGGCGGGCCGGGTCGAGCGGTTCACCACGCCGCACCGGATCGAGGTCGAGTTCGACGCGAGCCACCTCGCGCAGGCCGCGGCGGTGATCCCGACGGTGGAACAGATCGGCGTGCGGCGGGTCGGCTTCGACGCGCCGGACATGACCGAAGCGATGAAGGCGTTCAAGATCGTCACGGCGATCGCGGCCGGGGCGGTGCAGGGTATCTATGGCTGAGCTCGAAACGCGGGGCGAACTTCCCGACCGTAACGTGCCGAGCAGTGAAAAGGTGCGCCCTGGCGACGCGATCGCGGACGCGGGTTCCCGAATCGACGCTGAGCTCGATGTCGTCGAAGTCTGTTCGCGGCTGATCCGGTTCGACACCACGAACCGCGGCGACGGGGACGCCGAGGGCGAGCGTGAGGCGGCCGAGTACGTCGCGTCGCTGCTTTCGGGACTCGGGATCGGCTCGAAGATCATCGAGTCCGCGCCCCGCCGCGCCAACGTGATCGCCCGCGTGCCCGGCACCGACCCGAGCTTGCCCGCGCTACTCGTACAGGGACACCTCGACGTCGTCCCGGCCGACGCCGCCGACTGGTCGGTGGATCCGTTCTCGGGCGAGATCCGCGACGGTTTCCTCTGGGGCCGCGGCGCGGTCGACATGAAGGACTTCTGCGCGATGGTGCTCGCCGCCCTCGCCACGGGTGTCCGGCCACGTCGGGACATCGTCCTGGCGTTCGTGGCCGACGAGGAGGACAAGGGCGAGTACGGGGCGCACTGGCTCGCCGCGACGCACCGGGACCTGTTCGACGGCTGCGCGGCCGCGATCAGCGAGTCGGGCGCGTACACCTACCACGTCCCCGCCGCCGACGGCCGGACCGTGCGGCTCTACCCGGTCGCGACGGCCGAACGCGGAACGGCCCATCTGCGCCTGACCGCCAAGGGCCGCGCGGGCCACGGATCACGCCCCAACGACGAGAACGCGGTCACCCGGCTGGTCACCGCGCTCGGCAAGATCGCCGCGCACCGCTGGCCGGTCCAGCTGACTCCGACGGTGCAAGCGTTCCTGGAACGCACCGGGGAAGCGCTCGGCGTCCCGATCGATCTGTCCGATGTGGACGGAACGATCGCGCGGCTCGGGCCCGCCGGGGCGCTGGTGGTGCCGACCGTCCGCAACAGCACGACGCCGACCATGCTCGACGCCGGCTACAAGGTGAACGTCATCCCGACCTCGGCCGAGGCCCAGGTCGACGTCCGCGTCCTCCCCGGCACCGAACCGGACCTGTTCGCCGAGCTCGACGCGATGCTCGGCGAGGGCGTCACCCGCGAGTTCGTCGCGCACCAGCCGCCGGTCCAGGCTCCGGTGGATTCGCCGTGGTTCGACGCGATGGCGGACGCGCTGCGCTCGCAAGACCCCGAAGCCGTCGTCGTTCCCTACTGCATGGGCGGCGGTACGGACGCGAAGGCGTTCAGCCCGCTGGGGATCGACTGCTACGGCTTCGCGCCGTTGTGGCTGCCGGAAGGCTTCCCGTACCGCGCGATGGCGCACGGTGTGGACGAGCGCGTCCCGGTCGAGGGCCTGCGATTCGGCACGCGAGTGCTGCGGCACTTCCTGGAGAACTGCTGAGGAACCCGCCGAGCCGCGTGTCGTCCATCCAGTCACGCGTGTCGTCCATCCAGTCACACCAAACCGGCCGTCCGGCGCCTTTCATGCGAATTTCATGAAGGCTCCATAACGTCAGCGGCGTGAGACCTCTGACTTCGCGCGTCCTGGCGGGCGTCCTCCTGATCGGCCTCGGCACGGCTCTCCCGGCGTGCCGAAGCGGGTTCACGATCCCGCGTCCCGACGCCGCATCCGCGACGTCCACCTCGGACTCCGCTCCCCCGACCGAGACACAGACCCTGACCGTGACGCCCACGGCACCCTCGACGTCATCCGCACCGGGTCTCGAACCCGCCGCGATCGACCGGGTGTTCCAGGTCTACATGAACGGACTCGCCAATCACGACATGACCGCGTTGCGCAGCGGAACCTGCCCGAGGCTGCGGGCGACGCTCCTGGGGTTCGAACTCCACGGGCACTACGTCGAGCGCTGGGAGATGCTGCCGTACTCCGTCCCGCCGGGACAGGAGTTCGTGACGGTCCAGGCCAAGGTCACGCAGCGGAACGCGCGCAACGGCGAACTCGCGGGCGACGTCGTCTATTCCTGGTATGTCGAGCGGAACGAGGACACGAACTACTACGTTTGCGGGTGGCTCGACTACGAATGACCCTAGGAGGCCGCTGGTGGACTCTGTAGCGCGACTCGCCCGGGACGAACGTGCCGACTTCGCCGCGTTCCTGCGAACGCTGTCCCCCGAGCACTGGGACGCGCCGACGTTGTGTTCGGAGTGGACGGTCCGGCAGGTGGTCGCCCACGTCGTCGACTACGACGCCCAGCGGTTCCTTGATCTGGCAGGCCAGGCCGTCCGCGGCGGGCTGCGGCTGAACCGGATGAACGCGCTCGGTGTCGCACGGAATCCCGGCCGGACACCGGAAGAGCTGATCGCGCGGTTCGAGGACCACCTCGAACCGCGCGGCCT
Source organism: Amycolatopsis lurida (assembly GCF_900105055.1). Lineage (NCBI taxonomy): Bacteria > Bacillati > Actinomycetota > Actinomycetes > Pseudonocardiales > Pseudonocardiaceae > Amycolatopsis > Amycolatopsis lurida. The sequence continues at coordinate 519,688 of NZ_FNTA01000003.1, forward strand.
GACCTCGGCGTTCGGTGGACGGGTGGCGCTGCTCGACGGGATCCTCCATCACCAGGACATCCGGCGTCCACTGGGGTTTCCCCGCGAGGTGCCGCCGGAACGGTTGCGTCACGCCCTGGCTTTCGCGCGCTACGCCCCGCCGATCAAGGCGCGCAAGCGGGCGCGCGGGCTCCGGCTCGTCGCCACGGACGTCGGCTGGTCGGCCGGATCCGGGCCGGAAGTCCGCGGCGCCGGGGAGGCACTCCTGCTGTCGATCGCCGGTCGGGCAGCGGCATTTGACGAGCTGTCCGGGCCCGGCGCGGCGGTCCTCGCGTCCAGGGTGGACGGTCGTCCCGCCACCGGATGAGGCGGCGTCAGCTCGGGAAAACCTCGGACAGCGCGGTGAAAGCGCGGTCCAGCCGGTCGCGGTGCGCGGCGACGACGGCGGTGAGGTCGTCGCCGGCAAGCCGTCGCCGCGTCGTCGCCACGGCGACGACGCGGTAGGCTGCGACGATCAGCGCGGCGACCAGTTCACTGTCACCCGAGAACCGGGGATCGCTCTCGAGCTCATCGGTCAGTTCCGCCTCGATCTCGTGCTCGAACTCGCGCAGCCGTGAAATGAGCGCGCGAGACCCGGCGACGGTGCGCGCGAGCGGCTCACCAGCCTGACTGAGCCCCGACAGCGGGTGCTGTTCCTCCGCGAGCGCGATGCCCGCCCGGCGAAACGCTTCGACGACCCCCACGCCATTCGGCCGCTCGCGGACCACGGCCCGGGCGATGCCGACGGCGTCGGGCAGCCGGTCGAGCGCGAGGTCCTCCTTGCGCTCGAAGTGCGAGAACACGGTCACCTTCGAGACGCCTGCGGCGGCGCCGATCTCGGCGACCGTGACGTCTTCGAAACCGCGCTCCACGAAAAGCTCCGTCGCGACAGCGGCGATATGCGCCCGTGTCTTCGAGCCGCCCCGGTCTCCTCGCTTCGCCATGTGACAACTCTACCTTTACTCATTAAGCTTACCGAGTAACCTTACCGAGTAAAGCTTGGAGTGGTCGTGAACAAGATGGACGTGATCGTGGTCGGCGCGGGGCCCACCGGCCTGTTCCTCGCGAGCGAGCTGGCCTTGCGAGGAGTGCCGGTGACCGTGCTGGAGCGGCTCGAGGAACCGGATCCGACGATCAAGTCCGGTTCGATCAACGTCGCCAGCGCCGAGATCCTGGATCGGCGCGGGCTGTTGCCCGCCGCGGAGGAAGTACAACGCCGTCGCCTGGCCGAAGCCGGCACCTTCACCGGCGGACGTTCGAACCGGACCGTGCGCGAACTGACCGACGCCGCGGGCAGGGCGTCCCGGCGATTCCCGGTCCTGGGGCATTTCGCCGGGATCATGTTCCGGCACGACCTCGTCGACCAGGACGATCCGGTGCTGGCGGCGCATACCGCTGTGGCCAACGGCATCCTGGTTCCCCAGCACGATCTCGAACTCCTGCTCGGCGAGCACTGCGCCAAGCTGGGCGTCGAGATCCGCCGCGGTGTCGAGGTACGGGGTCTGCGGAGCACCGGGTCCGGTCTCGACGACGATGCCGATGTGGTCGTCGAGACCGACGCGGGTGATTTCGCCGCCGGGTGGGTCGTGGCCGCCGACGGCGGGCGAAGCGTCATCCGCAAGCGGCTCGGGGTCGATTTCGCGGGCACCGGCCCGGAAATGGTGGGGTATCAGGCCATCGCGGATTTCGAAGACGCGAGCGAACTGCGCCGCGGCTGGAACTGGACGCCTCGCGGCATCTACACCTACGGACCGGTGCCGGGACGCGTTCTCGTCGCCAGGTTCGCGCCCCGGCCCGAAGACAAGGACGCGCCGGTCACCCTCGAAGAACTGCAGAGCGCGGTGCGCGACGTCACCGGCATCCCGGTCACGATCACCCGACTGCGGGGACGGGCGACCCGATGGTCCGACAACGCGCGCCAGGCGAGCACCTACCGTCGCGGCAGGGTGTTCCTCGCCGGCGACGCCGCGCACGTGCACTCACCGTTCAGCGCACAAGGCCTCAACCTCGGCCTCGGCGACGCGGTCAACCTGGGCTGGAAACTCGCCGCGACCATCCAGGGCCACGCGCCGGCGGGACTGCTCGACACCTATCACTCCGAACGGCATCCGATCGGCGCGTGGGTCCTGGACTGGACACGGGCTCAGGTCGCGCTGATGCGCGGTGACGAACGGACCGCTCAGCTGCGGAAGGTCGTCGGCGACGAACTGTTCGCCGTTCCCGGCGCGACCGACCGGATGGTCGCGCTCTCCTCGGGGATCCTTCAGCGGTACGACGTCGCCGACGACACCACCGCCCCGGTCGGCTCGATCGCCGGGGATGTCGATCTGAAGTCCGGGACCCGGCTCGCCGACCACGCTCACGACGGGCTCTTCGTGCTCGTGGACCGCTCAGCCGATGGCCGGTACGCCGACGCTGTAGGAGGCCGGGAGGAACGGATCGTCCACGTGTCGGATCCCGATGCTTCGCAGCCGAGCCTCTTCGTGCGCCCGGACGGGATCATCGCCTGGGCCGATGCCTCCGCCGACCAGGCACGCAAGCTGCTCGACATCGCGATCCAGCGCTGGGTCGGCTGACTCGATAGCGCGGCGGAACGGCTCAAGGGCTCCCCAGCGGCCGGCTCCGCTGGTGGGCATCGCGACCGTCACACCGCCATGATCACCCTGTCGGGCCACGTGTCCGTAGAATCCGGTGACGATGCGACGTTTCCGGTGGTGGTGGGGTGCTCTGGCGCTCACGTTCGTGGTGGTTCTCGTCGGGTTCATTGCCTTTACCGGGTCGGAAAGCCGCCCAGGGCAGCCGTCCCCGCGCCAAGGCCCACCGGGGACGGGGCCGCTGACGGTCGTCTCCATCGGCGACAGCACCGTTTCCGGCGAGGGCGCGGGCGACTACACGCCTGCGACCAACGGGCAGGGCGGCAACTGGTGCCACCGTTCCCCCAACGCCTTCGTCGAGCAGATCAAGATCCCCGATGTCACCGCGCGGGTGAACCTCGCGTGTTCGGGGGCGCCGTCGGAGCAGATCGCCCTCGGCGAAGCCAAGCAGTGGACCGAGCCCTCTCAGGCCCAGCAGCTCGCGAACCTGATCAAGGACCATCGGGTCGCGGCGGTGGTGATCGCGATCGGCGCGAACGACGAGCCCAAGTTCTCGGCGCAGGTCAACGAATGCTTCAAGGCCTGGTTCTCCCCGCAGAACCCGCCGTGCAGCGCGGCTCTTCGCACCACGTGGAAGTCCCAAGTGGACGCCATGGTGCCGAAGGTGACCAACGCCGTCGCCGACGTGAAGAAGGTGCTGGCGCAGGCCGGTTACGTCCCGGCGGACTACCAGCTCGTGCTGATGTCGTACGCCTCGCCTGTCGGCCCCCAGATCCCGGAGGCCCTGCGCAGCCTCAACGGCTGCCCGTTCCGCACCGAGGACCTGGAGTGGATGCGCCGCGACGGCGTCTCCGTCCTGTCGGACGGGCTCAAGCAGGCGTCGAGGGCGACCAGCGCGCGGTTCCTGGACCTTTCGCGGGCGGGCGCCGGGCACGAGGCGTGCAGCAGCGACCCGGCGAACGAGTGGTTCAGCAGGCTGACGCTGCAGCTGCGTGACCTCGGCCAGGCGGACCGCGCGAGCCACGCGTTGCAGGAGTCGTTCCACCCCAACGCGAACGGCCACGCGCAGATCGCGAACTGCCTCAACGAGTTCCTCGCCGCCCGCGGCGGCAACGCGTCGTGCCTCTCCGGCCCCGACGGCAAACTGCACGCCGCGCCCGAGGTGATCGCACGCTAGAGGTCGAGTGCGGCGCGCAACGCGATGTCGATGCGCTCCTGGACCTCTTGGTCGATCTCCGCGATCTTCTCGTCGAACCACGGCCGGTACAGGCGCGTGAGGTTCAACGTGGAAACCCAGTACCGCGCGTCGACGGCGACGCCGAGGATGTCCTGCGGATCACGGTCCAGCAGTTCGGTGCCGAGCAGCCACGGCCGCTCGGATTCGTTCACCCCGTCCGAGGACAGCAGGACGACGGTGCGCTGCCGTGCCGGTTCGGTCGGGGGGTGGTACGTCCAGACTTCACCCCTGTGCACGCAGATCCTTCTCCGCGGCGGTCAGCTCGGCCTCGTCCGATACGGCGGACGGTTCGACCGGGGCGCGCTGCGGGGTGTATCCGGTGCGGACGGCCTCCCTGCGGGCCGCTTTGGACAACCACGACGAGACCGAGATCCCGTGTGCCTTCGCGGCCCGCTCGGCGAACTCGAGCGCACCACTGTCGAGTGAAAGAGTGACCTTACGTGTTGCCATACCTTTTATCGTACCAGCGCCGCGCAAGCCCACCCTTTTCTCATCTCACAGGGTGGGCGAGCGGCCCTCGAACGGCGTCGACAGCACCACCGTGGTCCGGGTCGAGACCTTGGCGGACTCCCGGATACGGCGAAGCAGATCCTCCAGTCCGAGCGGCGAAGCCACCCGGACCAGGAGGATGTACGACTCGTCCCCGGCGACCGAGTAGCAGGACTCGATCTCCTTGATGTGCTCCAGACGCTGCGGGTAGTCGTCCGGGGCGGCCGGATCGTTCGGCGTCAGCGAGATCAGCGCCGTGAGCGGCAGGCCGATCTGCTCGCCGTCGAGCCGCGCGGTGTACCCGAGGATGACCCCGCGCTGCTCCAGGCGGCGCACCCGCTGGTGCACCGCCGACACCGAAAGCCCGACCCGCTCCGCCAGATCGGTGAAACTGCGCCGTCCGTCCGCGGCCAGCTCCTGCACGATGGCCTGATCCAGCGGCTCCAGGGAACCGGTCATGCGTCGAGCACGATCAGGTCGTGCGGGCGCCGGTTGACCGACTCGACGCCGTTCTCGGTGACCACGACGATGTCCTCGATGCGGGCACCCCAGCGGCCGGGCTGGTAGATGCCGGGTTCGACGCTGAAGGCCATGCCCGGTTCGAGCGGCAGCGCGTTGCCCTTGATGATGTAGGGCTCTTCGTGCACGTCGAGGCCGATGCCGTGACCAGTGCGGTGGATGAAGTACTCGCCGTACCCCGCCTCGGCGATGATGTCGCGCGCGGCGGCGTCGATCGACTCGGCGGTGACGCCAGGACGGACGGCGTCGACGGCGGCCTTTTGCGCCCGCTGCAGGACGGCGTAGGTCTCGGCGACGTCGGCGTCGCGCGGCTCACCCACCGCGTACGTGCGAGTGGAGTCGGAGTTGTAGCCCTCGGCGATCGGGCCGCCGATGTCGACCACGACGACGTCGCCGCGCTCGATGACCCGCTCGGAGACGTCGTGGTGCGGGCTGGCGCCGTTGGGGCCCGAGCCGACGATCACGAAGTCGGCGTGGGTGTGGCCCTCTTCGACGATCGCGGCGGTGATGTCCGCGCCGACCTCGGCCTCGGTGCGGCCGGGACGCAGCCATTCGTGCACGCGGGCGTGTACGCGGTCGATGGCGGCACCCGCGTCGCGCAGCGCCTGGATCTCGGCGGCGTCCTTGCGCATCCGCAGTTCGCGCACGATCGGTCCGGCCAGTGTCTGCTCCGCGTCGCCGAGCGCGCCCCGGAAGGAGAGCACGTGCAGCGCCGGGGTGAAGTCGCTGACCGCCACGCGGCCTGGCTTGCCCAGCCTGTCGGCGACCAGTTCGTACGCGTTGTCCCCGTCGACCCAGGTGACGATCTCGATACCGAGTTCGTCGGCGGGGACGTCGGCGTAGCCGGGGGCCTCCAGTTTCGGCAGCACCAGCGCTGGGACGCCGTCGGCCGGGATCACCAGCGTGGTCAGCCGTTCGAAGGAGCCCCCGGCCTGGCCGATGAGGTAGCGCAGGTCCGAGCCGGGTGCGATCAGCAGGGCGTCGGTGTCGGCGGCGGCCGCGGCGGCGCGGGCCCGGTCGAGGCGGGCGCGGAGGCTGGCGGCGTCGGGGGCTGGGTTGTGAAGGGAACGGCGCGACATGATGGCGAGCCTAGTCGGTCCGCGCCCCTTGGCTCACCGGCCGGTCACCCCCGATCGGGGAGGGATCGTCGAGCCCGCGCCAGACCCGGAAGATCGCCGGGAAGGTGCCGGCGATCAGGTACAGACCGCCGAAGACGGCGAGCGCGCCGACGAGGCCGATCCCGTCCAGCAGCAACCCGGCCGCCATCGAACCGAGCGGCATCGCGGCGAGTACCCCGCCGACGAGAAGGCTGAGCACCCGGCCGCGGACGGCTTCCGGGACCCGTTCGTAGATCGCCGGGAGCACGATCGGATTCAGCGCGCCCGCCCCGATCCCGGCGACCACGAGCCCGGCGAGCAGGACCGGCGGCGCGGGTTCCAGCGCGAGCAAGGCGAAACGCGGCGCGCCTTCGATCGCGACGGCGACGAGGATCGCCGTCCGCCGGGAGAACCGGTGGCCGATCCAGCCGTAGATCGCCGAACCGAGCAGAGCGCCCGCGGCGACCGCGGTGATCATCGCGCCGATGAGCGCGGTGCTGTGCAGGACCTGATCGCCGTACGCCGGATACAGGACGCCGAGCAGCCCGAAGTCGAGACTGTTGGTGAGCATCAGCATGCCGACGACCGCGCGCAGTACCGCGTCGCGTTTGACGTACCCGAGCCCTTCGCGCAGTTGCTTGAGGTATCCGCCCGTCGGCGGACGCGGCGGCCCGGCCGCGGCCGGGATCAGCGCGAACACCAGTGCCGAGGACAGCAGGAGCGCGCCCGCGTCGACGAACAGCACCGGCACCGGACCGATCAGCGCGATCAGCGCGCCGGCGGCGGGGCCACCCGCCATCCGGCCGGTCCTCATCGCCGCTTCGACGGCACTCGCCGCCCGGCTCACGCCGATACCGCCAAGTTCGGCGACGCCGGGGAGCAGCACCTGCTTCGCCGTGTCGGCGGGACCGCGGGACACGCCCATCACGAACGACAGCGCGATCAGGCCGGGCAGGCTGAGCCCTGTCGTGCCCATCGCGAGCGGGATCAGGAGCACCGTGACGGTGGTCAGGAGGTCCGCGCCGACGCTGGCCCGGCGCGTGCCGTCGCGGTCCACGATCGGCCCGCCCAGCAACGCGGCGACCATCAGGCCCAGCACTTCGGCCGCGGTGACCAGGCCGGTCTTGGTGCCGCTGCCCGTGCTCTGCAGCACGAACCAGGGAATCGCGAGCAACGTCATCATCACCCCGGCCGAGGAGATCCCCGAAGCCACGACCAAGGCCCCCAGCGGCGTCCGGCTCATAGCGTCTCCGGCCGGGATTTCCTCGGGAAGGCCGCCCAGTGCACGCGGACCTGGGTGTCGCCGTCCTTCTCCGGACGCCGGTAGCGCCCGATCACGTCGAGGATTTCGTCGCTCAACGCGGCGGCCTCGTCCGGGGTCAGCGAGAGCGGCGAATCGTGGAAGCTCACCTTGTCGATCCACTCGTCGGCCCAGTCCCGCACTTCGGCGACGAACTGTGCTTCGGCGGCGTAGCGCCGCTCGATCATCGTGTGCGCGTAGGCGTTGAACGGACCGGCGAGATCGGGATCGTCGATGAAGTCCCTGGCCTGCATTTGATCCCCCTCGTGCACGGCCTTCCACCACCTGTCGCGTCGGCTGCCGCGTTCGGTGTCCTCGGCGATCAGCCCGGATTCGGCCAGCTGGCGAAGATGCCAGCTCGTGGTCCCGGAACTCTCCCCCACCCGTTTCGCCAGTCCGGACGCCGTCGCCGGACCGTCCTCTCGCAGCAACTCCAGGATCTTGACGCGCAGTGGATGCGACAGCGCCCGCAAAATGCGGCCGTCGACCCGCGCGAGATATCTCTCGCTCTTCCCCATGCACATCACCCTAAGACCGCAGAGAGTTCTTTGCAAAGAGTTCTCTGCGGTTAGGCCCTGATATTCGGCGATTCTGGAGTTTGACTTCAAGTTAAGTACAGGTTTTACGGTCTTGGGCATGACAACGAACTCGCCTTACCACCTCGCCGTCGTGATCAGCAGCGTCCGCGAAGGCCGTTTCGCTCCCGTCGTCGCGAACTGGTTCCTCGACCGCGCCAAACAGCGCGACGACGTCACCCTGTCCGTCATCGACCTGGCCGAAGCCCCCGGCGATCTCTCCCCCGGCGTCGCCGCCGCGGACGCCGTCGTCGTGATCGTCCCCGAGTACAACCACAGCTACCCCGGCCCGCTCAAGACCGCGCTCGACGCCACCGGCCCCGAATGGCACGGGAAACCGGTCGCCTTCGTGTCCTATGGCGGGATCTCGGGCGGTCTGCGCGCGGTCGAGCATCTGCGCCCGGTCTTCGCCGAACTTCACGCGGCGACGATCCGCGAGACCGTGAGCTTCCCCTACGCCTGGAACCACTTCGACCCGGACGGCGAACACGACGACTTCGAAGGCGCCTCCGCCGCGGCGACCACGCTGCTGAATCAACTGAACTGGTGGGCCAACGCCCTCCGTGACGCACGCCGGGTGCGGCCCTACGCGGCCTGACCTGTCCGTGGAGGACCCGGCTGGGGGTCGGGTCCTTCACGGACATCCGGGGCGCGACATGGCAGGCTGTCCGCGTGACCGGACCACTCGCTCTCCTCGATTCCGCGAGCCTCTACTTCCGCTCGTTCTACGCACTGCCCGATTCGATGACCGCCCCCGACGGGACACCGGTCAACGCGGTGCGCGGGTTCACCGACACCGTCGCGCGGATCCTCGTCGACCGGCGGCCTTCCCGGCTCGTGGCTTGCCTCGACGCGGACTGGCGGCCGAAGTTCCGCACCGATCTGCTGCCCAGCTACAAGGCGCACCGGGTGGCCGAAGAGGTCCCGGAAGGCAGCGACGTCGAAGAGGTGCCGGAGACACTGACGCCGCAAGTGCCGATCATCCTGGAACTGCTGGAGGCCTTCGGGATCGCGACGGCCGAGGCGGCCGGGTACGAGGCCGACGACGTCATCGGCGCGCTCGCGATCCGCGAGCAGGAGTCCCCCGTCGAGGTCATCACCGGCGACCGCGACCTTTTCCAGCTGGTCCGCCATGAACCGACGTCCACGGTGGTCATCTACGTCGGCAAGGGCTGGAACAAGGCCGAAATCCTCGGCCCGGAGGAGATCGCGGAAAAGTACGGCATCCCGGCCGGGAACGCCGGCCCCGGCTACGCCGACATGGCGGCGCTGCGCGGAGACCCGTCGGACGGATTGCCCGGCGTCGCCGGGATCGGTGAGAAGACGGCGGCGAAGCTGATCACCCAGTTCGGTTCGCTCCAGGAGCTGATCGAGGCCTCCAACGCCGGCGACTCGCGGGTGCCGCTCAAGACGCGACTCCGGCTGACCGACGCCGCCGACTACCTGGCGGTCGCCCCGACCGTCGTCCGCGTCGCCGCCGACGCGCCGGTCGAACAGTCCCGTCCTGACCTCGTCCCGTCCGAGCCCGCCGATCCGGACAAGGTCGCGGAACTCGCGGAGCGCTGGAATCTCGGCCGTTCGGTGGAGCGCCTGCTGGCCGCGCTCCCGAAGTCATGAGCAACACCGAGGCCGACCCGGCCGAGCTGCTGTGCTCCGAACAGCCGGGTGAAGGCGTCACCGTGCTGACCCCGCGCGACGTCCCGCTCGGAGGCCCGCGCGCCATCCGAGTCCGGCGGACACTCCCCCAGCGCCGACGGTCCCTGATCGGGGCCTGGTGTTTCGCCGACCATTACGGCCCGCAGGACGTTTCGCAGTCCGGCGGGATGGACGTCGCGCCGCATCCGCACACCGGACTGCAGACCGCGAGCTGGCTGTTCAGCGGCGAGATCGAGCACCGCGACAGCATCGGCACCCGGGCCATGGTGCGGCCCGGTGAGCTGAACCTGATGACCGCCGGGCACGGCATCGCGCATTCAGAAGTGTCCACACCGGACGCCGCGGTCCTGCACGGTGTCCAGCTCTGGATCGCGCTGCCGGACGCATATCGCGACACGGCACGGGACTTCCGGCATTACGCGCCACCGCTGCTCGAACTGTCCGGCGCGACCGCCCGGGTCTTTCTCGGCAGTCTCGCCGGGACCACGTCACCGGTCCCGGCGTTCACTCCCCTGCTCGGCGCCGAACTCACCGTGGCGCCCGGGGCGACCTTGGCCCTCGACGTCGACCCGGCCTTCGAGCACGGTGTTCTGCAGGACATCGGCTCCGTCACCGTCGCCGGAGCCACGTTGGCCACCGGCGAACTCGCCTACCTCGCGCCCGGCGCCGGACGGCTCGAACTGGCGAACTCCGGCGCCGAACCCGCTCGAGTGCTCCTGCTCGGCGGGACCCCGTTCACCGAGGAACTCGTCATGTGGTGGAACTTCGTGGGCCGCAGCCACGAGGAGATCGCCGAATACCGCGAGGCTTGGCAGGCACAGGCGGACCGGTTCGGTCAGGTGGAGGGCTATCAGGGCACCACCGCGTGGCTGCCCGCACCCACGCTGCCGCAGGTGCGGATCAAACCTCGCCGCAATCCCTCGTGAGTGGTAAGGACGGTTCTAACCGTCCTTACCACTCACGAGCCGGGGTGCGCTAGAAGAACGTCCCGCACCACGGCGTGCGCGCGGTGTGGAACAGGGCGTCGGCACGGGCGACCGCTGTCTCGTTCAGCACCTCGACCCGGCCGGACAGGGCCAGATCGCCGAACAGACCGTGGCCGAGGTACAACGACGACAGGGTGGCGACGTCCAGCCGGAGATCGGCCTCGGCGGTCGTTCGTTCCACGCCGTCCGGGCCGACGAGGTAACGGCCGTCGTTGTCCGGAAGCTGCTTGTCGTGCACTTCGAGCACTACGGGCTCGGCGGTGCCATAGGACCGTGCCCGCAGCGCCGCGAGGACGTCGACGAGGCGCAGCCACAGATCGTCGATGACCTCGGTGGTGTTCACCGCACGCGGATCGGTGACCAGTTCGGCGAGCGGCTCGTCCAGCGGGCGGCCGCGGCCGGCGACGGCCGACACCAGGTCGATCGAGAGCAGAAAGCGCCACAGTCCCGCCCAGGCCTGCGGCGTGGCGGCATGGAGTTCCCGGATGTCCAGGAGCGCGCCCCGCTCCGGCGCTTGCCGATCCCGAGTGTCGATGGTCTGGTAGACGACGAAACCGTCGTCCCCATCCGGTCCACTGTGGACGGCCACGCGATAGCCGTCGTTTCCGGTGACCACTCGGTCGAAGAAGCCCGGCCACCAGCCGGCGGGCCTCGAGACGAAACCCGGCCGTGTTCCCCCGAAGCGGTTGTACAACGCGGGAACGCGCTCCACGGCTTCGGCCGGGGTGACGAACCTGACCACGCCGTCCCGCCCCACGCCGTCGCGCAGCTGGGCGCGTGGGCGTTCGACGGACACGCCTCGGCAAAAAGTGGCCGCGCCGTAACCGAAGCGGCCGTAGATCACCGCCTCCGAAGCATGCAGTGCGGCCAGCGGGACGCCACGCGCCGCGAGGTCTTCCAGCTGCACGGCCATCATCGAGGTGAGGATCCCGCGGCGGGTCCAGTCGGCGCGGACGCCGACACCGTCGACGGCGGCCGTGACGAGCTTCTGTCCACCCGGGACGGTCAGCTCCACCTCGAACGAACTGGTGATGCCCACCGGGGTGCCGTGGTCGTCGAACGCGGCGAACTTCCCGGCGGCGAGCCAGGACGGGGCCATCTTCGCCCAGACCTCGTCCGTGGCGGGCTTGCCGTGCAAGGACTCGGACAGGACGTCGAGACACGCCCTCTGTTCGCCTTCGGCCACGGCACGCACAGAGAATTCGCTCATACCGCCGATCCTGCCGCTCAGGCCTGGCGAACCCAACCCGTTTTCAGGCGGGCGCGCCGACCTCGTAGCGGCCGTCGTCCCCGGTGACCGTGATCGTGACGGTCTTGCCCTCCCCGCCGACCTGGACGGTGCAGGTGAACGTGCTGCCGTCCTTGACGGTCTGGTTCGCCGGACAGAGGACGTCCCCGACTTCTCGCACCTGGTAGGTCTCGGTGAGGATCTTCCGCACGTCCGCCTGCATGGTCCGCGGGTCGAAGACTCTGCCCGGAGCGGAGGAGGACGAACCGCCCGACGTGGCGGGCGTGCTCGCCGAAGCGCTCGTCGTCGGCGGGACCGTGACGGTCTTCGTCGCCGGCGCGGGCGCCGGGGTGTCCGAACACGCCGCCAGCGTCGCGAAAGCGGCACAACACAGACCGACCGTCGCGACGGCTCGCCTGCTCAAGCTTCTGCACCCCCACCGGTGTGATCATCCAACGTCAGAAGAAGGTACCGCACCAGGGGTTGACCCGCGTGCCGAACAGCAGGTCCGCACGTTCCAGTGCGGCCGCGCCGGTGGCACGGACCCGTCCGACGGCCGCGAGATCCGAGGGGCGCCAGCCGCCGAGGTACACCATCGACAAGGTATCGGCACGCAGTTCGAGATCCGCCGGATCGGTGGTGCGGACGGCGCCGTCCTCGGACAGGCGGTAGCGACCGGAGTTGTGCTCCAGGAAGGGATCCGTGACCTCGACGACGACCGGCTCACCCCGGTACGTGCGCGCGTCGAGCATCCTCGCGACGTCGACCAGCCGGAGCCAGCCTTCGTCCTGGATCTTCTGCACGGTCACGTGCCGCGGGTCGGTGAACAGCAACTCGACCGGCTCGTCGAGCGGCCGCTTCTCGGCGGTGATGAGGTCGACCAGGTCCACGGAGATCAGGTAGCGCCACAACCCCGCGAACGCGTCGGGACTCGCGTAGTGGAACGACTGGATCTTCAGGAACGTCGGAGCACCGAAATGAGCCCTCTCGACGGTGTAGGTGACATAGCCGTCGACCCCGTCCTGACCGCGATGCACGGCGGTCGTGACCGGTGTGGTCGCCCGGCGCAGCTCCCGTTCGTAGCCCGGCCACAGATGTGGGCTCCGCGCGATCATCCCCGGCCGGGTGCGCGGGAGCGCGTCGAAGAGCGACGGCCACTGCTCGACGGTGCTTTCCAGATCCAGCAAGGAGATCTCGCCGCCGGTGGGTGCCTCGGGCCGGAAGCGGGCACGGTGCCTGTCGACCTCGATCGATTTCGCCCGCACGGCGACGCCGTAGCCGAACCTGCCGTAGATGGCGCCTTCGGACGCGTGCAGCATCGCCGCGGGAACGCCCCGGGCGGCGAAATCCTCGAACTGAGCGCGCATCAAGCCGGTCAGTACGCCGCGGCGGATCCGGTCGGCGCGGACGCCGACCAGGCTGACCGCGGCGAGCGGCGTGGTGCCGCCGCCGGGCAGCGTCACCTCCGAATCGAAGGACCGGAGGGTGCCGATCAGCTCCTGGTCGAACGCGCCGAATCCGCGATCCGGCTGCATCGACGGGGCGATGGCCGACCATTCCTCGTCGGTCATCTCCTTGGCGTGCAACGCGCGCCTGAACAAATCGGTCGCGGCCCGTTCCTCGTCGGACCGCAGCCGCCGCACTGAGAAGTCGCTCATGACCCGATCATGCAGGATCGACCGCGCCAGGCGCCCGCCGTTTATTTGGTGGCGGGCGGCGAGACCTCGTAGTTGCCGGTGTCACCCTTCACGGTGATCGGCACCTCCTGCGGCTTGCCCTCGATCGTGGCGGTGCAGGTGAACTTCACGCCGTCCTTGACCTCCTGGCCGGAGGGGCAAGTGACCGCGCTGATCTCCTTGATCCCGTAGGTCTCGGTGAGCAGCTTCTGCACGTCGGTCTGCATCTGCGTGTTGTTGAACACCTGGGTGTTGAACCAGCCCGGCGTGACGAAACCGAGGATGCCGACCGCGGCGATGATCACCACGAGCGCGCCGATCCCGATGAACAGGCCCTTCTTGGACTTCGGCTTGTCCTGTGCCTCGCCCTGGTTGCCCGGGAACTGGCTCTGGCCGTAGTCGTACTGGCCGGGCTGCTGCTGCCCGTACTGCGACTGCTGCTGCGGGCCGCTCTGCGGGTAGCCGGGCTGCTGCTGGGGCCCGCTCTGCGGATATCCCGGCTGCTGGCCGTACTGCGGTTGCTGGCCCCACTGCGGCTGCTGTTGCTGGGTCTGCGACGGGTCCTGCTGCTGCGGGTAGCCAGGCTGCTGCTGGGACGGGTCGTAGGGGGCGGGCTGCTGACCCCACTGAGGCTGTTGCTGCTGGGTCTGCGATGGGTCGTACTGCGGCTGCTGGCCCCACTGCGGTTGCTGCTGCGGGCCGCTCGGCGGTTGAGTGCCGCCCGGCTGTTGCCCGTAGCCCGGCTGCTGCCCCCATTGGGGCTGCTGCTGCGGGTCGTTGCCGCCATACGGCGTGCTCATCGTTCGCCTCCGCCTGTTCCGCCATCGTCACCGGCCGACCTGCATGGCCGTCGTGGGCGATCCAACCACAGGTCGGCGCCCCTGCCCACTGTTCCAGGCCGGTGTCGGGGTAACTCGCCGCGACCGTGCTCACACCGGCGGCGTGGCACTCGGCCGGTCAGCCCAACGTCTCGTGTGTGGCAAGGACGGTCAGAGCCGACCGTGTCTTGGGTACCTACGGGAGGTGGAGGCGTGGGTCGCAGGTCCGTGAAGGCCTCCTTGCCTACCCTGAAGGCAGGCAAGGAGGCTGTCACGGACTTACCCGACCGGCCTACCCGCGGCCCCGGCAACACCACCAGCCCCAGAAGACACAGCGGCACGGCCTGAAGGGCGGCAGCCGGGTCTCGCGAGTGGTATGGACGGCTAGAACTGTCCTTGCCGCCGACGAGGGCTTGGCCGAACCGGCGGGTTCGCGTGATCCGACGGACGACACGCGTGACCGGACGGACGACACGCGTGTCTGGATGGACGACACACGCGCGGCCGGGGCCCGCCGCAAGTCATACGAAGCCGGTCACGCGCCGCCGGCCGCCACCACACCGCGCCGCAAGGCCTTCACCGCGTCCGAGGCCGCCGCTCCGACCGGATCCGCCTTCCCGAGGACGTCTCGGATCTGGTCCAGCAGGTCGATGACCTGCCGCGACCAGCGCACGAAGTCACCGGCCGACAGTTCCTGCCCGTTCGCTTCGGCGGCGGTGAGGACCTTCTCCAGCGATTCGCCGCGCGCCCACCGGTAGATGGGCCAGGCGAAGCCGGCGTCTGGTTCACGGGTGCGGTCCAGCTTGTGGCGCCGTTCGTCGTCGGTGAGCTCGATCCACAGCCGCGTGGTCGCCTGCCAGGCGTCGAGCACCTTGCCCGCGGGCAGGCGAGGCTCCCCCGCGGTGTCCCGGCGTGCCTCGAAGACCAGTGTCGAGACGACGGCGGCGAGTTCGGCGGGCGCCAGTCCCTTCCAGACGCCGTGCCGGATGCACTCGGCGGCGAGCAGATCGGACTCGCTGTAAAGCCGGGTGAGCCGCTTGCCGTGTTCGGTGACGCGGTCTTCGCCGTCGCCCTTCGACTCGGGGCCGAGGTATCCGCGTTCGCCGAGCAGCCGCAGGATGCGGTCGAAGGCCCGCGCGAGCGAGTGCGTGGTCGCCGCGACCTTGCGTTCCAGTTGCTCGGTCTCGGCCGTGAGCCGCTGGTACCGCTCGACCCAGCGCAGGTTCGCCTCGCGTTCGGCGAGGCCGTGGCACGGATGTGCGCGCAGTGCCCGGCGCAGCGCCGCCAGCTCACCGTCCTCATTGGCCCCCGCGCGACGCTTTTGCCTGCCAGGCAAGGAGATCCCCGCGTTGCGCAGGCTCGAAGCGATATCCCGCCGGGTCTTGGGCGAGCGCAGCTCGATGTGCTTCGGCAGCTTGATGTTCCCCAGCGCCTCGACCGGCGACGGGAAGTCGGAGACCGAGAGCGGCCCGGACCAGCGGTCCTCGGTGACCACCACGGGCCGCGGTTCGCGGATCGGGTCGAGCCCCGGGTCGACGACGACCGCCAGCCCCGCGCGCCGTCCGGCGGGCACGGCGATGACGTCGCCCTTGCGGAGCTTCTCCAGCGATTCGGCGGTTCCCGCACGGCGGGCGGAGGTGTTCTGACGAGAGAGCGCCTTCTCCCGGGCGGAGATCTTCGCCCGCAGTTCGACGTACTCCAGCATCTGGTCGAAATCGCCGGTGATGGCCGAGGTGTAGCCACGCAGGGCTTCCTTGTTCCGCTCGATCCGCCGCGCCGTCCCGACCACCGACCGGTCGGCCTGAAACTGCGCGAACGACTGTTCCAGCAGGCCACGGGCCTCTTCGGCGCCGACCTGGGCGACCAGGTTCACCGCCATGTTGTAGCCGGGCCGGAAGGACGACCGCAGCGGATACGTCCTGGTCGAGGCCAGCCCGCCGACCTGCTTCGGGTCGATCCCCGGCTGCCAGGCGACGACGGCGTGACCTTCGACGTCGATCCCACGCCGTCCGGCCCGCCCGGTGAGCTGCGTGTACTCCCCCGGCGTCAGGTCGACGTGCGCCTCGCCGTTGTACTTCACGAGCCGTTCCAGCACGACGGTCCGCGCGGGCATGTTGATGCCGAGCGCGAGCGTCTCGGTGGCGAAGACGACCTTCACGAGGCCCTGGACGAACAGCTCCTCGACGGTCTCCTTGAACGCCGGGAGCAGCCCGGCGTGGTGCCCGGCGATACCGCGCTCGAGCGCCTCCCGCCACTCCCAGAACCCTAGGACACCGAGGTCGCCCTCGGGGAGGTCCTTGGTCCGCTCGGCGACGATGCGACGGACCTTCTCGACCTCCTCGGGGCCGTTGAGCCGCAAGCCCGACCGGACGCACTGACCGACGGCGGCGTCACAACCGGCGCGGGAGAAGATGAACACGATGGCGGGAAGCAGACCCGCGTTGTCCAGCCGCTCGACCGTCTCGGTGCGGGACGGCGGCCGGTATCGCGGCATCCGTGACGGCGCCCCTCGCCGTCCTCTCGGCCCGCGCAGCCCGGCCGGGGCGAAACGCCCGCCGATCTCCTCGGTACGGCGAAGCAGGCTGGGGTTGATCCGCAGTTCGGCACCCGGAGCGTGTTCCTCCTGGCCGGCGAACAGGTCCATCAGGCGGTTGCCGACCAGCATGTGCTGCCACAGCGGCACCGGACGGTGTTCGTCGACGACGACGGTGGTGTCGCCGCGGACCTCGACGAGCCATTCGCCGAACTCCTCGGCGTTGCTCACCGTGGCCGAGAGGCCGACGACCCGGACGTGTTCGGGCAGGTGGAGGATGACCTCTTCCCAGACCGCGCCGCGGAACCGGTCGGCGAGGTAGTGGACCTCGTCCATCACCACGTACGCGAGTTCGCCGATGGTCGAGGATCCGGCGTAGAGCATGTTGCGGAGGACCTCGGTGGTCATGACCACGACCTGCGCGTTGCCATTGATCGAAGTGTCGCCGGTCAGCAGGCCGACGACGTCGGCGCCGTAGCGGCCGACGAGATCGGCGTACTTCTGGTTCGACAACGCCTTGATGGGTGTCGTGTAGAAGCATTTGCGGCCCTCGGCGAGAGCGAGATGCACCGCGAACTCGCCGACCACGGTCTTCCCGGCGCCGGTCGGCGCGCAGACGAGCACCCCGTGACCGTCTTCGAGCGCCTCGCAGCCGCGGACCTGGAAGTCGTCGAACTCGAACGACGATTCCGCCGCGAAGCGGGTCAGCTGGGGGTATCGAGCACGGCGCTGGGAGGCCGCGTAGGCCTCGGCCGGGGTCTGAGAAGGGCTATTGACCACTTCGTCAGGGTTCCATACCCCACCGACAGTTCGCACTCGGTGTGACGATCTCGGGAACGTCCGCCACTCCTGTGTCATCCAAGGGACGGATCCGCGATGGAGAGGGGACCCCATGGAGATCGCTTGCCCGCGATGCGCGCAGGTCGACCAGGTGCAGAGTGTGCCGGCGGTGTTCCAGAGCGGGCAGACGACCTACCGGGTGCGAGGGGGCATGACGGCCATCCCGGCCGGCGACGGCGTGGTCTACACCGCGACGACGCACACCGGCGTGTCGGTGACCGCGACGGCGGCGTCGCTCAACCCGTATCCGGTGCCCCGCGGCGGCGGCTGCTTCCTGGCGCTCGCGCTGGTGCTGCTGATCCCCGCGTTCGTGTTCCTCGCCTTCGCCAACGACGTGCTGGACGAGAACATCGCGCCGACCGCCGACGGCAGGGCAGCGCAGTACATCGGGGCGTCGATCTTCCCGGTCGGCGCCTTCGCGCTGGTCGCCTTGTTCGCCGTCCTGTTCGTGCTCCGGATGCGGCGCAACGCGCGGATCCGGCGGGGCATCCCCGACGCGCTGGACCACTGGCGGCGGGCGTGGTTCTGCCACCGCTGCGGCGGGGTGTTCTTCCCGGGCGGCGAACTCATGTCGGCCGCGACGTTCCGCGGGCAGGTGTGGCGCGCGGGTGGCTACGCCGGGCTCACCCGACGACGGTGAGCGCGCCGGGGATGCAGGTGACGTCGAGCGGCAGCCTGCCCAGCGGCTCGCCGTCGGCGTAAACGGGCAGGTCGCCGCCCGCCAGATGGATCTGACTGGCTTTGAGGACCCGCACCGCCGGGTGGCCGATGTGGTCTCCCGACCGCACACCGGGCAGCATGCGGAGCAGGTCGCGCCGGGTCGCGTCGCCGACGACGGTGACGTCGAACAGGCCGTCTGCGGGGTCCGCGCCGGGGCAGATCGGCATGCCACCACCGTAGAACGGGGTGTTGCCGACGGCGATCATGGTGGCGTCGAGTTCGATCGTCTCGACGTCGGTGCGGAGCACGACCGGCCGGGGCCGGAACGCGGCGAGTTCGGCCAGGATCGCGACGTCGTAGCGGCGCGGGCCGCGAGGCCAGGTCAGCCGGTTGGCTCGTTCGGTGACCAGGGCGTCGAAGCCCGAGCACAGCACCGTGGCGAACCATTCGCCACCCGCCCGGCCGAGGTCGATCCGCCGTCGTTTTCCCTCCGCGATCCGCCTCGCGACGAGATCGGCGGCGGCGTGCGGCCGGTCGGGGATGCCGAGCGCCCTGGCGAAGTCGTTGCCGGTGCCCGCGGGGACGAGCCCGAGTGCGACACCGGATTCCGCGCAGAACTGCACGCCTTGGTGCGCCGCCCCGTCACCGCCGAGGACGACGAGGACGTCCAGCCCGGCCGCACGCGAGTCGGTCATCAGCGCGCGGGATTCCTCGACCGTATGGGCGACGAGGACGTCGAGCCGGTCCACGACGGGCCGCAGCCGCGCCGCGACCGACTCCATCAGCCGTCCCGCGGCCCCGTCACCGGAGGCGGGGTGGACGGCCAGCGCCGCGTGCATCCCCGGCTCAGGTGACGTCGTCGGTGCTGGTGCGCTTGCCGTTCGTGGCGGCCGACGGTTCCTCGTCGATGGTGCTCGGCGTGTAGTCGAACGGCGCGGCCTCGTCGTCGTCGAGCTGGTCCCAGCCCTCGGTGCCGCGTTCCTTGTCGAGCTTGCGGTCGTGGAAGCGCGCGATCTGGATGGAGAGCTCCAGGAGCACCACCAGCGCGCCGGCCAGGGCGAGCATCGAGAACGGGTCCGAACCCGGCGTCGCGAACGCGGCGAACACGAACACGACCATGATCAGGCCGCGGCGCCACTTCTTCAGCGTCTGGTACTTGAGGACGCCGACGCGGTTCAGCATCACCACGAACAGCGGGAGTTCGAAACTGACGCCGAAGATCAGCAGCAGCGACAGGATGAACGAGATGTACTTGTCACCGGTGAGGGCGGTGATGAACTGGTCGCCACCGAAGTTCATCAGCAGCTCGAGAGCGTGCGGGATGAGCAGGTACGCCAGGACGGCGCCGGCGGCGAAGAGGATCGACGCGAAGAAGACGAAGGTGAGCGCGTACTTGCGCTCCTTCGAGTAGAGACCGGGCGCGATGAACGCCCAGATCTGGTAGAGCCACAACGGGGCGAGCAGCACCGCGCCCGCGGCGAGACCCACCTTCAGCTGGATCATGAAGGCTTCGAACGGAACCGTCTGAAGCAGCTGGCAAGGACCATCGGGCGTGCCGCCGAGCCTGCGCTGGTACGGGATGCCGCAGTACGGGCCGGTCATGATCTGGCCGAGCGACGGGATCGGGCCCACCTTGGTCTGGAACCAGATGAAGCCGATGATCCCGCCCGCCAGGATGGCGAGCAGCGCGAAGCCCAGACGGCGCCGGAACTCGTAGATGTGCTCGATGAGCGTCATCGTGCCGTCGGGGTTGGCCCGACGGCTGCGCTTGCGCCGCTTCGAACCGCGGCGCTCCTCACCGGAGGCGGAATCCGCCACTGGACAGTCCGTTCTCGTCAGGGTCCACCATGAGCGCGCCGGTACTTCGGCGCGCTCATCCGCGAACAGGCTCCGCTTGGCTAACTAAAGACCGCTCAGCTGGCGTTCTTCTGCGCCTGCTCGGCCGGAGCGGGCGCGGCGGCCTGCTGCTTCTTGAGCTCGTCGAGCTGACGCTGGAGGTCGGCGACCTGCTTGTCCTGCGCGGTCGCGGCGGGCGCGGGCGTGGTGGCCTGCGGCAGCTGCTTGGTCTCGACCTCTTCGGCCTCGGCGGCCTTGTCCTTGTCTCCGGCCATGTCCTTGGTCTCGGCCTTGAAGATCTTCATGGACTTGCCGATGGACCGCGCGGCGTCCGGAAGCCTCTTGGCGCCGAACAGCAGAACAACGACGAGCACCAGGATGATGATGTGCCACGGCTGCAGCGCGTTCATCGTTTGCGGCCTCCTTCTCGAGTCTCTCAGATGTGATGTTACCGGTCTTCGAGCCCACGTCGTTGCGCGATCGCCACGCGCAGCGCGGCCGACCGGGCGCGAAGGAGCCCTGTCCGTTTTCGGGTGTTCGTAGCCACCATGCTCATCGTATGGGTGAGTACGCGCAAGACTCTGCGTAATTTGATGAGCAGAACAAAGAGCAGGATCAGCCCGGCGACGGCGAGCGCGATGCTCGGCAGGTACGACACGGCGTCACCCTACTGCTCGTAGGTTGACGTTAGGTGACGAGCCCGGGCCAGCGCGTCGGCCGCCCGGCGACGAACAGCCTCTCCGAGCGCGAGCGGGCTTTCGACCTGCGCGTCTCCGCCCAGTCCCAGGATGAGGCGGACCATCCACGACTCGTCGGCGTACCGCATCCGGATGCGCAGCCGTCCGCCGTCGAGCTCGTCGAGCTCCTCGCAGGGGTAGTACTCGGCTACCCAGCGTGCGTCGGGGTCGAGGACGAGAACGGCTTCCTGCTGATCGGGACGCGGGCGGAAAACACCATCGGAAATGTCAGTGGGCCGCGCGTGCGCCGGCGGGACGGCGGGTTCGTCGAGCACGGTGAGCTCGTCGATCCGGTCGAGCCGGAACAGCCGGACGTCCTCGGCGCGGCGGCACCACGCTTCGAGGTAGCCGACCGCCTGCACGATGAGCAGCCGCATCGGATCGACGGTGCGTTCGGTGATCTCGTCCTTCGACGCGGTGTAGTACCGGATCCGCAACGCGCGCTTCGCGGTGAGAGCGGCCCGGACGGCTTCGCGAGTGCCTGCGGTCTTCTTGCCTTCCCGCACTCCCCCGCCGACGACGATCCCCGACGGCTGGGCCTGCCCCGCGGCGACCTCGATCTTCGCGATGGCGCGGCGGACCGCGTCGGCGTCGACGACTCCGGGCGTCTCGGCCAACGCGCGCAGCGCGACGAGCATGGCCGTCGCCTCGCCGCCGGTGAGCCGCAGCGGACGGTTCATCCCGGCGTCGTGCGTGACGACGATCGTGTCGCCTTCGAAGGAGAGGTCGATCAGGTCTCCGGGGCCGTAGCCGGGCAGCCCGCACATCCACAGCAGTTCGAGGTCCTTGCGCAGCTGCTTGGGCGTGACGTCGAAGTCGTGGGCGGCGTCGTCGATCTTGATCCCGGGCCGCGCGAGGAGATACGGCACGAGCGCGAGCAGCCGCGGCATCCGTCCGGTGGTGCTCATCGGGCACCACCGGCGTGCGCGATGGCTTCGAGGCGGCTGAAGACCGACTTCGCGAGTACCTCGGGTTCGAGGACGAGGACGTCAGGCCCGTGCGCGGTGAGCCAGTCGGCGGCGGATTCGGGGTAGTACAGCTCGATCTCCACGAGATCGCCTTCTTCTCCCCCGGCGTCGCTTCGGCCGACCACCCGGCCGCGGCGACGGACCCCGGCGGCCCGGCCGTCGGCGACCCAGACACTGGCGGTGGTCGGCGCGGACGGGTCCTCGCCACTGCTGGCGGAGACCATCCGCAACAGGTTGACGCCTTCCGGACGTTCGACGACGCCGGTCTCCCCGAAGGCGGCGACCTTCCCGGTCACGCGCGAGAGGCGGAAGCACCGGGGCGCGCCACGGTCCCTGTCGTGCCCGACGACGTACCAGCGGCCCCGCCACGACACCACGCCCCACGGTTCGAGGGTGCGGATCTTGCGTTCGGCCGAACCGCTGCGGCGGTACTCGAAACGCACCGCCTGCCCGGCTTGGACGGCGGCGAGCAACGGGCCGAACGCCGGTTCGGCGCGGACGCGGGGCTCGACGACGGTCGGGGCGTGGTCGTCGACCTCGACCCCGGCGGCGCGGAGTTTCACCAGTGCGCCTTGCGCCTCACCGGTCAGTTCCGGGGAATCCCAGAGCCGGACGGCGAGGCCGACCGCGGTCGCCTCGTCGGGCGCCAGGTCGATCTCGCCGAGTTCGTAGTCGCGGCGCGCGATGCGGTAGCCGTCGATCGCGTCGAACGCAGAGTTGCGGCCGGTCTCCAGCGGGATGCCGAGTTCGCGCAGTTCGGTCTTGTCGCGCTCGAACATGCGGAAGTACGCCTCGTCGCTGGCCGCGTCGGCGTACCCGGGCACGATGCCCCGGATCCGCTCGGCGGTGAGGTACTGCCGGGTGGACAGGAGGGCCAGAACCAGGTTGACCAGACGTTCGGCGCGTGCGGTGGACACCCGGCTACCCTAGCCCGCGCCGTCGGACCCGATGGTGAGAGCCGCCGATCGCGCGTCGTAACGATCCCTGGCGGTCTCGACCTCGTCGAACCTGGTCTCGGCCCAGTCCTTGATCCCGGCCAGCAACTGCCGGAGGCTCCGGCCGAGTTCGGTCAGTTCGTAGTCCACCCGGACCGGCACGCAAGCGGTGACCGTGCGGGTCAGGAGTCCATCCCGCTCAAGGGTCCGCAGGGTCTGCGTGAGCATTTTCTGGCTGACGCCCGCAATCCGGCGCGAGAGGTCGCTGTAGCGCCGGGGCCCGTCGCCGAGGGCGACGAGGACGAGGCTGACCCATTTTCCCGAGACCTCGTCGAGCAGCTTCCGGGCGGGACAGGCCGCGAGGTAGGCGTCGTAGGCCCGCTTCTGTTCGTCCCGGCGTTCCTGTGCCGTGCGCGTGACCACGGTGCGCGTACCTCCGCGTGGGCTGGGCACCTCGAGGTGCGTACTTCCCGAAGGAGAGTAACTCCCCATACGTTCGCGGGGAACGATCCCCTCCAAGGAGAAACGATGCGCGCAGTGGTGGTCCGCCGGTTCGGCGGCCCGGAAGTCCTGGAATTCGCCGACGTCCCGGTACCCGCGCCGGGGCCGGGTCAGGTGCGAGTGAAGGTGGCCGCGGCCGGGGTCAACCCGGTCGACGCCGGGACCCGGTCGGGTTTCCTGACCGAAGCGGGGATCGTCCCGCCACGTGACGTGCTCGGCATCGGCTGGGATGTCGCCGGGACGGTCGATGCCGTGGGCGACGGCGTGACCGGGTTCGCCGCGGGTGACAGCGTGATCGGTCTGCTGGACCGGCCGTCGGCGGCGCTCGGCACGTACGCCGATTTCGTCGTCCTCGACGCCGACGTGGTCGCCGCCGCCCCGCGGACGGTGTCTCTCGTGGAGGCCGCGACCTTGCCACTGAACGGTCTCACCGCGGTCCAGGCCCTCGATCTGCTCGACCTGCCACCGGGTGCGACGGTTCTGGTGACGGGCGCGGCGGGAGCCGTCGGCGGCTACGCGGTCGCCTTGGCCAAGGCGAGGGGTTTCCGCGTGGTGGCGGTCGCCGGCGCGGCCGACGAGGCACTGGTTCGCGGGTTCGGCGCGGAGATTTTCGTGCCCCGGGGCGATTTCCTCGCCGATCGCGTGCGGGCGGTGATCCCCGGCGGCGTCGATGCGGCCCTCGACACGGCACTGCTCGGGCTCGACGCGTTGGACGCGGTGGCGAATCGTGGCCGGTTCGTCGTGTTCGCCGCCGGAGCCGCTCCGATTCCGTTGCGAGGCATCAAGGTCGAGCACGTCTGGATAGCCGCCGACGGAGCGGCGCTCGCCAGGCTGGTGACCTTGGTCGACGACGGCACGCTGCCCCTCCGGGTCGCGGACACCTTGCCCTTGGCCGAGGCGGCGAAGGCACACGAACGGCTGGCGGAGGGTGGACACCGCGGCAGACTGGTCCTGACCATCGAATAAGTTGACGCTTAATTAAGCCTACGGTTATCTTCGCATCATGGACAACGAAGAGACCCGGCTCGAACTCCGGCGTGAGTACCCGGACCCGATCGAGGACGTCTGGTCGGCGCTCACCGAGTCCGAGCGGACGGCCCGCTGGATCGGCACCTGGACGGGAGAAGGCGGGGTCGGCAACACGATCATGCTGTCGATGACCGCCGAAGAAGGCTCCGAGCCGGGTCCCGCCGTCATCCGCGAATGCGATCCGCCGAAACGGCTCGTCATGGATCTGCACAACACCGGCGAGCCGACCTGGCGAGTGGAGCTGACCCTGACGCCGCGCGCCGACGGAACAGTGCTCGACTTCGTGCACCGAATGCCCAAACCCGAGTGGGACACCTCGGACATCGCCAAGGGCTGGCACTTCTACCTCGACCGGCTCGGCGCTTCCCTCGCCGGCGAACCGGTGCCCGAATGGGACGGCTACACGCCGCCTAGTTTGGAGGCATGAACGATCGAGTACTGCTGATCACCGGCGCTTCCCGCGGCCTCGGCGCGGCCACCGCTCGCCGGGCCGCGGCGGCCGGATTCCGGCTGGCACTGCTCTCCCGCGACCGCGAGGCACTGCTCCCACTCGTCGCCGAACTGGGCGAGGATCGCACCCTCGCGGTCGCGGCGGACGTCACCGAGTGGGAATCGCTGTCCGCGGCCGTCGAGACGGTGAAGGACACCTTCGGCCGCCTGGACGCGGTGTTCGCCAACGCCGGGCAAAGCGTCGTCGTCTCGTTCTTCGGCGAAGGCGGCGCGGACCCCGAACAGTGGCGGGACATGGTGCTGACGAACGTCTACGGCACCGCCCTCACCGCGCGGGCGACCCTTCCGTCACTGGCGGAATCGAAGGGGCACCTCGTGCTCACCGGCTCGGTCGCCGGGCGCTATCACCGCCCGGGGAACCTCTATTCGGCGACGAAATGGGCGGTGACCGGGCTCGCCGGATCCATCCGCGAGGAGGCCGTCGGGACCGGCGTGCGGGTCACCGTCGTGCAGCCTGGCCTGGTCGACACCTCGATGATCCCCGAGGACTCGAAATCCAAGCCGAAACTGGACCCCGACGACGTCGCGAGGGCGGTGCTCTTCACATTGGAGCAGCCGCCCTCGGTCGACGTCAACGAGATCGTGGTCCGCCCGACCGGCCAGGTCCGCTAGCGCCACCGTGCATGATGTGCCGGTGGGACGACTTCCTGTTGACGTGCGTGCTTCATTCCGGCTCTTCGCGTTCTACTCGGCGAACGGCACCGTTGACGCTACCGGCCGGCCCTCTTCCAGTTCGCTCATCTCTGGAGCAGGTTTTCGCGATCTAGTGCAATGTGCTTCAAGTCGATGCGAAAGGCAGTGGATCCGTGCCCACTGCGACCAGAGCTACCGAGCCGAGCCGCCATCCGAGGCCTGGGAGACCGAACTCCACGGGCCCTGACGAGCTGGTAGCCGCCGTCCGGCCCTTGGCGCGTGGTGCGGGCACGACCACGGCGAACGGAGGTGAAGGCTTCTTTCACCGCATCAGACGCGACGAAGGGAGCCTTCACCTCACCACCGACCTCGCACCTAGCTCGGCAGCAGCGACTCGGCCAGCCGCCGCCAGTGCGGCATGGCCGACTCGCCGGGTTCGACGCCGATGACCTGGACGCCGACGTGGTCGGCACCCGCGTCGAGGTGGCCGTGCAGTTTCGCGGTCACGGTGTCGAGGTCGCCCCAGAATACGAGATCGTCGACGAGCCGGTCGCTGCCTCGGCCGCCGTCGAGGTCGGCTTCGGTGTAGCCGAGGCGGAGGTACTTGGCGACGTTGTACTCCGACGTCAGGTAGCCGTGCAGATGCTCGCGGGCGATCTCCCGCGCCTTGCCCGGGTCGGTTTCGAACAGCACGGCGTGCTCGACGCCGAGGAAGGCCTTCTCCCCCAGCACTTCCCTCGCCTGGGCAGTGTGCGACACCGGCACGTGGTAGGTGTGCGCGCCCTCGGACCGGTCACGGGCGAGACCGAGCATCTTCGGCCCGTACGCCGCCAGCAGCCGCCGGATCGGCTCGGCGGGCGACGGATTCGCGTTGGTGACCGTGTCGAGTTCGTCGAGGTAGTCGTTCATCGCCTCCAACGGCTTGACACCGGGCTGCGCGCCGCCGAAGCCGAGCCCGAGGACATGCCTGCCCGGGTACGCGTCGGCGAGCAGGAGCGCGGCGCCGTGGACCGACCACGCGCCACGGGAGCCGATCCGCGCGATCCCGTTGACCACGGCCATGCGTTCGCTGGACGCGAGCAGGAATCCGGCGTGGGTCAGCGCTTCGCGGCCGTCCCGTTCCGGGATCCAGATAGCGGGCCAGCCGAGTTCGTCCAGTTCCCGCACCGAATCCCGGAGCATGCTCGCGGGCTGATCCTCGAAGTCGAACGTCCAGATCCCGAAACGCCCCAGTTCCATCTGTCTCTCCTCAGGTCGAGTCCAACGTATCGAAGTATCGCAGATTTCCGATACGTTATTCCCGGCCGGGTTCAGATGGAACGTCCCAGCAGGTCGACGAGCTGCGCGATCCGCTGCTCGTCACGGCGGTAGTGCGTCCACTTGCCCACCCGGGTGGACCGGACGAGCCCGGCGCGCTGCAGCAGCGCCATGTATGCCGACACCGTGGACTGCGCGAGCCCCAGCTTAGCCTGGAGATGGCTGACGCAGACCCCGACCTCGTTCTGGTCGGCGATCGCGTTCTCCGGCGGGAAGTGCCGGTCCGGTTCGCGCAGCCACCCGAGCACCTGGAGGCGGATCGGGTTGGCGAGCGCCTTCAGCACCTCGACCAGATGGTCGGTGGTCTCGGGGACTGGTTCGGCTTGTGCGGTCATGGTCCTTCGAGCTTAGGCGGTGCCGAGCCGTGCGGCCCTGCCGTCGGCCCCGCTCGCCCAGCACGCGCCGCGGGCGCAGTCGACCGAGTCGAGCGATCCGGTGTCGAAGGACTTCCAGTGCCGTCCGCCGTCCGGGCTCAGATCGCTTCCGCCGGGGCCGACGGCGATCACGGTGTTCCCCAGCCACGCCAGGCCGGAGCGGTAGCCGACCGGGGCCTCGGCCGGGGTCCGCCAGGTACGCCCCCGATCCACGCTGAGCGCCACCGCGGGGCCAGGGGCGTTCGGCGCCGCGTAGTCGCCACCGATGGCCACGCCGTGCCGCGGATCCCGGAACGTCACCGAAAAGACCCCGGCGGAGGCGCCACTGGGCAACGGGGTGTCGGCGGCTTCCCAGGTCATCCCGCCGTCGCCGGAGTGCAGGACCCGCGCGCGGGCGCCGCCCCCGGTGGCGATCCAGGCGTCACGCGGGCCCGCCGTGGTGAGGCACTGCCCGCTGGCGGCGAACGCGAACTCGCCGTCGAGCGCGGGAACCATGCCCTCGGCGGGAACGGGCTTCCACGTGCGGCCGCCGTCCGAAGTGGACTGCAACCGGAACTTGCCGCCGACCGGGTCGCTCATCGCGAGACCGCGCCGGTGGTCGAAGAACGCGACACAGTCGTAGAAGGCGGCAGGATCGCTGTTCTGGAAGGACAGTCGCCAGCTCCGGCCGCCGTCGTCGGTGCGGTAGATCCGGGACGCGTCCCCGGGTCCGATCGACAGCGCGACCGCGTGATCGGCGTCGAAAGCTTCGATGTCCCGGAAGTCGAGCGCCTCGGTGCCCGCCGGGGCGCTCGACTTCCAGGTGCGGCCGCGGTCCGTGGTGCGCAGGATGGTGCCCCTGCTGCCGCTGACCCACGCCGTCCGGGAATCCACCGCGGACAGGCCGCGCAGCTGGGCCTCCGTGCCCGTCGGAGTCTCCGTCCACGCGGGTTCTGGACAGTCCGGTGCGGCGTGCGCGACGCCGGTGAACGCCAACGGGACGACCGCACCCAGCAGGACCAGCAGCGCACGGCGCATCGGCGCACCTCTCCCTCGAAGATCCGTGAAGGCCACCTTAAGGGACTCTGGTTCCCTCAAGGTGGCCTTCACGGACCAATCAGAGTGAGCTGATCAGCCGCTCGACACGTTCGTCCACCGAGCGGAACGGGTCCTTGCACAGCACGGTCCGCTGCGCCTGGTCGTTCAGCTTGAGGTGCACCCAGTCCACGGTGAAGTCACGCCCGGCGGCCTGCGCGGCGGCGATGAAGTCACCGCGCAGCTTCGCCCGCGTGGTCTGCGGCGGGGTGTCCTTGGCCAGCTCGATCTCGCCGTCGTCGGTGACCCGCCGCACGAGTCCCTTCCGCTGCAGCAGGTCGAAGATGCCCCGCCCGCGCCGGATGTCGTGGTAGGCCAGGTCGAGCTGCGCGATCCGCGGGCTCGACAGGTCGAGGTCGTGCTTGTTGCGGTACCGCTCGACGAGGCGGTGCTTGATCGCCCAGTCGATCTCGGTGTCGATCTTGCTGAAGTCCTGCTGCTCGACCGCCTCCAGCGCCCGGCCCCACAGTTCGACGACGCGCTCGGACTGTGGCGACGAACCGGTCTCCTTGACGTGCTGGACGGCGCGGGCGTGGTACTCGCGCTGGATGTCCAGCGCGGACGCCTCGCGGCCGCCGGCGAGCCGCACCTGGCGGCGGCCGGTGAGGTCGTGGCTGATCTCCCGGATGGCCCTTATCGGGTTGTCCAGGGTGAAGTCGCGGAACTGGACGCCCGCTTCGATCATCTCCAGCACCAGGTTCGCCGATCCGACCTTGAGCATCGTGGTCGGTTCGGCCATGTTCGAGTCGCCGACGATCACGTGCAGGCGCCGGTAGCGTTCGGCGTCGGCGTGCGGCTCGTCGCGGGTGTTGATGATCGGCCGCGAGCGCGTGGTGGCGCTGGAGACGCCTTCCCAGATGTGTTCCGCTCGCTGGGACAGGCAGTACACGGCGCCGCGGGGCGTCTGCAGCACCTTGCCGGCGCCGCAGATGAGCTGCCGGGTCACCAGGAACGGCAGCAGCACGTCGGCGATCCGGGAGAACTCACCCGCCCGGGTCACCAGGTAGTTCTCGTGACAGCCGTAGGAGTTGCCCGCCGAGTCGGTGTTGTTCTTGAACAGGAAGATGTCGCCGCCGATGCCCTCGTCCGCCAGCCGCCGCTCGGCGTCGACCAGGAGGTCCTCGAGGATCCGCTCCCCCGCCTTGTCGTGCGTGACGAGCTGGACGAGGTCGTCGCATTCGGCCGTCGCGTACTCAGGGTGGGAACCCACGTCGAGGTAGAGTCGCGAGCCGTTCGACAGGAAGACGTTCGACGAACGCCCCCAGGACACGACACGCCGAAACAGGTAACGCGCCACTTCGTCCGGGGAGAGCCTGCGTTGCCCGTGAAAGGTGCACGTGACCCCGAACTCG
This sequence comes from Amycolatopsis lurida, assembly GCF_900105055.1. Lineage (NCBI taxonomy): Bacteria > Bacillati > Actinomycetota > Actinomycetes > Pseudonocardiales > Pseudonocardiaceae > Amycolatopsis > Amycolatopsis lurida. The sequence goes on from NZ_FNTA01000003.1 coordinate 549,180, forward strand.
GTCTCGATGCCAAAGATCCGCCGCTGCATCCCACCAGAGTAGGCGGTGAAGACCCACTGAAGGTGCGCCGTTCGGGCGGCGACACGCGGTAGGTACGTTGCATTCGGTGAAAGGTGTGCGTGACGTCCCGATCGGGTCTCACGCGCATGACGTTCCGGGCCGGAAGTGGAGAACCCGTGTTAAAGCAGCTCAAGCGCCCTTTCCGCAAGGTCGGGCGGACCGATCGGCGGCTGATGGCACGGAGTGCGGCCCTGCCGAGGACCAGGGCCGACGACGTGATCACGTCGCTCTCCAAAAGTGCGGACAAATCCAAGCTTTGGTGGTGTGTCGCGGTCCTGCTCGCGGCGAAGAAGGGGCCGACGCGCCGAGGGGCGCTCCGCGGTGTGGCCGCCATCGCCGGGGCCAGCGCGGCGGCGAACCTGATCGGCAAGCCGCTGTTCCCCCGCCGCCGCCCCGCGGCCGAAGAGGTGCCGATGCACCGGCGGCTCGTCCGGCGCCCGACCTCGTCGTCGTTCCCGTCCGGGCACTCGGCGTCCGCGGCCGCCTTCGTCACGGCCGTCGCGATGGAGTCACCCAAGGCGGGCGCCGCCCTCGTGCCGCTGGCCGCCGCCGTGGCCTATTCCCGGGTCCACACCGGCGTCCACTGGCCCAGTGACGTCGGCGTGGGGATCGGGATCGGTGTCGGCGCCGGCCTGCTGACGCGGCACTGGTGGCCGCTGAACGACGACGTCCCCGGCCGCACCGCGCACACCGCCGAGGCGCCCGAGATGCGCGACGGCGAGGACATGCTCGTCCTGGTCAACCCGCATTCGGGGATCGACGGCCAGGATCCGACCGAGGAAGCCCGGTTCGCCTGGCCCAAGGCCACCATCCTGTATCCGGACGCGAAGCGCGACCTGCGCGATCAGCTCTGCGACGAGATCGCCTCCCGCGACAACACCGTGCGCGCGCTCGGTGTCGCAGGCGGTGACGGGACCGTCGCCGCCGTGGCCGCCGTCGCGGCCGACCACGACCTGCCGCTCGCGCTCATCCCGGCCGGCACCCTCAACCACTTCGCCCGGGATGTGGGCATGCGCTCGATGCCCGACGCGGACGCCGCCACCGAAGCGGGCAACGCCGTCGGCGTGGACCTCGGCGAGGTCGAGATCAACCACGACGACGACCACCGCTACTTCGTCAACACCGCCAGCCTCGGCGGCTACCCGGAAATGGTCCGGATCCGGGAAAGGCTGCAGAAGCGGCACCCGAAGTGGCCGTCGGCGGCGATCGCGCTCGCCCGCACCCTCCGGCGCGCCAAGCCGCTGGAAGTGACCCTCAACGGCAAGCACACCAGCATCTGGCTGCTGTTCGTCGGCAACGGCACCTACTCGCCGAAGGGATTCGCGCCCTCACGCCGCCCAGCGCTCGACACCGGTCTTCTCGACGTCCGGTACCTGCGCGCCGACGTGCCGTACTCGCGAGCACGGTTCATCCTCGCCACGATCACGAACAGCCTCAACGCCAGCCACGTCTACCAGGAACTCGACGTTCAGGAATTGCACGTCCGGCTGCTGAACGGCAACCGCCGCGTCGCCACCGACGGTGAGGTCGGCCCGCTCGGCAACGACTTCCGCTTCCGGTCGCGGCCCAGCGCGCTCACCATCTACCGCCTGTAGGCGCTTGTCCTTGGCGGGGCGCGTCCATTGTGTCTTGACGGCAGGGCAAAAGTGGCGAGTTGCGAAAGCCACTTTCGCAACGTTGAAGGTTGCGAAAGTGGCTTTCGCAACGTCAGCCGGGATGGGCGCCGCGAAAGGCCGCGAGCTGGCCGCCCACCGCACCCGACACCTTTGCCTTACCCCTCAATACAACGCGGCCCGCAAGTACGTGAAGGCCCCCTTCATTGCGCTAGACGCAATGAAGGGGGCCTTCACGTACTTCGAGAGGCTCAGTCCTTCTTGGACTCACCGTCAGGCTTGTCGCCCTCGGCGTCGTCCGTCTTCGGCTCCTCCGGCTCGGCGGGCAGCAGCGCGTCCAGCGCGGCACCGGCGACCCGGCGGAACTTGCGGCCGCGCCGCTCGCGCTCCAGTACGGCGACCTCGAGCTTCACCGGGTCCGAGTCGCCGTTCGCGGGCGTGGGGGTGTTGGCGCGCAACGCCTTCACCGCGACACCGAGCGCCGCTTCCAGCTCCATGTCCGACTCGAAGCTCTCCTTGAGCTTCGTGGTGAGCGTGTCGGCCTGACCGCCCATCACGACGAACTTCGGCTCGTCGAAGATCGAGCCGTCGTAGGTCAGCCGGTACAGCTGGTCCTCGGCGGCGGTCGCGCCGACCTCGGCGACGCAGACCTCCACCTCGAACGGCTTCAGCTGCTCGGTGAAGATGCTGCCCAGCGTCGCGGCGTACGCGTTCGCCAGCGCACGCGCGCTGACGTCGCGCCGGTCGTACTGGTAGCCCTTCAGGTCCGCGTGCCGGATACCGGCGACGCGGAGGTTTTCGAACTCGCTGTAGCGGCCGACGGCCGCGAAACCGATCCGGTCGTAGATCTCCGACACCTTGTGCAACGTCGCCGAGGGATTCTCGGCCACGAACAGCACGCCACCGCGGTACTTGAGCACGACCACGCTCCGGCCACGCGCGATGCCCTTGCGCGCGATCTCGGAACGCTCCCGCATCAGCTGCTCGGGAGAGGCGTACAACGGCATCGTCACTGTGGTGCTCCGCTCTTTCGGGCTCTCATCGGGAAGGGACAGGGAAGGACGGCTAGCGCCCGCGCTCGGCTCGTACGGCCACGACGGCCTCGGCCACCGCTGTCGTCTGCTCGAGGGGCAGCGCCACCGCACCCTGCTCCGCGGTGACCGTCACGATCGTCGGGAAGATCCGGCGCACCAGATCCGGCCCGCCGGTCGCGGTGTCGTCGTCCGCCGCGTCGTACAACGCCTCCACCGCCGTCCGGATCGCGGCTTCGGCGTCCGCGTCCGGGTCGTACAGCTTCTTCAGCGAGCCCTTCGCGAACAGCGATCCCGAGCCGATGGCGTGGTAGCCCGCGTTCTCCTCGTAGCGGCCGCCCGTCGCGTCGTACGAGACGATCCGGCCCGCGTGCTTCGCGTCCTCGGCGTCGAGGTCGTACCCGACGAACAGCGGCAGCACGGCCAGCCCCGCCATCGCCATCTCGAGGTTGGACTTCACCAGCCCCGCGAGCTTGTTCGTCTTACCGTCGAGCGAGAGCGAAACACCCTCGATCTTCTCGTAGTGCGCCAGTTCGACCGCGTACAGCCGCACCATCTCGATCGCCAGCCCGGCCGAGCCCGCGATGCCCACTGCCGAATACTCGTCGGTGACGTGGACCTTCTCCATGTCGCGCGAAGCGATCAGGTTGCCCGACGTCGCCCGCCGGTCACCGGCGATCAGCACCCCGCCCGCGAACTTGACCGCGACGATCGTCGTCCCGTGCGGGGCGTCCAGCCCGCCCGCCCCGGTCGAGACCCGCCGCTCCGGGAGCAGCTCGGGCGCCTGCGCCCGAAGGAAGTCCGAGAACGACGAGGTCGCCGACGAGAAGTACGCGGCGGGCAGCGCCGACTTACCCGAGGTGTGTTCCATACGTGCTCAAAGTTCCAATCTGTGTGATCCGCCGGGTCCGCACAGGCGGCCCCGGCCCGGGGCCGCCGGAAGACGAGTTACTCGCCGCCCTTTTGCACGTAGGCGCGGACGAAGTCCTCGGCGTTCTCCTCGAGCACGTCGTCGATCTCGTCGAGGATCGTGTCGACGTCCTCGCCGAGCTTCTCGCGCCGTTCCTGACCCGCCGGACCGCCTTCCTCGAACTCTTCGTCCGAGTCGCCGCCGCCGTGCTTTTCGATCTTTTCCTGAGCCATCTCGCCTCCCGGTGTGGCCGATGTTTCCTAGCCTACCCAGCGGTCCCGACAATCCGCGGGATCCGTGATCGCTTAACCCCGATGAAAGGAAATCCCGCTAGTCCGAACCGGTGAGCGCCTCCACCAGCTCCTCGGCGGTCGCGGAGTCGTCCAGCAACTTCCCCACGTGGGCCTTCGTGCCCCGCAACGGCTCCAACGTCGGGATCCGCACCAGCGATTCCCTGCCGACGTCGAAGATGACCGAATCCCACGACGCCGCGGCGATGGAGTTGGCGTACTTCTCCAGCGTGCGGCCCCGGAAGTAGGCCCTGGTGTCCGAAGGCGGGGTCGTGACCGCCTCCAGCACCTCCTCCTCGGTCACCAGGCGCTTCATCGAACCCCTGGTGACGAGCCTGTTGTACAGGCCCTTGTCCAGCCGGACATCCGAGTACTGCAGGTCGACCAGCCGCAGCCGCGGCGCACCCCAGGCCAGCTGGTCCCGCGCGCGGTAACCCTCGAGCAACCGCAGCTTCGCCGGCCAGTCCAGCCTGTCCGCGCATTCCTGGGGGTCCCGCGCCAGGGCGTCCAGGATCTCGCCCCAGACCCGCAGGACCTCCTTGGAGGCCTCGTCCGCGCCGGTGCGCTCCAGGTTCGCCGCCGCGATCTCGTGGTAGGCGAACTGGAGGTCCAGCCCGGTGTACTTGCGCCCGTTGGCCAGCGACACCTTCGCCTTCAGCGTCGGGTCGTGGCTGATCTGGTGGACGGCCCGCACCGGTTCGTCCAGTTTCAGGTCGTCGAACCGGATGCCCGCTTCGATCAGGTCCAGCACCAGCGCCGTCGTGCCGACCTTGAGGTACGTCGAGTACTCGGCCAGGTTCGCGTCGCCGATGATGACGTGCAGACGGCGGTACTTGTCCGCGTCGGCGTGCGGCTCGTCGCGGGTGTTGATGATCCCGCGTTTGAGGGTGGTCTCCAGGCCGACCTCGACCTCGATGTAGTCCGAGCGCTGCGAGAGCTGGAAACCCGCTTCTTCGCTCTGCTGCCCGACACCGACACGGCCCGAACCCGTGATCACCTGACGGGACGCGAAGAACGGCGTCAGCCCCGCGATCACCGCGGTGAACGGGGTCGACCGCTGCATCAGGTAGTTCTCGTGCGTGCCGTAGCTCGCGCCCTTGCCGTCGACGTTGTTCTTGTACAGCTGCAACGGCGGCTGTCCCGGCACCGTGGCGGCCTTGCGCGCCGCCTCCTCCATGACCCGTTCGCCCGCCTTGTCCCAGATGACCGCGTCGCGCGCGTTCGTCACCTCGGGCGCCGAATACTCGGGGTGCGCGTGGTCGACGTACAGCCGCGCTCCGTTGGTCAGGATCACGTTCGCCGCGCCGAGGTCCTCGACGTCCGGGTCGTGTCCCGGGCCGCTCGGGCCGGTCAGATCGAACCCGCGCGCGTCGCGCAGGGGCGATTCGACCTCGTAGTCCCACCGTGCCCGCCTTGCCCGCGGGACATCCGCCGCTGCCGCGTAGGCCAGCACGACCTGGGTCGAGGTGAGTACCGGGTTCGCCGTCGCGTCGCCCGGCACCGCGATGCCGTACTCGACTTCGGTTCCCATGATCCGCCGCATACCCACCACCCTACGGGGTCCGGGCCGTGCGACGATGCCCCCCATGTCAGGCAGTGACGAACTCGTTGCGCTCTATGACCTCGGCGGAACCGTGGTGGGAGCGGCCACTCGCTCCCGGGTCCGCGCCGAAGGACTCTGGCACGCGGCGGGTGTGGTGTTGGTCCGTTCGAGTGACGGAGGCTCGGTTTACGTGCACCTGCGCACTCCCACGAAGGACGTCTATCCCTCCACTTGGGACTGCTGGGCGGGCGGCATCGTCGCCGCGGGTGAGACACCGGAGGAGTGCGCGCGCCGGGAACTCGCTGAAGAACTGGGTGTTCACGGAGCGGAACTACGGCCGCTTTTCGTCCACGTCACCGACGACGACACGATCCGCTGCCACAACTTCGCGTTCGAGACACGTTGGGACGGCCCCTTCGTCCATCAGCCGTCCGAAGTCGTCGAAGGACGTTGGCTGACGCTGGCCGAATTGCGTTCGTGGCTCGACGATCCGGAGAGCCGGTTCATCCCGGACGGCCGTCTCGGCGCGCTGGAGTGGTTCCGGCGCGAGAACGCCCGCTAGGCCGAACGGAGGCGCTGTGCGACGATCGGCAGCAGCCGCTTCGCCGCCTCCGTCGCCCTCGCCTCGGTTCCGGCCGTGACACTGAGGGCTGAGACGAGCTTCCCCTTGGCGAGCAACACCGTGCAGGTCGTGCCGTCGCACCACGCACGCTGGACCTCTATGCCGGTTTGCTTCGCGAGAGTGACCTTCTTGCCGTCACAGTCCGCCCGGAGGACGACGTCCGAAGCGGCGCGACCGGTGTACTCGGTGACCTGATGTTCCAGCGTCGATCCGCTGGGATACGACCACGCGATCGAGCGGCTCGTGTCCCGGGTGAGACCGGTCAGACAGCCGGACATCCTGCTCTCGCCGGGAACGACCTCTTCCTCGGCGACGTCCTCGTCGGTCAGCAACGCGGCGGAAACGGCCGCGGGGACGGGAGCCCGGGTCGACGACGGCGGCACCGGGTTGGCCTGCGGCTTCACCGAAGGCTGCGACGGCTCGACCGTGGGTGTCGGCGTCGGATCGTCGTAGTAGGTGTCGAGGTCGTTGGGACGGTCGGCGCACCCCGACAGACCGAACAGCGCGACCGTCGCCACCGCGAGCACCTGCCGATGACGCACCCTCGAGCCCTCCCGGCTTCCGCCTGACGTTTGCCGCGAGACTAGTCCAGCCCCTCAATGCCAGCCGAGGCAGGATCGGTGCCGCCAGTAGGCGACCGGTTCCTCCGCGAGCGCGGCCAGCTCCGCGAGTTCGTCTTCGATGAGTTTCACCTTCGCGGCAACGAGATTCTCCGCGAGCTGAGCGGTGCTCGACGGGCCGATGACCGCGATCGGACGCCAGTCCTGCGCCAGCACCGCCGCGATGGCCACCGCGTCCGGACCCGCGCCGTGCTCCCGCGCGATCCGCGCGAGCGGCGACGGCGGCTCGACCACCAGGCGTCCGTTCGCGACGGTTTCCTTGACCAGTACCCGTTTTCCGGCGGCGTGCGCTTCGGCGAGCGCCGGGCCGGCGGACGGTTCGAGCAGGTTCCAGGTCGACTGCACGGTGCTGAAGACCGGCGTTCCGGCCACTTCCAGCTCGAACGCCCGGCGGACCGTGTCCGCCTGCGACGGTCCGGACGTCGAGAACCCCACCGGCACCCCGTCCGCGGCGAGTTCCGCCAGCGCGCCGATCAGGCGGTCGTCGGTGAACAGTGGACTGTCCACAGTGAGCGAGTGGACTTGGTAGAGCGAGATCGCCTTCCCCAGCAGGCCGACGGATTCGGACCACTGTTCGGCGAACCGCGCCGCGGTGTGCTCCTTGACCTCGTGCACCTCCGCGTCGAGCTTCCACTCGCCCACGTAGCGGTAGCCCCATTTGCTCGACACGGTGACGTCCGGGTGGCCGCGGCCGGCGAGCCAGCCGGCGAGGAACTCCTCTGACGAACCATACGAACGGGCGACGTCGATCCAGCGGACGCCCGCGCGGTACGCGTCGTCCATGACGTCGTAGGTCGCCGCGCGCATCGCCTCGAACCCGCGTCCGGGCGGCAGCGCGTCGACCCGGCCGAGGTTGATGTACGCGGGCCGGCCGAGCGCCGCCAGCCCGACGGCGATCCGGTCGCCGACGGGGGTTTCCGAGTCTGTCACCGGGCTCCTTCGTTCTTGTGGCGGAGGATCGCGAGCCACTGACTCGAGTTCTGCGCCTGCCGATGGAGTTTTTCGAGACGCGCCGCCGGAGCCCGAACGTAACCCTTGCCGAAGACCGGCGCGATCTGGCGAAGGCTGGCGCCCTCCTCCCTGGCGGCGAGCAGCGCCCAGTCCGACGCGTCGGCGCAGGCCGCGGACGCACGGCGCAACTCCCCCAGGATCTCGATCAGCTCGGGGGCGCTCACCTCTCCCGCCCGGACGGCGGCGGCCGTTGTTTCCAGCCAGGCCAGGACATCGGCTTCGGTGATCGGCGCGCGCGGGCGCCCGGAAGATTCGTTCACAGCCCGAGAGTATAGGCCGTTATACAGACAGTTCGAGTGACCGCCGCGCGCAAGTCTTGGGACACATCGTCCGAAAACCGCTGGAGCGCAACGGGCTTCCGGGTTTCACTGAACCCTTGCTTGAGGATTCAGGAGAAGGACAATTGGGACGTTTCGGTATCGCGATCCGGTTCGCGGCGCTCGCGGTCGTCTGGGGTGCGAGTTTTCTGTTCATCAAGGTCGGTCTCACCGGCCTGTCGCCCGCTCAGGTGGCGCTCTCGCGCATCTGCCTCGGTGCCGTGGCGCTGATCGCCATCGCCGCGTGGCGCCGTAAGCCGCTCCCCCGCGACCCGGCGCTCTGGGGCCATCTCGCGGTGGTCTCCGTACTGCTGTGCGTCATCCCGTTCCTGCTCTTCTCGTGGGCCGAGCAGTACATCTCGTCCGGGCTCGCCAGCATCTTCAACGCGACGACCCCGCTGATCACGATGCTCATCGCCGCCGCGGCCCTGCCGTCGGAACGGTTCACCAAGGCCCGCACGACGGGCCTGATCCTCGGTTTCCTCGGCGTGCTCACCATCGTCGGGGTCTGGCGAGGGATCGACGTGTCCCACGAACTGACCGCGCAGCTGGCCTGCCTCGGCGCGACGACCTGCTACGGCATCTCGTTCGTCTACGTGCGACGGTTCATCTCCTGGCGGAACCTCGACGCGCCCACTGTCGCACTCGGACAGGTCTGCTGTGGCGCCGTCGTGATGCTGGTGCTCGCGCCGTTCATCGCGACGACCCCGGTCCGCCTGGACACGCCGATCGTGCTCAGCATGATCGCGCTCGGCGCACTGGGCACCGGCCTCGCCTACGCCTGGAACGCTTCGATCATCGCGGCGTGGGGCGCGTCGAACGCGTCGGCGGTGACCTACCTCACACCGGTCGTCGGCGTGCTGCTCGGTGTACTGGTCCTCGACGAACCCTTGGCGTGGAACCAGCCTGTCGGCGCGCTGCTCGTCGTCCTCGGCATCCTGGCCGCTCACGGGCGGCTGAGCGTGCGCAAGAAAGTCCGGGAACCCGTACCCGCGTGACGCGAAAGGGCCCTTCGCCGCAGAAGGCTGCGGCGAAGGGCCCTTTCGGCTTGCCCTACAGGTACTGACCGGTGTTCGTGGCGGTGTCGATCGCCCGCCCCGAATCCTGGTTCTTGCCGGTGACGAGCGTGCGGATGTACACGATCCGCTCGCCCTTCTTGCCGGAGATCCGGGCCCAGTCGTCCGGGTTGGTGGTGTTGGGCAGGTCCTCGTTCTCCGCGAACTCGTCGACGATCGCGTCCAGCAGGTGCTGCACGCGCAGGCCGGGCTGCTGGGTCTCCAGCACCGACTTGATCGCCGACTTCTTCGCCCGGTCCACGATGTTCTGGATCATCGCGCCCGAGTTGAAGTCGCGGAAGTACAGGACTTCCTTGTCACCGTTGGCGTAGGTGACCTCGAGGAACCGGTTTTCGTCCGTCTCCTCGTACATCCGCTCGACCGTGTGCTGGATCATCGCGTCGAACGTCGCCCTGCGGTCCCCGCCGAACTCGGCGAGGTCGTCCGCGTGGATGGGCAGGCCATCGGACAGGTACTTGGAGAAGATGTCCTTCGCGCCTTCGGCGTCCGGACGCTCGATCTTGATCTTGACGTCGAGCCGGCCCGGCCGCAGGATCGCCGGGTCGATCATGTCCTCGCGGTTGGAGGCGCCGATGACGATGACGTTCTCCAGGCCTTCCACACCGTCGATCTCCGAAAGCAGCTGCGGGACGATCGTGGTCTCCACGTCGGAGGACACGCCCGAACCGCGGGTGCGGAAGATCGAGTCCATCTCGTCGAAGAACACGATCACCGGGGTGCCTTCGGAGGCCTTTTCCCGAGCCCGCTGGAAGATCAGGCGGATATGCCGCTCGGTCTCCCCGACGAACTTGTTCAGCAGTTCCGGACCCTTGATGTTCAGGAAGTAGGACTTCCCGTCCGCCGCGTCGCCGCGGGCTTCCGCGACCTTCTTGGCGAGCGAGTTGGCCACCGCCTTGGCGATGAGGGTCTTACCGCAGCCAGGAGGCCCGTAGAGCAGGACGCCCTTCGGCGGACGCAACTGGTACTCCTGGTAGAGATCAGCGTGCAGGAACGGAAGCTCGACGGCGTCGCGGATCTGCTCGATCTGCCGGGTCAGGCCACCGATGTCCTCGTACCGGACGTCGGGCACCTCCTCCAGCACGAGATCCTCGACCTCCGCCTTCGGCACGCGTTCGTAGGCGTAACCGGCTTTCGAGTCCACCAGCAGGGAATCGCCCGGCTTGAGGGGCTGTTCGGCCAGCGGATCGGAGAGCAGGACGACCCGCTCCTCGTCCGCGTGCCCGACCACGAGCGCACGGGGGCTGCCGCCCTCGACGTCCGGGGCCAGCACCTCGCGCAGCGCGCAGACCTCGCCGATCCGCTCGAAGTCACCGCCCTCGACGACGGTCAGTGCCTCGTTGAGCCGCAACGCCTGTCCGCGCTGAAGCGACGAGACCTCGACCGCGGGTGAGACCGAAACCCGCATTTTGCGGCCCGCGGTGAACACGTCCACCGTGTTGTCCTCGTACGCGGTGACGAACACGCCGTAACCGCTCGGAGGCTGGGCCAGCCTGTCGACCTCCTCTCGCAACGCGAGCAACTGGCCACGCGCCTCGCGGAGCGTCTCGACCAGTTTCGTGTTGCGTTCCGTGAGTTGGCTCACTCGTTCCGACGCCTCGGCGAGTCGCTGCTCCAGCACTCGGTTCTGACGTGGCGAATCGGTGAGCTTCCGGCGCAGCAGGGCGACTTCCTCCTCGAGGAAGCGGACTTGACGTGCCTGCTCGTCGGACGTGATTCCAGCTCCGGTCGTTTCTGAAGGGTCGGCCTCCTCGCGCCGACCTCCGGGAAGGTCATGATGCATCGGGCACCTCCTCGGAGTGCTTTTCATTCCACGGTACCGGCGATCACCGACAATAAAAGGCCTTTCCGCATCACAAGATCGGCGCGTCGCGTTCCGGACGGCCCGCCAGCACGTACCTTCGCGCCGCGCAAGAGGCCATCCCGGTGCCGGGTCCGGCGCACTCATGGTCACAATCCGTCCACCTGGCCTGACCTGCGGCGGAATACCCGGCTCCGTCCGGGTGCAAACGGGATTCCGGTATCAGTTCGGCCCTAATCGAGCGGCGATCCGGCTCGATGGCTAGCATCGGGCGACGTTCGCCGGGGAGGCGGACCCGCAGGTCATGTTGAGCATTTTCGCAGAACAGCTAGGGGGCACCAGCCATGACTTACCCGCCGCAGCAGCCCGGCGGCTACGGACAAGATCCGTACGGCCAACAGGGCGGGTACCCGCAGAGCGGCCCCCAGCCGCAACAGGGATACCCCGGTGGCGGCCAGTACGGACAGGACCCGTACGGCCAGCAGCAAGGCGGCTATCCGCAGAGCGGTCCTCAGCCCCAGCAGGGATACCCCGGCGGCACGCAGCAGTTCGGCCAGCCGGATCCGTACGGGCAGCAGGGCGGCTACAACGCCTACCCGCAGGAAGGCGGGTTCGGCGGCGGAGAGCCACCCAAGAAAAAGAAGACCGGCCTGATCGTCGGCATCGCGATCGGCGCGGTCGTTCTCGTCGGTGGTGGTGTCACCGCACTGGTCATCGCGCTGAACTCGGGTGACGACAACCCGACCGCCGCGCCGCCCACCAGCAGCGCCGCCCCGTCGGCAGCGCCGTCCTCGTCGTCGCAGAAGCCGAGCTCGACCCGGACGAGGTCCAGCTCGCCCAGCACGTCGTCGACCAAGAGCTCAGGTCCGGCGCCCGGCGGCAAGGCCACGCCGCAGGAAGTCTTCGAAAGCGCCGCGACCTCCTACAGCGCGGGTGACAAGAAGACGTTCCTCGACCTGATCTGCCGTAGCGAGAACACCAAGGACGAGGGCAAGCCGCTCGACCCCATCAAGCTCGAGATCACCGAGCCCGCCAAGGAAAGCGGCGACCGGGCGACCGGCCGTTACCGCGCCACCCAGGGCACCAAGATGGCGGAGGGCACGATCACGGCGGCCAAGGAATCGAACCTGTGGTGCCTCAAGGACATCAAGGCCGACAAGAAGTGACCTGTCCGTGACGGTGAGCCACAAGCTGACCGCCGTGGCGGTGGTTTGTGGCGCGGTCGCGGCCGGGGTCGTGGTGGGGCTGCTCCTGGTGGCCCCCTCCGGCTCCGACCCGGCCGCGTCGAACACCGGCACGCCTGCACCACCGCCCGCTTCGTCCCGTCCGGTTCCGGTGGATCCGGACGTGGCGGCGGTCGAGGTGGTCGGCAAGGCGATCGCCGCGGCCATCGTCAACCACGACGCGACCGCGTTCGGGAAACTCACCTGCGTCCAGCAGTCGTCGGCCGATCTGGCCGAACTCGGCCGGAAATGGTCGGCGGCGGGCAAGGTGACCGCGACCGTCCCTGATCCGCCGGTGGTCAGCGGCGACTCCGCCACCGTGACCGTCCACGTCGAAGGCGTCGGCGGGCAGAAGGACACGCCGTTTCCGCTCAAGAAGCAGGGCGGGAAATGGTGCGTGCCCTGACATTCCGGGGTGGCGTTTCGGGTCCGCAGTACGTGAAGGCCCCCTTCACTGCGCCTGGCGCAGTGAAGGGGGCCTTCACGTACTGCCAGGTCTGCCGGGAGCCGTCCGATCAGCCCTTGCCGGAGCGGCGGTGCACCCGCGGCGAAACGGTGCCGTCCGCCAGGCGGCGCGCCGTCAGCAGGAACGCGGTGTGCGCGACCATCCGATGGTCCGGCCGCACCGCGAGGCTCACGACGTGCCAGGGCCGCATGAGGGTCTCCCACGATTCCGGCTCGGTCCAGCACTGCTGGTCCCGCAAGGCTTCCGTGATCCGCGAAAGTTGTGTGACCGTCGCCACATAGACCGTGAGCACGCCGCCCGGCACCAGATGCGCGGCGACCGTCTCCAACTGGTCCCAGGGCGCCAGCATGTCGAGGACGACGCGGTCGACCTCGCCGGTGTGCGTCGACAGGTCCGCGACCGTCAGCGACCAGTTGTCCGGCTTGTGGCCGAAGAACTTCTCGACGTTCCGCTCGGCGTGTTCGGCGTGGTCGTCCCGGATCTCGTAGGACTGCACGGTCCCTTCCGCACCGACCGCCCGCAGCAGCGAACAGGTCAGCGCGCCGGAGCCGGCACCCGCCTCGAGCACTCGGGCGCCCGGAAAGATGTCGCCCCACATCACGATCTGCGCGGCGTCCTTCGGGTAGATCACCTGCGCGCCTCGCGGCATCGACAACACGTAGTCCGGCAGCAGCGGGCGAAGCGCCAGATAGTGGCTGCCGCCGGCCGAAGTGACGACCGAACCCTCCTGCGCACCGATCACGTCGTCGTGCGCCAGCGCACCGCGATGGGTGTGATACTGCTGTCCCTCGGCGAGGACCATGGTGTAGTGCCGCCCCTTGGAGTCGGTCAGCTGAACCCGGTCACCAACACGAAACGGCCCTCGGACCGACACTGAACCTCCATACGCGCGAATGCTGAGCCATGCCGTCCTCGGCGGGAAGGAGTACCTCGGACGGGACGACCGATCCTCGCAGGTGGCCGCACCGCGCTACGCCGGGGGTCGGCTCCGGGTCAGCGCGGCGCGCAGGTCTTCGCGCCTGAGCACCCCCGCGGGCCTGCCTTCGTCGTCCACCACGAGGAACTGCCACGCGGCCGTTTCCCGGACCCGCTCGGCGATCTCCTCCCCCGACTCCGACGAAAGCAGCACGGTGTCGGCGCGGATCGGCTCCGCGGCCATCTCCGCGGGCGCGTGCGGCGACGTTCCGGCGAGCTGTGCCGCGGCCGTCTCGTCGAGCAGGCCCGCCGCGACGCCGTCGGCACGAACCAGGACCACCCCGCGGCCCGCCGAAGCGGCCAGCGCGTCCGAGACGGGGCTTTCCGCCGGAAGTTGGAGAACAGGGCGGACGAGTTCGCTCAGCCGCACACCTTCGGGCCAGCCGCGGCGTGTTTCGGCGGCGAGTTCGCTTCGGGCGCCGAGGATCACGAACCACGCCGTCACCACGCAGACACCGAGCCGGAGCCAGCGGTCCTCACTGCCCGCGGCCAGCCCCCACAGCGCCCAGACGACCAGTCCCGCGGCGACGACACCGCCACCGACGACCGCCGCCCGCGTGCCCCGCTCACGGCGGCCGGTCGCCGCCCAGACCCCGGCGCGGACCAGCCTGCCGCCGTCGAGCGGAAGCCCCGGCAGGAGATTGAAGATCCCGACGGCGAAGTTCGCGACCGCGCATTCGGCGATGAGCAGCCAAGCCGCGCTTTCCGGCGGGACGGCGAACATGAGCAGACCGCAGAAACCGCCCAGCAGCAGCGAAACGATCGGTCCCGCGGCGGCGACGAGCCCTTCCTGCCTCGGCTCGCGGGGTGTCCTGGCGACCTCGGAAAGGCCGCCGAGCAGGAACAGCCGCAGGCGCCGGACCGGGATGCCGAGCCGCAGCGCGACCAGGCAGTGCCCGAGTTCGTGGGCGAGCACCGAAAGTCCGAGAAGGACCGCGAACGCGGCCGCCAGCAGCCACGAGGTCAGCGTCGTCGCGCCGGGCAGGAACCGCTCGACCAACGGTGTGTAGAGCACCACGATGATCAGGGAGCCGACCCACCACGAAGGGGCCAGCAGCACGGGGATCCCGGAGACGCGGAACAGCAGGAGCCCGCCCTCTGGTGCCACGCCTCGTCGAGGCGGGCCCTGCTCACCCGTCACCGCCATGTGTCAGAGCGTAGATGCCCAGGTGTGGGGTGCCGGTAACCCGCCCTTCCCGTCCGGGTGGTGTCGGTCATGCCGCTCCGGTGCGTTGCGGTCCCGAAACCGTCGGTGCCCGGCGATACGCTCCTCCCATGCCCGACACCGACACGGTCACCGCCGATCCGCCGCCCGGCGCCGAAGTCCCGCGCCGTCGGCCGGCCCTGTCCCCGTCGCGTGCCAGCGACTTCAAACAGTGCCCGCTGCTCTACCGCTTCCGCGCGGTCGACAGACTGCCCGAGATCCCGACGAAGGCCCAGCTGCGCGGCACGCTGGTGCATTCCGTGCTGGAGCGCCTGTTCTCCCTTCCCCAAGCCGATCGCACTCCTCCGCAGGCCAAAGAGCTGCTCGCGCCGGCTTGGGAGGACCTGTCCGCGGAACGTCCGGAATGGATCGAGCTGTTCGACCAGGACGATCCCGACGCCGTCACGTCGTGGCTCTCGTCGGCCGAGCAGCTCGTCGACACCTACTTCGGCCTCGAAGATCCGCGCCGGCTGGAGCCCGAGGCGTGCGAGCTGCACGTCGAGATCGAGCTGGGCTCAGGAGTTCTGCTTCGAGGCTACGTCGACAGGCTGGACGTCGCGCCTACCGGCGAGATCCGGGTCGTCGACTACAAGACCGGCGCCGCGCCCCGCGAGATCGGCGAGGCCAAGGCGATGTTCCAGATGAAGTTCTACGCCGTGGTCCTCTGGCGGCTTCGCGGCGTCGTGCCACGCCAGCTGAAACTGATGTACCTCACCGACGGGCAGTCCCTGGCCTACACGCCCGACGAGGGTGAGCTGATCCGCTTCGAGCGCACGCTGGAGGCGATCTGGCAGGCGATCCTCAAAGCGGGCAAGACCGGTGATTTCCGCCCGAATCCGAGCAAACTCTGCGCGTGGTGTGATCACCAGGCGCTCTGCCCGCAGTACGGCGGCACTCCCCCGCCGTATCCCGGCTGGCCGGAGCCGGATCCCGGCGAAGAGTCCGTATTGGACCGTGCGGATTAGAGTGCTCTTTGCCCTTAGAGTGCCCTTGTGACAGAAGCCTTCTACATGCCGTCGGGTGACGGCGTCTTTCTCCCGACCCCGCATACCGCAGGCCCTTGGACCCCGGACGCACAGCACTTCGGGCCGCCCTCGGCGTTGCTGGTCCGCGCGCTCGAAGAGGTCGAAGCGCCGCACGCGAGCCAGCTGGCACGGGTGACGGTCGAGATCCTCGGGCCCGCGCCGCTGAAGGAGCTTTCGGTGCGGGCGTGGGTGGAGCGGCCGGGCCGGTCGGTCGAATGGCTGGTCGCCGAGCTCGCCCATGGGGAGCGGGTCGTCGCCCGTGCGTCGGCGTGGCGGATCGCGACTTCGGACACCACGGCGGTGGCCACCGCGGAAGGCCCGGCGCTGCCCTCGCCGGAGGGGCTGCCGGCGTCCTCCTGGCCGGAGGGCTGGCACGGCGGGTACCTCGACGCCGTCGAGTGGCGGCGGGTCAAGGGCGCGCTCGACGCGGCGGGGCCGGCGACCGTCTGGGGCCGTCAGCGCGTGGCGCTCGTCGACGGGGAGAAGCCGAGCCCGCTGCAGCGGCTGTTCGTCCTGGCGGACTCGGGCAACGGGATCTCGAACTTCCTGGATCCGCGTGAGTGGTGGTTCATCAACTCCGAGCTGACGGTGCACCTCCGCCGCCCGCCGCTGGGCGACTGGATCGGCGTCGACGCGGCCACCCTGGTCGGCCCGAACGGCATCGGGACGGCGACCACCACGCTGCACGACGCCTCGGGCCCGCTCGCCTCCGGCGCTCAGGCTCTCCTGGTGCGACCGCGACAGGCGGGCTGATAGACGCGCTTTCTCGGCGGGTTTCCAATAGCCTTCCCGGAACAACAGACACAGGGAGCGCTTCGGCATGCAGATCACCTCGGTGGTCAACCAGAAAGGCGGGGTCGGCAAGACCTCACTCAGCGTGGGCGCGGCGGCCGCACTGGCCGAACGCGGTCGCCGGGTGCTGCTGATCGACCTCGACCCACAGGGCCACGCGACCACCGAACTCCTCGGGCTGGACGAGGTGGCGCACGACATGCCCAGCCTGGCCAAAGCCCTGACCAAGGTGTGGAAGGGGCCCATCGAGGAACTCGCCGTGCGGCATCCGCGCAGCAACCTCGGCAGAGGCGGCGCGTTCGACGTCATCCCGACCTCACCGGGCATGTTCGACCTGATCCGGCGGCTGGACCAGTTCCGCGTACCCGGCTGGCAGCTGGCCAGGGTCATCCAGTTCGCGAACTACGACCACATCATCATCGACTGCCCGCCCGCGCTCGACGTCCTGACCAACAACGCGCTCGCCGCTTCACACGGCATCCTCGTGCCGGTGCAGCCGGACCGGACGAGTATCCGCGCGCTGCGCCTGCTCGCGGACCAGGTGCGTTACGTCGAACAGACCGTCGGCCGTCCGCCGATCGCCTACTACGGCCTCGTACCCGGTCTGTACCGCCGCCCGATCTCGCACTACGCGGCGGCGGCGTTGCAGGAGCTGTACGCGTTCGGGATCCCGATGCTGTCGCACGTCCCGCTCGGCGTCGTGATGAACGAGGCCGCCGCGCACGGCGTCCCGGTGACGACGTACGCGCCGGAAACCTTGCAGGCGCTGTCGTTCCGGGAGATCGCGGCGACACTGGACGGCTACCTGCAGAACCATCCGGCCGCGGCGATCGTGCCCGCGGACGAGGAGTTCGTCTTCGAGGACTTCATCACCGAGGTGTCGGTGACGCGCAGCGCGAAGGACAACGGGGCTCGCAAGAAGCTCTACGACCTGATGCCCAAGAAGCCCAACCGTCCCCGCTGACACCTTGAGCTCGTGAGTGGTAAGGACGGTTAGAACCGTCCTTACCACTCACGACGCCTCAGAGGCGGCAGGCCCGGATGTCCGAAGCCAGGACGGCCTTGGCGCCGGTCTCCGCGAGTTCGTCCATGATCCGGTTGACCTCCTTGCGCGGCACCATCGCCCGCACGGCCACCCAGTCTTCGTCCGCCAGCGGCGCGACGGTCGGCGACTCGAGCCCCGGCGTGATCGCGATGGCCGCGTCCAGCAGGGACCGCGGGCAGTCGTAGTCCAGCATCATGTAGTGCTGGGCGAAGACGACACCCTGGAGCCGTGCCTTCAGCTGGTCCTTCGGCCGGGTGTGCTCGGTGCCGGCCCGCTGCAGCAGTACCGCCTCCGACACGCAGATCGGATCCCCGAAGGCCACGAGGTTGTGCTGGCGCAACGAACGGCCGGACTCGACGACGTCCGCGATGGCGTCGGCGACGCCGAGCTGGATCGAGATCTCGACGGCGCCGTCGAGGCGGATGACCTCCGCCTCCACCCCGTGCTGCTTCAGGTTCTCGCGCACGAGGCGCGGGTACGACGTCGCGAGCCGCTTGCCGTGCAGGTCTTCGGCCTTCCACTCCCGGCCCGCGGGCGCGGCGTACCGGAAGGTGGAACCGCCGAAGCCGAGGCCGAGGATCTCTTCGACCGGGGCGCCGGAGTCGAGTGCGAGGTCGCGGCCGGTGATGCCGAGATCCAGCTCGCCGGACCCGACGTAGATCGCGATGTCCTTGGGGCGCAAGAAGAAGAACTCGACCTCGTTGACCGTGTCGAGCACGGTCAAGTCGCGAGCCTCATGTCGCCTGCGGTAGCCGGCCTCTCCGAGCATCTCCGACGCGGCGGCGGCGAGGGCTCCCTTGTTCGGCACGGCGACACGCAGCATTGCTTCTCCTTGGTTCTCCGGACGCGAAGGCGTCACAGGTACCGGTACACGTCCTCTGTCGACAGTCCTCGGCCGAGCATGAGCACCTGTACGCGGTACAGCAGCTGTGAGATCTCCTCGGCGAGCCTGTCGTCGGATTCGTGCTCGGCGGCGATCCACACCTCGCCCGCCTCTTCGAGCACCTTCTTGCCCTGCGCGTGCACTCCCGCGTCGAGCGCGGCGACGGTGCCGGAACCGTCGGGCCGCGTGCGGGCGCGGTCGGCAAGCTCGGCGAACAGCTCATCGAAGGTCTTCACAGTCTGGAGATCCTTCCATCCGCGCCCGCGCCGCGCTGCCCCGGGCCGGTGTGGTGCCGGTCGCGTCACACTTCAGAACAGCGCCGCGCCACCTCGCTCGAAGTCGAGCAGCTGCCGCTTCCGTTGGACGCCGCCGCCGTAACCGGTGAGATCGCCGTTGGAACCGATCACCCGATGGCACGGCACGATGATGCTGATCGGGTTCTTCCCGTTCGCGAGCCCGACCGCGCGCGACGCGCTGGGCCTGCCGAGCCGGTCGGCGAGCTGGCCGTAGGAGACCGTCTCGCCATACGGGATCCCGAGCAGTCCTTCCCAGACCATCTGCTGGAACGCGGTGCCGCCGAAGCTCAGCGGAAGATCGAAATTCGTCCGCTGACCGGCGAAGTACTCCTTCAGTTGTTTCTCGGTGTCCACGAAGATCCGTGAACCCGGGTCCGGATGGCCGAACGTCTCCTCGGCCGGGCGATGCCGCTGCTGGACCATGTACACCCCGCAGAGGCTTTCGCCTTCCGCGACCAGGGTCAGCTTGTCGTACGGGCTGTCGATGACGGTGTGCGTGCGCATGGCGTTCCTCGGAAATTCAGGCGGCGGGCAGCCGGTTGATCGGGTGATCTCCGGTCGCCCAGAGGTGTTGGACGGCGTAGGCGCGCCACGGACGCCAGCGTTCGGCGTGCGTGGCGAACGCGGCCGGGCCCAGCCCGAGCCCCTTCGCGGCGACCTTGACGCCGAGGTCGGTCGGCAGGAAGGCGTCCGGATCACCGAGCGAGCGCATCGCGATGCTCTCGACGGTCCACGGGCCGAAACCGGGCAGCGCGTGCAACCGCTCGCGGGCTCGCTGCCAGTCACTTCCCGCGCCGAGGTCGAGGTCGCCTTCGTTCAGCTCGGCCACGAGACCGAGCAGAGTCCGCTTGCGGCTCTGCGGCATCGCGAGGCTTTCCGGATCGATGTCCGCGAGCGCGGCGGCGTCCGGGAAGAGGTGCGTGAGGCCGCCGTCCGGGTCGTCGACGGGGGCGCCGTGCGCGAGGACCAGGCGGGCGGCGTGGGTGCGGGCCGCGGCGGTGGACACCTGTTGGCCCAGTACGGCGCGGACGGCGAACTCGTCACCATCGACCGTCCTCGGCACCCGTCTGCCCGGCGCGGCGGCCACAAGCGGCTCGAGCAACGGGTCCGTCGCCAAAGCCTCGTCGACCGCGACCGGGTCCGCGTCGAGGTCGAGCAGGCGACGGCAACGGCTGATCGCGGTCGAGAGATCCCGCAGGTCCGAGAGCGTGAGCCGGCAGCCGATGTAGCCGTCCCCCGGCTTGAGCGCGACGACGGCGGGGCCGTGCGGGAGCCGCAGCGTCCGGCGGTACGCGCCGTCGCGCCATTCTTCGACGCCGGGGACGCCTGTCGCGACCAGATGCCCGAACAGGTTGTCCGGGAACAACGGCTTCCGGTACGGCAAGCGCAGGCTCAGCGTTCCGGGCGCGATGGCAGGCGCCGTGCGGACCCGGGCCCGCAACTCCGTCGGCGACAGGGCGAAGACCTCTCGCACCGTGTCGTTGAAGGTGCGGACGCTGCCGAAGCCCGCGGCGAGGGCGACGTCGATCATCGACAGACCGGTCGTCTCGATGAGCAGCCGCGCGGTCTGCGCCCGCTGGGCGCGGGCGAGGCTGAGCGGACCGGCGCCGAGTTCGGCGCGCACATGGCGCTCCACCTGCCGGACGCTGTAGCCCAGCCGGGCGGCCAGCCCGCTCACGCCGTCGGTGTCGACGACGCCGTCGGCGATCAGCCGCATCGCCCTGGCCACCAGGTCCGCGCGCTCGTTCCACTGCGGCGAGCCCGGGCTCGCGTCCGGACGGCAGCGCTTGCAGGCGCGGAACCCGGCCTCCTGCGCGGCCGCCGCGCTCGGATAGAACGTCATGTTCTCCGGTTTGGGCGGGACCACCGGGCAACTGGCCCGGCAGTAGATCCGCGTCGTCAGGACCGCGGTGAAGAACCAGCCGTCGAACCGGGCGTCCTTCGACTGGACCGCCCAGACGCAGCGTTCGAAATTCTCATGCACCCGGCAAGCATCACCGACCGCACGGGGCGGGGTCTAGCGGAAATGCGACATGGCGGTCAGGGCAGGAGCGCGGTCAGCGACGGCACGTCGAGACCCACCAGCGACGAGCGGAACACGCGCCGTTCACCCGGTTCGACGTCGACGTCGTTCGGGATCACCACCACCGTGCAGCCCGCCGCGGCCGCGGAAGCCGCGCCCGGCGGTGAATCCTCGATCGCGACACACCGGGATGCCGGGACTCCCAGCAACTCCGCGGCCAGCTGATACGGCCTGGCGTTCGGCTTGTTCAGACCATCGACTTCGTCGCCGCAGACCGTGGCGGCGAAGTGCTCGCGGCCGATGGTGTTGAGCGCGAGTTCGGTCAGCGACCGTTCGGTGGAAGTGACCAGGGCCATCGGGACACCGTTGTCGCGCAACAGTTCGAGCAGTTCCTGTGCGCCGGGGCGCCACGGGAGCGGGCCGTCGAACAGATTCGCCGTGCGGCGGCGGATCCACTCCCCCATCTCCGTGATCGACTCGGGTGTGACAGGCCTGCCGCAGACCTCGAGGAGGAACGCGGCCGTGTCGTCCATATTGGACCCGACGAGACTCAGGCGCTGTTCCTCGGTCAGGGTGCCGCCGAGGCTTTCGACGGCCTCGTAGAGCGCGACGTCCCACAGCTTCTCCGAGTCGACCAGCGTGCCGTCCATATCCCACAGCACGGCGGCGAGTCCGTCCAGTGTGGACGGTTCGGTCACGGTTCCCCCTCACGATCGGATGGACCTTCTCCGGGCCCACGGTAGCCGAGACGGATTCACGTCGGCGGCGAGGTGGCTGCCCGAAATGTCCTGTACGACGGTTGGGTACGGTTCCTCCCAGCGAAACGCCACCGGACATGCCCAACGCCACACGGTCGCCTGGTCGTAGGCTGGTCCGGTGAGTGAGCCCGTCGACGAGACCCAGCGGCCCGGCCGCGACCACCCGGATGACACCAAGCCGATCATGATCGTCGCCTTCGAAGGATGGAACGACGCAGGTGACGCGGCCAGCCGGGCGGTCGAGCATCTCCAGCTCAACTGGGATGCGACACCGCTGAGCGAGCTGAGTCCTGACGAGTACTACGACTTCCAGGTCAGCAGACCGACCGTACGCATGGTGGACGGCGTCACCCGAAGGGTCGACTGGCCGACCACGCGGCTCTCGGTGTGCCGCCCGGAAGGCTTCAGCCGCGACATCGTGCTGGTCCAGGGGCCGGAACCGAACATGCGGTGGCGCGCCTTCTGCGGCGAACTGCTGGAGCACATCCAGCAACTCGAAGTCGCCACGGTCGTCACCCTCGGCGCGCTCCTAGCCGACACCGCGCACACTCGTCCTGTCCCGGTCACCGGGACGGCGTACGACAAGGACACCGCTTCGCAGTTCGGCCTGGAGCTGAACAACTACCAGGGACCGACCGGCATCGTGGGAGTCCTGCAGGACTACTGCGTGCAGGCGGGCGTCCCGGCCGTGTCGATCTGGGCGGCCGTGCCGCACTACGTCTCGCACCCGCCGTCGCCCAAGGCCACGCTGGCGCTGCTGCACAAGCTCGAAGACGTCCTCGACGTCGAGATCCCGCTCGGCGCCCTGCCCGAGCAGGCCGAGGAGTGGCAGCGGACGGTCACCGAGATGGCCGAGGAGGACGAGGAGATCAGCGAGTACGTCCGGGGGCTCGAGGAGCGCGGCGACGCGGAGACCGAGTTCACGCTGGACGACGTGAGCGGGGACAAGATCGCGGCCGAGTTCGAGCGGTACCTGCGGCGGCGGCGTCCCGGCCAGGACGGTCCCGGACGCGGCTGAACCACCGGTCTCGTGAGTGGCTAGGACGGTTAGAACCGTCCTAGCCACTCACGAGGCGTCAGAAGATGCGCCGCAGCGGGATCGGCCCGCGCGACCGCTTCCGCCACTCACGCGGGTAACCGAGCGAAACCTCTTCGAAGCGCACTCCATCCGCCTCCGTGGAGCGCGGGATGTGCAGGTGCCCGTAGACGGCGACCTCCGCCCGGAAACGCCGGTGCCAGTCCTCGGTCTCCGTCGTCCCACACCAGAGCGCGAATTCCGGGAAGTACAGCGGCTCGGTCGGGTGACGGTGCAGCGGCCAGTGCGACATGAGGATCGTCCCGTGGTCCTCGGGGATCGCCTCCAGCCGTTCCGTGCTGATCTTCACCCGGTCGGCGCACCACGCCTGCCTGCTGGGATAGGGGTCCGGGTGCAGGAAGAACTCGTCCGTGCACAGCACGCCGGCCTCACGCGCCTGCTCGATGGCCGCCAGCATCGGCAGGCCGTCGGCGGCGGGGGTGCGCCAGCTGTAGTCGTACAGCACGAACAGCGGGGCGATCGTCAGCGGCTTCTCCTGGTGTTCCCACACCGGATACGGGTCCTCCGGGGTGAGGACGTCGATCTCGCGGCAGCGCTCGACCAGGTGCTCGTAGCGTGCCTGTCCCCGCAGCTGACATTCATCCTTCTGGGTGGTCCACAGCTCGTGGTTTCCGGGCACCCAGACGACCTTCGCGAAGCGTTCACGCAAGGTCTTGAGCACCCCGATCACGGATTCGGCGCGTTCGGCGACGTCACCGGCCACGAGCAGCCAGTCGTCGGGGGTACGGGGGACGACCTCGTCGACGAGCGGGGCGTTGCCCTCATGGGTGACGTGGAGGTCGCTGGTGGCGAAGAGATGCGGCACTCCACCACCGTAGCTTCACCCGGACCGGGGAACCGCCGGAATCGCGTCACGGCGTAACCTGCCCGACGCCGACACGCCCAGCACGACCAGTGCCGAGACGGTGTGCAGACCCGCTTGGACGTTCAGCAGGACGCCGGTGCCCAGCACGTCGAGCAGGGCTCCTGTCAGCAACGCGCCCAGTGCCGTGAACCCCGCCGTCCCGGCGAAGACGGTGCTCAGCACCCGGCCGGACCGCTCAGGCGACGCGGCGGTCTGGACCAGCGAGAGCAGACCGGAGCCCGCGAGCACTCCGGGAGCGCCGACCACACCGAAGAGTCCGATGAAGACACCCAGCGGCAGCGACACTGTGAGCGCGGGCAGGTTCCAGATCACGGCCGACAGCAGGCCGAGCGCCAGACCGCCCCAGCCGAGCAGAGCGGCGGGCGCGACCTTGCGGGCGATGGTGGCGACGGCGAATCCCGCGGCCAGCCCGCCGAGGGCCTGCACGCCGCGCAACAGGCCGACGTCGCCTTCGGTGCCGTCGAGGATGTCGAGTACGAACACCACGAACAGCACCAGGAACATCCCCTGCGCCAGGGACGTCAGCACCACGACGACACCGGCGAGGCGAAGGCGCCCTTCGCGGCCGATCTCGCGAAGCCCGTCGATCCAGGCTCGCAGCACCGGCTCATGCGGTCCGGCCGCTTTCGGCGCGGCGACGCGCGGGAACGGGCGCGCCAGCAGGGCCGAGCCGATCACCAGCACGCCGAGATAGGCCACCACGACCCAGCCCAGGCCGCCGAACCCGAGCAGGAGGCCGCCCGCCCAGCCGCCGGCGAGGCGCGCGACGCTGCCGTTGATGCTCATCAGGCCGTTGGCGCCGATCAGCTCGCCGGGCGCGACCAGTTCGGGCACCAGCGCGTTGCGGGCGGGTTCGAACAACGAGGCCAGACCCGCCTGCGCGGCCATCACCCCGTAGATCACGAACACCGGACCGCCGGACGCGACGAACAGCAGCGGCAGCGCCACGAACGCCTGCCCCGCGCACACCACGCACAGCACCAGCCGCCGGTTCCACCGATCCGCGATCACGCCGGCGACCGGGCTCAGCAGCACCGCGGGCACCAGGCCGAGGACGATGCTCAACGCCGTCGTGGCCGCCGAACCGGTGGCCTGGAAGACGAACACCGGCAACGCGATCTGCAGCATCCACTCGGCGGTCTCGGAGAAGAAGGCGGCGATCCACAACCGCGCGAAGGCGGGTTCTCTCAACGGTTTCATCTGCTCGGCTTCCCCTCGGCGTCGATGCGGAGGAACGCCCGCAGTCCCAAGTGGACCGGGAGGGCCTCGGCGGGAGCGTCTTCACGGATCGCGCCGACATAGGGCCGCACGAGCGCGTCGATCCCCCGCACCAGCTCGTCCAGCTCCGCCGCGGTCACCCGCAGCGAGTAGTTGCTGATCCCCGACGCGTCCCGCCATTCCTTGTCGAGCCGGTCGGCGGCGTCGAGATAACGCTCGGTCAGCTCCTTTTCCCGCGCGAGGGTGGTGCCCACGACCGCCAGTTGCGCCCCGTGCAGCTCCGGGTCGTCGCCGAACTCGATGCCGACCTGGCACGCCCGCCACGGGCGCTCCCGCCCGTCCTCCCCCTCGACCCGCTCCACGAGACCGTGCTGCGCCAGCTGGCGGAGATGCCAGCTGCAGTTCGAGGCCGTCGAGCCGACGGCCGCCGCGCATTCGCTGGCGGTCCGAGGACCGACCGCCATGAGGTGGTCCACCAGCGCCGACCGCAGCGGATGCGCCAGCGCCCGCATCAGCTCGACGTCTTCGATCCGCTTGCGCGGCGGCAACCCGGTCATCGACCGATCCAATCTGAAAGTAGTCTTTCGAAAGTTCTCTTTCAGATTTACAGGTGGCCGATGGGATGTCAAGTAAGCCTCTATACCCTTGCTGAAGCAGTTGCTGCCTAGCGCAGTAACTGCACCGTTCAACTACTGAGCAAGGAAGCACATGCCTGACCAGCGAGAACTCGCCACCTCGGCCGCCTTAGAGATCCCCCGGTTCGTCAGCGCCACCGTCCTGTTCCAGACGGCCATGGCGGAACGGCTCGGGATCAGCGCGACCGAACTGCACGGGCTCCAGCTGGTCATCAGCGGCGCCACGACTTCGCCGACCGGCCTGGCGCGAGCGCTCGGCATGACCACGGGGGCGGTGACCCGGATGCTCGACCGCATGGAGGAACGGCGTCTGGTCGAACGCGTCCCCGATCCCGCCGACCGGCGCCGTCTCGTGATCCGCCCGCTACCCGACCGGCTGGCCGAGGTCGCCGACCTCTACTCCCCCATGGCCCGCTTCTTCGGTGACCGCCTCGGCAGGCTCGACCGCCGGCAGCTGACGGCGCTTCTCGGCGTCATGACCGACGGGCGCGCGTTCGCCGAGCAGGAGGCCGCTCGCCTGCGATCCGAAAAAGGGGTTGACTAACGCTACATAGGTTGCGTTAGACTGCTCCCATCATGGACAACTGACATCGCACCTTCCCGCTCCGAGGCGGCTCCGGTCGAGCATCGCTCCCGTATGCCACGAGGCCCGGCGGGGATCCTCATGTCCGAGAAACACGGTGATGTCGTATGTCTCTTTCCCTGATCGCCAAGGACCTCGTCCACTCCTACGGTGCCCGCGTCGTCCTCGACGGCGTCAACCTGACCGCTTCGGCAGGACAGCGGCTCGGCCTGGTCGGCGAGAACGGCGTCGGCAAGTCCACGCTCCTGCGCTTGCTGGCCGGGGTCGAAGAGCCGCAGAGCGGTGAGGTGCTGCGAGGCGACGACCTCGGATTCCTCTTGCAGGAGCTGCCTTTCCCGCTCACCGCACGGTTCTCCGACGTCATCGACGACGCGCTCGCCGAGATCCGGCAGGCGTCGGCGAGACTCGACGCACTGACCGCGGCGCTCACCGATCGCCCGGACGATGCCGCCGTGCTCGACGAGTACGGCACCGTCCTCGAATGGGCCCAGGCGCACGACCTGTGGGACGCCGACCGGCGGGCCGAGGTCGTGTGCGCGGGTCTCGGGCTCGCCGGGATCGACCCGGCGCGCGAACTGGGCACACTGTCCGGCGGGCAACGGTCGAGGCTCGGCCTCGCGGCGCTGCTGATCCGGCGGCCGGGCACGCTCGTCCTGGACGAACCGACGAACCACCTCGACGACGCGGCGATGGAGTTCCTGGAACAGCATCTCGCCTCGCTGACCGGCGTCCTCGTGCTGTCGTCGCACGATCGCGTGTTCCTCGACGCGGTGTGCACCGACATCGTCGACCTCGACCCGGCACTGGGTGGCCCGACCCGGTACGGCGGCACGTATTCCGACTATCTGGACCAGAAACGGGCGGAACGGGCGCGCTGGGAGCAGCGCTACGCCGAGGAACAGGACGAGCTCAAAGAACTGCGCGAATCGGTGGCCGTCACCGCGCGCAACGTCGCCCACAACCGCCCGCAGCGCGACAACGCCAAAATGCTCTACGACTTCAAGACCGGGAGGGTGCAGAAACAGATCTCACGCCGGGTCCGCAACGCCCAGCTGCGGCTGGCCGAACTGGAACGCGACCAGGTGCGGAAACCGCCCGCGCCGCTGCGCTTCCAGGGCGAGCTGACCGGCGAGCCCGGAGAGGGCAAGACGGCGATCTCCGTGCGGGACATCGAGATCGCCGGACGGCTGCGGTTGTCGACCTTGGACGTCACCACGACGTCGAGGCTCCTGATCACCGGCGGGAACGGCGCCGGGAAGTCGACGCTGCTGTCCGTCCTCGCCGGCTCGCTGACGCCAGACTCCGGCACCGTCCTTTCCGGACGCGGCGTGCGGATCGGCATGCTGACCCAGGACGTCGCGTTCGCCGAGCCGGAGAAGACCGCGCAGCGGACCTACGCCGAAGCCCTCGGCGAGGACGCTCCCCCGTTGCGCAGCCTGGGTTTGCTGGCCCCTCGCGATCTCGGAACCCGCGTGGGCGCCTTGTCGGTCGGGCAGCGGCGCCGGCTCGCGCTGGCGTTGCTGATCGCCGACCCGCCAGAGGTACTCCTGCTGGACGAGCCGACGAACCACATCTCGCTCACCTTGGCCGAGGAGTTGTTCACCGCGCTCGATTCGGCGCCGGGTGCCGTCGTCATCGCATCGCATGATCGGTGGCTGCGGCGTGATTGGGCGGGCGAGCACCTCCGCTTGGAGGCCGGACGCGTCGCCGTGTAGGGCGTTATACACAGTGTCCGGGACGGGGAAGTTCCCGCCCCGGACACTGTTCGTCAGAGCTCGATGCCGAGCAGCGCGTCGACGGCGTTGCGGATCAGGCCGGGAGCCGCCGGGTCGGTGCCGGAGCGGGTCAGCGCCTGCTCGGCCCAGGCGTCGACGGCCGCGAGCGCCTTGGGCGTGTCGAGGTCGTCGGTGAGGTGATCACGCAAACGCGCGACCGTGTCCTCCGCCGCCGGGCCGTCGCCGAGGGAGACGGCTTCGCGCCAGCGCGCGAGGCGTGTCTCGGCGTCCGCTTGCAGTTGCGCGGTCCACGGACGGTCCTCGCGGTAGCGGCCGGCGAACAGCGCGAGCCGGATCACGCCCGGGTCGACCTTGTCGGCACGCAGCCGCGAAACGAACACCAGGTTCCCGCGCGACTTCGACATCTTCTCGCCGTCGAGGCCGATCATCCCGGCGTGCACGTAGTGCCGCGCGAACGGCCTGTCCCCCGCGACCGCCTCCGCGTGCGCGGCGCTGTACTCGTGGTGGGGGAAGATCAGGTCGGAGCCGCCGCCCTGGACGTCGAAGCCGAGGCCGAGCCGGTTGACCGCGATCGCGCTGCACTCGATGTGCCAGCCCGGCCGCCCCGCGCCGAGTTCGGACTCCCACGACGGCTCACCCGGCCGCGCCATCCGCCACAGCAACGCGTCCAGCGGGTGCCGCTTGCCGGGACGGTCCGGGTCGCCGCCGCGTTCGGCGAAGAACTTCGCCATGGTCTCGGCGTCGTAGTTCGACTCCGAACCGAAATGCCCGGTCGCGTTGTGCTCGAAGTAGATGTCCGGGTACTCCGCGTCGTCCGCGCGGTAGGCGCTGCCGTTGGCCACCAGCTTGGCGATGACCTCGACGATCTCCGGGATGCTCTCGACCGCGCCGACGAACTGCCGCGGCGGCAGCACCCGCAACGCGGTCATGTCCTCGCGGAACAGCGCGGTCTCGCGCATGCCGAGGACGATCCAGTCGTCCTTGTCCCGTTCGGCGCGCTCCAACAAGGGCTCGTCGATGTCCGTCACGTTCTGCACGTAGTGGACGTCGTGCCCGGCGTCCCGCCACAAGCGGTTCACCAGGTCGAATGTCAGGTACGTGGCGGCATGCCCCAAATGGGTGGCGTCGTACGGCGTGATGCCGCAGACGTACATCCGGGCGGTCGACCCGGGCGCCGTGGGGCGGATCTGCCCCGTCGCCGTGTCGTGGAGCCGCAGCGGACGGGGGGTGCCGGGGATACGGGGCACGTCGACCGATGACCAAGTCTGCATACTCCGACTGTAAGCGGAGCCGCCACGCCGTTCCCGTCCGGTGGGAGCCGGACACGGCCGGAGTAACCGATTCGCTATCCCGTGACCCGTTCGGCGTTGGCGTGGACGGCGTCGCGGATGTACTCGCCGAGGCCCGGTCGCTGGTCCGGCTCACGCACCAGGAAGCCGAGCTGGACCGGCTCGGTCGCGTACAGCTTGGCGAGCTCGCGGTGCGTCGCGAGGTCGCAGTCCCCCATGAACGCCGCGAGCATCCGGCGATGCTCCTCGGCGAGTTCCATCGCCTCACGGCCGACGGCGGGCGCGCCGGAGTCGAAGAGGGCGAGAAGCCGCCGTACCCAGTCCTCCCGGAGCTTCTCCGCCTCGATCCATTCCTGCTTGGACCGCGGGACGGCCGCCGCCCGCCAGTGCGGGGTGTCACCCCACCGGCGGACGGCCTCCTCCGCGTAGCCCTCCGGCTCACGGAACTCGCCGAAGACCTCGAACCGCTCCTCCGCGGTCAGCGCGGCGCCGGCCTCCTTCGCCGCGATCACCCGCTCGACGGTTTCGGCCATCCGGGTCAGCTCGCCGATCCGGTCGGCGAGCAGCGCCCGCTGGCGCCGAAGATGCTCCATCGCGTCGACCGCCGGGTCGTCGATCACCTTCGCGATCGTCTCGAGGCCGAACCCGAGTTCGCGATAGAACAGGACACGCTGCAGGCGGTCGAGGTCGTCGTCGCTGTAGCTCCGGTAGCCCGCCGCCGTCCGCCCGCTCGGGCTCAACAGCCCGATCTCGTCGTAGTGATGCAGCGTGCGCACGGTGACCCCCGACAGCGCCGCGACCTTTCCGACCGAGTACCCCATCGGGCCAGCCTAAGCGAGTTCAGCGTTTCCTGGTCCGTAGGTAGTCGCCGACCACGGCGGCGCCGAGCCCGTCCAGATCCGGAGCGACGACCCGGCCGCCAGAGCGGCGCGCGATGACGTCGACGAACTCCGTCAGGCGCGGATCGTCCCCGAGCCGGAACACCGTCACCGAGGCGCCCAGCTTCGCCATCCTGTCCACTTCGGACAGGGTTTTGAGCAGGGTCCTCGGCCGCGGCGGATAGTCGAACTCGGCCGTGCCGTCGGGTTCCAGATGCGCCGTCGGTTCGCCGTCGGTGACCATCAGGACCACCGGCTGCGCGTCGGGGTGCCGCCGCAGATGCCGTCCGGCCAGGAGCAGCGCGTGGTGGGCGTTGGTGCCCTGTTCCCAAGCGCCCTCCAGGCCGACCAGCTCCGCCAACTCGACCGACGTCGCGTACCGGCCGAAGGTGATCAGCTGGAGCGCGTCGTTGCGGAACCGGGTGCTGATCAGCTGGTGCAACGCGAGTGCCGTCCGCTTCATCGGCAGCCAGCGGCCCTCCTGCACCATCGACCACGACGTGTCCACGAGCAGCGCCACCGCCGCGCGCGACCGATGTTCGGTCTCGACCACCTCGACGTCGGAGACGTCCATCCGGACCCGCCGCTCGCCCACCGAAACCGAACGCAGGACCGAGTTGCGGACCGTCCTGGAGACGTCCCACGGCTGCATGTCCCCGAACCGCCACGGCCTGGTGGCGCCGGTCGGCTCGCCCGCGGCTCCGGCGGACTCCGTCTCCCGTTGGCCGGTCTTGCCGCGCAACGCGTTCACGACGTCGGCGAGCGCCGTCTCCCCCAGCCGCCGCAATGCCTTGGGCGACAACCGGAGCGTGCCATCGGGAGCACGTTCGAAGAGACCCTGGCGCCGGAGTTCGCGTTCCAGTTCGGACAACCGTCGCGCGTCCACACCGGCGTCCGGGCCCAGCTGCCGTTCGAGCGCCTCGACGTCGATGTCCTCCAGCCTAGCGCCGGGATAGGACTGGCCGAGCTGTTCGGCCAGCGCGTCCAGTTCGGCGAGATCGGACATCGCCCGGGCGCCCTCGCCGAGGCCCAGTGGGTCGTTGCCCCGGAACCGTTCCGACGACGTCCAGTCCTCGCCCGGCCGCAGTGCTCGCAACTGGGCGTCCAAAGTGGACAGCTGCTGCGCGAGCCGGGGGTCGCCGAACGCCTGCTGCGAAAGTTCGGCCAGCTCGGCCCGCTGTTCCGGCGTCATCGAGTTGAGCATCCGCTGCGCGGCCGCGGCGCGGGCGGCGAGAACGTCGATCAGCTCCTCGACGTTCTTCGGATTCTCCGGGAAGAACTCGCCGTGCTCACGCATGAACTCCGCGAACCGCTCCGGGACGTCCTCGCGGCCTTGCGCGTGCGCGGCCAGGAGCTCGTTGAGGTCGGCGAGCATCCGGTTCGCCCGCTCGGCCTCTTCCGGCCCGGCGTTCCGCAGCGCCTCCTTCATTCCCTCGAAACGGGAATCCAGCAGCTCACGGCCGAGCAGATCACGGATCTTCTCGTAGTTCTCCCGGCCTTCCCGCGAGCGCCAGTCGTACTCGGCGAGCTCGCGCACGGCCGCCGCCGTCCCCGGCGGCAACGCGTCCAGTTGTGCCTCACGGAAGCGGGCGTCGTCGTCCGGATCAGGGAACAGCTCGCGCCGTTCGGCCTCCAGCGCCTGGTCGAGCAGCCGCTGGACCTCCTGGAGCGTGCCGTCGAGCCGGTGCCGCCGCTGGATCTCCGACCGGCGCTGCCAGAGCCGCCGGGTCAATTCGTCGAGCCCGGCGGTGCGCGGGGTGCCGCGCCGCAGCAGTTCTTCCAGCGCGGACCGGGGCGAGGCACCCGCCATGACGTCGCGGCCGATCTCGTCGAGCGCGTCACGCAGGTCCGCCGGCGGTGCCAGCGGATCCGGGCCGTTGTCCCAGGGCCCGTACGAATAACCTTCCGGGAGAAAACTCATCGGCCGTAGACGGTCGTCGAGTCGTCGGAGTCCTTGGCGAGTTTCCTCGACAGGAACAGGGATTCCAGCGCCAGTTCGACCGCGGCCGCGATCCGCCCCGCCGGTTCGTCCGGGCCGACGCCCGCCCGCGCGGCGACGTCGTGAAGTACGGGCAATTCGGGCAATGCGGCGAGGACGTCCTTGCCGGGTACGCGTTCTCCCGTGGACACCAGATGCCCGGATTCGACGGCGTCGGCCAGTGGCAGCAGGTCCAGTCCGGCGAACCGCGAGCGGGCCGTCTCCGCGACCGCCCGGCGCAGCAGGTGCACGAGATGCTCGGTCTCGCGCCCCTCCTCCCCCGGCTCGAATTCGAGCTTGCCGCGCAGGACGCCGGGGACCGCGTCGAGGTCGACCGGGCGGGCCACGGCGGGTTCCTCCCCGGTCAGCGCGGACCGGCGCAGTGCGGCCGCACCGACCGTCTCCGCCGCGGCGACGGCGAACCGGGCCGAGACGCCCGACCGCTGGTCGATCACCGGCGATTCGCGGAGGTTCCGCACGAACCGGGCCAGCACCTCCAGCAGCGGCTCGCCGACCTCGGCGACCAGATGCGCCTCCTGCCGGACGACGGCGATCTCCGACTCGACGTCGAGCGGGTAGTGCGTGCGGATCTCGGCGCCGAACCGGTCCTTGAGCGGGGTGATGATGCGGCCGCGGTTGGTGTAGTCCTCCGGGTTGGCCGTCGCCACCAGCAGTACGTCCAGCGGGAGGCGAAGCGTGTAGCCGCGCACCTGGATGTCGCGTTCCTCCATGACGTTGAGCAGTGCGACCTGGATGCGCTCGGCGAGGTCCGGCAGCTCGTTGATCGCCACGATGCCGCGGTGGGCGCGCGGGACGAGTCCGAAGTGGATGGTCTCGGGATCGCCGAGGCTGCGGCCTTCCGCGACCTTCACCGGATCGACGTCGCCGATCAGGTCGCCGACCGAAGTGTCCGGTGTGGCCAGTTTTTCCGTGTACCGCTCGTCGCGGTGACGCCAGGTCACCGGCAGCGCGGCGCCGAGCTCGGCGGCGCGGCGGCGCGATTCCGGGGTGATCGGGTCGAGCGGATGCTCGGCCAGCTCGGCACCCTCGATGACGGGCGTCCATTCGTCGAGAAGCCCCGCGAGGGTGCGCAGCAGCCGGGTCTTGCCCTGGCCTCGTTCGCCGAGGAGGACGACGTCGTGCCCGGCCAGCAGCGCGCGTTCGAGTTGCGGCAGCACGGTGCGCGAGAACCCGACGATCCCGGGCCAGGCGTCTTCCCCCGCACGGAGCTTGGCAAGCAGGTTGTCGTGCAGTTCTTGACTGATCGACCGCGGCAGGTGACCCGCCGCGCGAAGGTCCCCGGCGGTCCGGGGCAGGTTTGCGGGAACATCGTTCACCCGTTCGACGCTACGTCGCGAGTCTGGCCCTGTCGACGTGAAGCAACTCCAGCTCCGGTGATCGCGAACGGCAAGCCGGGGTTAACCCTCCCATAGCCGGGTTTCGCCGGAACACGACTAAAATCAATCCAGTGTGCCGTCCTAGTGCGACCCTCGCGGTCTGGTCTTCGGCGTGGCTGAACGGAGCCGCCGCCTCCGACGACGTCCTTGACGCCCTGCAGGTCTGGGGCGAAGCCCACGACTTCGTCGCCGCGGACGCGGCGGCCGCCGAAGCGTTCGACCTGCCGCTCGCGTTCAACCGGGCGGCGACCCCGGTCCAGCTGCTGCTCGCTCTGCGCGGGCAGGGCGCCAAGAGCATGCAGCTGCTGCTTCCGGTACCCGGCGACGTCCGCGGCCTGGGCGGCGGCGGGCCGTTCACCGAGGCCGCGCTGCGGATCGGCGAGGCCGTCCTGCTGCCGGACCTCGGTTACGGCGTGGTCCCCGAGGCGATCGCCGAAGGGCTCATGCGGTGGACGGTGTACTCGGTGCCCATGCCGGGTGTCCTCGAGTACCGCCCGCTGGGCGAGGCCGAACACGGCCTGACCGACGCGATCCGCGCGAGCGCGGGCGCGTTGCAGGCGCTGGACGTCGCCAGCGAGCGGCCAGGGGTGCGGGCGGAACTCTCGGCGCGGCTCCGGGCCGCCACCGACGCGCCGTGGCCCGCCGGGATGCCCAGCCGAGCGCTGCGAGTGCTCCAGCGTTCCCAGGAGATCGCGGCGATCCTCGCTATCGCCGAATCCGACGATCCGGGCGGCGCGCTCTCTTCGTCGGCGGCGCTCCGGCGGGCGGACGCGTTGCGGCCGCTGACCGAAGCGGTCCGCAACGCCCGGTACGCGGCGATCAACGAAGCGGTGCGAGTGTTCGCCGAGCAGGCGGACAGGCACCCGTAGGTCGCTACGTGGCCACCGTGTGCTTTTTCAGGACTTTCTCGGCATAACGGACGGACCACAGCGAAAGCCCGCCGATGACGGCGAGGAGCAGCACCACGCTGAGCGCGTTCATCACGTCGGCCGACAGGGTGTAGACCAGCGGCACCCGGATCGCGGCCTCCAGCAGCAGCGCCACGCCCCACACCGCCGACATCAGGGTGAACGCCCGCCGGAAACCGGGGACCTCGTCGCTCAACCGGTCGATCTCCGCGCGTTTCGCCGCGTTGGAGCCGGCCCGAACGGCGACGAGCACCATGGGTGTACGGCTGAAGCAGCTGAGCAGCAGAACGATCGCGGCGGTCGCGGTGGCGAAGGATTCCTTCAACAACAGGAATTTCGCGTCCCCGGTGACCAGCGATAGCACCAGGCCGACGCCGAGCACACCGGCCAGCAACGCGGCGAACCCGTCGAAGGCCCGGTCCCGGACGGCGACCCACGTGATCCGGGCCGCCGCCACCCCCGCCCCGGCCAGCAGCGAGACCTGCTCGCTCTGCCCGGCGAGCCGGAGCCCGTAGTAGGCGGCCAGCGGGAGCGCGACGTCCCAGAGCAGCAAGGACAACGTGGGGTTCTTGCCGCGCGCGCTCACGAGTCCGTCTCGTATTCGGCCAGGAACTTCAGGACGCGCGCGTTGACCTCGGCCGCGGATTCCCCGGCGATGGCGTGGGTCGCCGAGGGCCACAGCTCGACCTGTCCCCGCGACAGGAACTCACGGGCGCGGGCCGCCGCGCGTTCCGGGCGATGGATGACGCTGCGGCCGGCGATGAGGGCCAGCACAGGCAGGCGCAGGGAGCGCAGCTGCTCGTCGGTGAACAACCTGGGCGACGGCAGGGCGATGCGGTAGGTCCGCATCCCCTCGTCGATCACCCGCGCGACCGGATCCGTGGCATCGACTTCCGCGCCGCCGGAGATCCAGTCGAGGAACGACGGCCGGGCCCATCGGCTGATCCCGGGGATCGCGGCGAGCGTCGCGCGGACGACCAGTCCCACGGTCAGCCCGCCGAACGTCAGCACGGGGTCGATCACGGTGAGCGATTTCAGCCGTTCCGGTGCCCGCACCGCGAGGTTGGTCGCGAGCCAGCCACCGAACGAGTACCCGATCAGATGCACGGACGGCAGGGCGAGTTCGGCGAGCGCCGTGCTCAGCCACGCGGCCTGGTCCGCGCCGTCGCGGATCGGGGCGGTCTGTTCACTGCGGCCCGCTTCGCCGATGAGGTCCACCGCGAACACTTCGCCGTGCGCGAGCAGCGCGGCGAGGTTGGGTTCCCACATCACCGCGGTCCCCGCGCGGCCGGGCAGCAGCACGATCGGCGTCGCACCCGGCCGCCCGAACCGGTACACGCGCGCCACCCCGAACGCCGTCCGGACGTCGTGGATCCCGGTCGGTGCGGGCAAAGCCGCCATACCTCGTTCGTAGACGGCCTCGTACTCGGCGCGTGCCTCCGGCGAGGCGAATCCGCCCACCTTCATTCTCACCCCTCCTTTTTACGGTACGATCGGATTGTAAACAGTTGGTGAGAGGTTTGCAATCCGATCGGACTGCCAAAAGGAGTGCGGTGCCCAAACGAGTCGATCACGAGGACCGGCGGCGGCAGATCGCCGCGGCCGTTCGGCGCATCGCGGCCGACCGAGGACTCGAAGGGGTCAGCCTGAACGAGGTCGCGGCCGAAGCCGGCATCTCGAAGGGGTCCGTCCAGCACTACTTCGCGTCGAGGGACGAGATGCTGCGCTACGCGACGACCACCCTGCGAGGCGGCATCGAGGAGCGCATCGCCTCCCCGTCTGAGCCGCGCGTCCGGGATCTGCTCGTCGCTCTACTGCCTCTCGATGAGGCGGGCCGGGACCACGCGCTCGTCGCGAACGCCTTCGTGGTGCGCGCGCTCAAGGATCCGGAGATCGCCGGACACTTCCGGACCGGACACGGTCAGCTCCGCGACGCGGTGGCGGCCCTGCTCGTCACCGGCCAGGACACCGGCGACCTCCTGCTTACCACCGACCCGGCCACCGAGGCCGATCTCCTGCTCGCCCTGGTGGCCGGCCTCGGCGACGCGGTACTGCTCGGCTACAAGTCCGGCGACGAGGCCATCGCCCTCATCGACCTGCACCTGTCTCGGATCGCGGCCCGATGACGATCGGCCTCGTAAGTGGTAAGGCCGGTTAGAACCAAGGGGTCTTCGCAGCTACTGGTCGTGGCCGTTGGTCGAAGGTCCGTGATCGCCATCCGAACACCACCTGTCCCAGCAGGCACAGCTGAAGGTCCCCTTCACACCTCGCCAAGTACATGAAGGACCCCTTCATTGCGTCTAGCGCAGTGAAGGGGTCCTTCACGTA
The DNA here is from genome assembly GCF_900105055.1 of Amycolatopsis lurida. NCBI lineage: Bacteria > Bacillati > Actinomycetota > Actinomycetes > Pseudonocardiales > Pseudonocardiaceae > Amycolatopsis > Amycolatopsis lurida. Next base: position 585,672 of record NZ_FNTA01000003.1, read on the forward strand.
CTGCCGGAGGAGGGGCAGCGGTGGGGCGCGTCTCGTGAGTGGTAATGACGGTTAGAACCGTCATTACCACTCACGAGACCGGTACTTACGGGCGCGCGGGCCTTTTCGCGGGCTCGCAGCATCCGATCGCGCAAGGCGCCCCGTTGACCGTGCATCCCGCCGACGGGAACGGCGACAGCTTCCGCGCCGGCAGTCCCTCGGTGTGCTCCCGGATCAGCTCGACGACGAGTTCGGCGAAGCGCGGGTCGGTGTCCGGCGTCGCGGCACGCGCGAAGCCCATGCCGTGCTCGGCGGCCCGCTCCGCGGCCTCGTTGTCGAGATCCCAAATCACCTCGAGGTGATCGGAGACGAAGCCGACCGGGCAGACGACCACCGAGGTGACGCCTTCCGCGTGCAGCGCGTCGATGTGGTCGACGATGTCCGGCTCCAGCCACGGCACCTGCGGCGGGCCGGAGCGCGACTGCCAGACGACGTCGTAGCTCTCGATCCCCGCTTCGGCCGCGACGAGCCGCGCGGCCTCGGCGATCTGGCGCGAGTAGCGCCGTCCGCCTTCCGACGGCGGGCCGGACGCGGTGTCGGCGGACTCGGGAACCGAGTGGGCGCAGAACACCGTGCGGGTTCCGGGCCGGTTCCCCAGTTTCGCGTGCGCGGCACGGACGGCGTCGGCGAAGGCGGCGACGAACAGCGGGTGGTCGAAGAACTGCCGCAGCTTCACCAGTTCCGGCGCACCGTCGCCGACCGCCGCGCGGGCACGCTCGATGTCCTCGTCGTACTGGCGACAGGCGGAATAGCCGCCGTACGCGCTCGTCGGGAAGACCAGCACACGCCGGGCACCCGCCTCGGTGATCTCGGCGAGGGTGTCCTCGACCATCGGCCGCCAGTTGCGGTTGCCGAAGTGGACGGGCAGGTCGATCCCGGCGGCCGCGAGTTGCTTCTCCACCGCGGAGATCGCGTCCCGGTTGAGCCGGTTGATCGGCGAGACCCCGCCGAAGTGCTGGTAGTGCTCAGAGACCTCGAGCAGCCGTTCCCGGGGGACCCCACGGCCCCGCGTGACGTTCTCCAGGAACGGCATCACCTCGTCGAGCCCCTCGGGACCACCGAACGAAAGCCAAAGCAGCGCGTCGTAACCCACCCTGCCATCTTGCCGCTGTGGCGCCCCGCACGCTGACCCGGCCCATTTTGAACCGATCGATCCAAAACCTGGTACGGTCATGCCCATGGCCAGGCCGAAGGAATTCGACGAGCGCGCCGCGGTCGGGCGCGCCATGGACGCGTTCTGGGCACGCGGCTACGAGGGCACGTCGACACAGGCCCTCTGCGAAGCCACCGGCCTGGGCCGCAGCAGCATTTACAACACCTTCACCAGCAAGCACGAACTGTTCGTGCGCGCGCTCGATCACTACGCCGAACGCGGGATCGCAGCAAGGACGGCCTTGCTGGAGAAATCCGGGACCGGCATCGAGCGGTTCCGCGCGCTGTTCTCGTACACGATCGACGAGGAGGTCGCGCACCACGGCCGGGGCTGCCTCGTGGTCAACACGGTGGCCGAGTTCGGCGATCGCGACCCCGAGATCAAGGCTCGGATCGAGGCCGACACCCGGCGTCATCTCGCCCTTCTTTCGACCTGCGCCAAGGAAGGACAACTCGACGGGACGATCGACGGCGATCGCGACCCCGGCGCGCTCGCCGAGTTCGCGCACAGCACCGTCGCCGGTCTCCGGCTGATGTCCCGCCGAGGCGCCGGCCGGGCGGCCATGGAGTCCGTCGCCGCCATCGCGCTGGACGCGATCGCCGCGAAGTAGCACCCGGAACGATCCCCGTGCGCGACACTGCCCACATTTTGGACTGATCAATACAAAACTGGAGGAACGTCCCGTGCCTTTGGCAGTCTGCGTACTCGGACTGAGCGTGTTCGCGCTCGGCACGTCCGAGTTCATGATCACCGGCCTGCTGCCGGGGATGGCGGCCGATCTGAACGTCGGCATCCCGGAGGCCGGGCTACTCATCTCGGCCTTCGCGATCGGCATGGTCGTCGGCGCTCCCCTGCTCGCGATCGCGACCCTGCGGGTGCCGAGGCGCGCCACCCTGATGGCCCTGCTGGTCGTCTTCGGGATCTCGCATGTCGTCGGCGCGCTGGGCTCGGGCTACGCCCTGCTCTTCGCGACCCGCGTCGTCAGCGCGGTCGCCTGCGCCGGATTCTGGGCGGTCGCGGCGGCCACCGCCGTCGCGCTGGTGCCGGTCGAGCGCCGTGGCCGCGCGCTGGCCATCCTGGTCGGCGGACTCACCGTCGCGAACATCGCCGGCGTCCCCGCCGGGACCTTCCTCGGCCAGCACGCGGGTTGGCGGGCGGCGTTCTGGGCGGTCACGGCACTGACCGTCATCGCGCTGATCGGCGTCTTCGCCCTGGTCCCGGAGACGCAGAACGGTGCGGACAAGACCGACGTCGCGACCGAACTGCGGCTCTACCGAGGCGGCCGGTTCTGGCTGGCACTCGGTGTGATCGCCCTGGCGCAGGCGATGATCTTCGCGACCTTCAGCTACCTCGCGCCCCTGCTGACCGAAGTCGCCGGGTTGCCGGAAAGCTGGGTACCGGGAGTCCTGTCGCTCTTCGGGCTCGGCGCGCTGATCGGCATCACCGCGGGCGGCAGGCTCGCCGACGCGAGGCCTTTCGCGACTCTCTACGGCGGCCTCGCCGTCGCCCTGCTCGCCCTGGTCCTGCTCGCCCTCTCCGGCCCGGCGACCCCGGTCGCGATCCTCGCCGTGTTCCTGTTCGGCGTCGCCGGATTCGGGGTCAATCCCGCTTTGAACGTCCGGGCCTTCGCCGTGGCGGGCAACGCGCCCACGCTCGTCGGCGCGAGCACGACCGCCGCGTTCAACGTCGGCAACACCCTCGGCCCGTGGCTCGGCGGCGAGTCGATCGACGCCGGTCTCGGCTACCCCAGCGTCGCGTGGGTGAGCGTCGGCCTCGGGGCCGCCACCGTCGTCGCACTCACCTTCGCCGCCGGTGTCCAGCGCACCGACGACACCCGCCTCCTCCGCGAACCCGTTACCCAGTAGGAGAATCATGTCCGAACGAACCCGAACCACTCTTGACGAGTTCTTCCGCCGAATGTCCACAGGGGACACCGACGGAGCCACGGAACTGTTCGCCGACAGCGTCGCGTGGGACATCCCCGGCGCGACCGAGCTGGTCCCGTGGATCGGCCCGCGCCGGAACCGGGCGGAGATCCGCGAGTTCTACGAGCTGCTCGACAAGGGGCTCGTCAAGGACCGGTTCGACGTCGAGCGCGTCCTCGTCGACGGGCCGCACGCGGTCGCGATCGGCCGCCTGCGCTCGACGATCCGCAGCACCGGCAAGGTGATCCAGACGGCCTTCACGATCGAGTTCGAAGTGGACGACGACGGCCTGATCACCAAGTACCTGATGCTCGAGGACTCGTGGCACGTCGCCAACGCCGTCCTGCCCTGATACGCGTGAAGGCCCCCTTCCCTCGGCTGAGCCGAGAAAGGGGGCCTTCACGCGCGTCGAGAGACCTAGATGCCGAGGGCGTGCACTCCGCCGTCGACCATGATCATCGAGCCGGTCGTGGCGGGCAGCCAGTCCGACAGCACGGCGCAGACGGACTTCGCCGTCGGGTCCGGATCGGAGCTGTCCCAGCCGAGCGGCGCGCGGTCGCCCCAGCCCTCTTCCAGCTCGGAGAAACCGGGGATCGACTTCGCCGCCATGGTCTTCATCGGACCGGCGCTGACCAGGTTGACCCGGATGCCCTTCGGGCCGAGGTCGCGCGCCAGGTACCGGTTCACCGATTCCAGCGCGGCCTTCGCGACGCCCATCCAGTTGTAGACGGGCCACGCGACGCGCGCGTCGAAGTCCATGCCGACGATCGACGAACCGCGTGAGAGCAGCGGCAGCGTCGCCACGGCAAGCGCCTTGAAGGAGTACGCCGAGACGTCGACGGCCACCTTCACGTCCTCGCTCGGGGCGTCCAGGAACGGCGCGCCGAGGCAGGACTGCGGGGCGAACCCGATCGAGTGCAGCACGCCGTCGAGGCCGTCGACGTGCTCACGCACGCGGTCGGCGAGCGAATCGAGGTGCTCCTGGTTGGTGACGTCCAGCTCCAGCACCGGCGCCTCCTCGGGGAGCCGCTTGGCGATGCGCTCGACGAGCGACAGCCTGCCGAAGCCGGTGAGCACGACCTTCGCGCCCTCCTGCTGCGCGATCTTGGCCGCGTGGAACGCGAGCGAGGCGTCGGTGATGACGCCGGTGATCAGCAGGCGCTTGCCTTCGAGCAGTCCTGGCACGGGACCTCCAGTCCGGAGTGGTTTGCGATCGGTACGGGAAAACGGGGACGTCAGTGGCCCATGCCGAGGCCGCCGTCGACCGGCAGCACCGCGCCGTTGACGTAACCGGCCTCTTCGGAGGCGAGGTAGCGGACGGCGGCGGCGATCTCCGACGGCTCGGCGTACCGGCCGGAGGGAACCTGGGCCAGGATCTCCTTCTTGCGGTCCTCGCCGAGCTCGTCGGTCATGTCCGTGGCGACGAAGCCCGGCGCGATGACGTTCGACGTGATGTTGCGCGAGCCCAGCTCACGCGCGAGCGAACGGGCGAGACCGACGAGACCGGCCTTGCTCGCCGCGTAGTTGACCTGACCGGCGGACCCGGTGAGCCCGACGACGGACGAGATGAAGATGTAGCGCCCCCACTTGCCGCGCAGCATGCCGCGGGAAGCGCGTTTGGCGACCCGGTACGCGCCGGTGAGGTTGGCGTCGACCACGCGGGTGAACTGCTCCTCGCTCATGCGCATGAGGAGGGTGTCGTCGGTCATGCCGGCGTTCGCGACGAGGACCTCGACCGGGCCCTGGTGCTCCTCGACGAGCTTGAAGGCGGCGTCGATCTGCTCGGCGTCGGTGACGTCGGCCTGCACCCCGAAGAGGCCTTCGGGCGCGCCGGAACCGCGGTGCGTGATCGCGACCTTGTGCCCCTGCGCCGCGAGGTCCTTCGCGATCGCCAAACCGATGCCGCGGTTGCCGCCGGTGACCAGTACCGACCGTCCCACAGAGCTCTCCTCGCCTCGTCCTGTCGCGCTGACGGCATGAGGTTATCGGCTCGCCAGGTTCGCGCCGGAGCCGCGCCACCCCTACCTCCGGGTAACCGCGACCGTCCTAAGCGGATGTTAGGAACCGCGCCGAAACCTTGCCCGGTCGTCACGGATTGTTCACCGTGAGCCGGAACACAGGAGGTCAAAGATGACAACCCGGATCGGCGAATCCACGCCGCCCGTGAGCGAACGTCGAGTCGTCGGCAACGTGCTGCGCGGCTCGATCGGCAACCTGGTCGAGTGGTACGACTGGTACGCCTACGCCGCTTTCACCACGTATTTCGCCAAGTCCTTCTTCCCCACCAAGGACACGACGGCGGCCTTCCTCGGCACCGCGGCGGTGTTCGCCGTCGGCTTCCTCATGCGGCCGCTCGGCGGCTGGATGCTGGGCCGGTTCGCCGACCGGTTCGGGCGACGAAGCGCACTCGTGCTTTCCGTCACGTTGATGGCGGCGGGGTCGCTGATGATCGCGCTGACGCCGACCTACGCCACGATCGGGATCGCCGCGCCGATCCTGCTGCTGGTGGCCCGGCTCATCCAGGGGCTCTCGGTCGGCGGCGAGTATTCGACCTCCGCGACCTATCTGTCCGAAGTGGCCACTCCGGGCAAGCGCGGTTTCTACTCCAGCTTCCAGTACGTGACGCTGTACGGCGGCCAGTTGCTGGCGCTCGGCCTCCAGCTGCTGCTGCAGGCCATTCTGACCGAACAGCAGCTGACCTCGTGGGGCTGGCGGATCGCCTTCGTCGTCGGCGCGCTCGCCGCCGTCGTGGTGATGGTCCTGCGCCGCGGAATGGACGAGTCGGCCAGCTTCGAGGAGACCAAGGCCTCCGGCACCGGCAAGGACGCGGGCGACAAGGGCACGCTGCGGGCCTTGATCAAGTACCCCAAGGAGATCGCGCTCGTCGTCGGCCTCACCCTCGGCGGCACGGTGTCGTTCTACACCTTCGCCACCTACAGCCAGAAGTTCATGGAGAACACCGCAGGTATCCCGCGCCGGACGGTGACGCTGATCCTGTTCTGCGCGATCCTCGTCGCCGCGATCCTGCAGCCGTTCGCGGGCAAGCTGTCCGACCGGATCGGCCGTCGCCCGCTGCTGATGTTCTTCGGGATCGCGGGCACCCTGCTGACCGTCCCGATCATGACGCTGATGGGCGGGACGAAGGAGCCGGTGCTCGCCTTCCTGTTGATGCTGGCCGGCCTGGTGATCGTCACCGGGTACACCTCGATCAACGCGATCGTGAAGGCCGAGCTGTTCCCGACGAAGATCCGCGCGATCGGCGTCGGCCTCCCCTACGCGCTCACCGTGGCGATCTTCGGCGGCACCGCCGAGCTCATCGCGCAGGCGCTCAAGGGGGCCGGTCACGAATCGGTGTTCTTCTACTACGTCGCGGGCTGTGTCCTCGTGTCGCTCATCGTGTACGGCACAATGCGGGAAACCTCGAAGACCTCGGAGCTGGACAAGAAGAAGCAGCCCGAGCCCGAGCTCGTGTCCGGCCGCGAAGGCTAGGCGGGAAGGTGTGGCCGTGCGGGTGCTGCTCGTCGAGGACGACACCGGTGTCGCCGACGCGATCGCCGAAGCGCTGCAAACGCGCGGCCACACCGTCTCCCACGCGATCCGCGGAAGCGACGCGCTGCACCGGCATCGTGCGGCCGACGTGATCCTGCTGGATCTCAACCTGCCCGACATGCACGGACTGGACGTGCTCAGGAAGGTCCGGCAGGTCTCGCCGGTGCCGGTGCTCGTGCTCACCGCGAGCGGGGACGAACGGTCCGTGGTGCGCGGGCTGCGGCTGGGCGCCGACGACTACCTGACCAAACCCGTCCGGCTGGCCGAGCTGCTGGCGAGGATGGACGCGGTCGTGCGCCGCGCGGCCGTCTCCGCCGCACCGCGGGACGGCGTCGTCCGTGTCGAGGACGTCGAGATCGACCTCGGCGCGCGGCGCGTGCTGGTCGACGGGAACGACATCGGGCTCACCGCCAAGGAGTTCGCCGTACTGGCCGTGCTCGCCGCCCGGCCGGGCACGGCGGTGAGCCGTCAGCAGCTGATGGACGAGGTCTGGGGCGACGCGTACCTGGCCGTCTCCCGTTCGCTCGACGTGCATCTGACCCAGCTGCGCGCGAAGCTCGACAGGCCGGGACTGCTGACCACGATCCGGGGATTCGGCTACCGGCTCGGCCGGGACTGACCGGTGCGCACCCGGCTGCTGGTCGTCCTCGTCGCGCTCGCGCTGACCGTGGTCGCCGCGTTCGCGATCCCGCTGTTCGGGTCGACCGCCGCGCAGCGGACCCAGCAGCTGGTGATCGCCCGCAACGCCGACGTCGACCGGTTCGTCGTCCTGGCACAGCAAGCCGTCGACGCCGCCGACCCGACCCCGCTGGCGGTCGATGCCGAGCGGTATTCGTCGTTATACGGCGAGGCCGTCGTGGTGGTCGACGCACGCGGAGTGCCGCTGGTGGAGACCGGCGGGATGACGGCCGCGGAACCAGTGGTCCGCTCGCTCGTCGAGGCGGCACTGCGCAATCAGCCCGCGAAGGGGCCGGAACAGCTGAGCCCGTGGTCGGCGGATCCGGTCCATTTCGCCCGTCCGGTGGGCACCGGGACCCGGGTGGCGGGCGTGGTCGTGCTTCGCGCTTCGGTGACCACGGCGGCGGCCGACGTCGCCGCTGGTTGGGCCGCGATCGTCGCCGGCGCGGTGCTGGTCGCGGCGGTGTTCGTGCTGCTCGCGGTCCTGCTGGCCCGCTGGATGGTGCGTCCGCTGCACGAACTGGAGACCGGCGTGCAAGCGGTGACGGAGGGGCATCGCGCCCAGGTCCCCGACCGGGCCGGGCCCCGCGAGCTGCGTTCCCTCGCGACGTCGTTCAACCGGATGTCCGATGCCGTCGTCGAAGCATCCGAACAGCAGCGTCGGCTCGTCGCGGACGCGTCGCACCAGCTGCGCAATCCCATGGCCGCCCTGCGGTTGCGCGTGGACTCACTGGCCGCGCAGGTCGGCGGGGACGGCCAGCGGGCCTACCGCGCGACCGTCGCGGAGGTCGAGCGGCTGGAGTCCCTGCTCGACGGTCTTCTCGCGCTGGCGCTCGCCGAAAGCGCAGCGACCCGGCTCGCCGCGGGCGAGTCCGGCGACGAACCCTGCGACCTCCCGGCCGTACTGGCCGAACGGGTCGACGCGTGGCGTCCTTCGGCTGAAGACGCGGGAGTGCACCTCGCGGCGGCGGAAGGCCACGACGAGCCGGTGCCAGTGCGGTGCGCGGAAAGCGAGCTGGCCCAAGTCCTGGACGTCCTGCTGGACAACGCGGTGCACTACGCGGGACGCGGCGCGACGATCACCACCGGCTACGAAACCGGAGACACGACGGTGACCTTCTTCGTCTCCGACAACGGTCCTGGGCTGTCCACAGAGGACCGTGAACGCGCGACCGAACGGTTCTGGCGCGCCGGCGGTGACGGAGCGCCGCGCGGAACGGGCCTCGGGCTCGCGATCGCGAGTCAGCACGTGCTCGCCCGGGGCGGGACCCTCGAATTGCGCGAAGCGAAACCACAGGGGCTCGAAGTCCGCGTCGAACTGCCTCTCGCGACAGGGGAAAAGCCGTGACCGTCACCAGGCGCACCGCTCTTCTCGCCGGGCTGGCGACGCTCGCGGGTTGTTCGACCGCGGGCTACCGGGGCCCGGACCGCGAGGTCGTCATCGCGGCGGGCGAGAGCGGCGGGTTCTATCTCGCCTTCGCGGAACTCCTGGCCCACCAGCTGCGCCTGGCGGAACCGCGGCTCCGCGCGACGGCCGTCGCCACCGAGGCCAGCGTCGAGAACCTTCGGCGCTTGCGGGACGGCCGGGCCGATCTAGGGCTCGTCCTCGGTGACGTCGCCGAGTCCGCGTTCGCCGGCGCGGATCCGTTCTCCGTCCCGATCGCGTTCTCGGCCATCGGCCGCGTCTACGAGAACTACCACCAGCTCGTGGTCCGGGCGGACGGCGGAGTGCGCTCGGTCGCCGATCTGACCGGGCGGCCGGTGGCGATGGGCGCGAGCGGATCCGGCGTCGCGGTGTTCAGCACCCGTCTGTTCGCCCGCGCCGAAGTCCCGGTGAAGGCGAAGAACCTGCTCTTGGGTGAAGCGATCAACGCGCTGGCGGCGCACGAGGTCGACGCGCTGCTCTGGTCCGGCGGGATCCCGACCCCCGCGCTCACCGAGCTCAACCGGACCACTCCGATCACCCTCCTTCCGCTGGACGCTCATCTCCCCGCCCTCCGCGCGGGCTACGGCCCGGTGTACGACCAGGTCCACGTACCGGCACAGGCCTATCAGGGGGTCGGCGAGCTGCGGACGATCGGCGTCGCGAACCTGCTGCTGGCGGCTCCTTCACTGCCCGACGACGTCGCGGCCGCGGTGGCGCGGGTGCTGGCCGGGCATGCCGCCGATCTCGTCCCGGCGGCCGCGGTGGGAACGCAATTCCTCGACGTCCGGACGTTGATCGGCACCGGCAAGGTCCCGCTGCACCCCGGAGCCGCCTCGGCCTACCGTGCCCTGCACGGGTGATCCGGGCTCCATCTTGAGAGGGATGCGCGTCGCACCGGGGCGCTGCCATGGTCGGAACCAGGCGGCCATCGGGCCGCCCCGATCCGGAAGGACTCCAGCAGTGGGCGCATTCATGCGGTCGTCGCAACAGGGGCCAGTTGGGACAGTGTCATCGAGACACACCAGGGTGGCGCGGGGTTCGGCGCTGATCGCGGGCCTCGCGCTCGCGGGCGGGCTCGCCACGGCGGCCCCCGCCGTCGCGGCCGACCAGGCCAAGCTCACCGCGCCGGCCCTCACCGGCCACCACGAGGTCGGCACGACCGACCTCCACCTCGTCGACCAGTCCCGGCCCGATCCGTGGAAACCGGAACGGCGCCGGGAACTCATGGTCACCGTCACCTATCCGGCGGACCGGTTCGCCGACGGACCGCGCGCTCCGTGGCTCACGCCAGGGATGAGCGCTGTCATCGACCAGGCACTGTCCGGCGAGGACTACCTCGGTCTCCCGGTCGGCTCCATCGACTGGGCATCGGCGAAGCGGCGGGCCGAGATCGGCGTCCCCGCGGCGCACGGCGCGCCCAAGCCGGTCGCGCTCTTCTCCCCCGGTTTCGGCGGGCCGCGGGAGACGTACTCGGCGATCGTCGACGATCTGGCCAGTCGCGGCTACGTCGTCGTCTCGCTGTCGCACACCTACGAGAGCGGCGCTGTCGAATTCCCCGGCGGTCGGCTCGAAACGGCTCTCCCGCCGGGCGAGGGACCCGAGTTCATGAAGAAGGCGCTCGACGCACGCGTCGGTGACTTCCGATTCGTTCTGGACCAGCTCGCGAAGATCGCCCGTGGCGAGAATCCCGATGCGGAGAAGCGGCAGCTCCCCCGCGGCCTCGGCTGGTCGCTCGACCTGTCCCGGGTCGGCGCCTACGGGCACTCCTACGGCGGATTCACCTCTGGCGAAACGATGGTGCACGACCGCAGGATCGACGCCGGGATCAACTTGGACGGCGCGATGGCGACCGCGTTCGGCTACCCGCCGGGCAGTGCCTACGTGCCCGGTGAAGTCACGAAACGCGGACTCGACCGGCCTTTCCTGCTGATGGGCGCCGAGGGCGTCGACCAGAACGGGAAGCCGCTGGAGCACACGCACCGGCAGCCCGAGTTCGACCGCAGCTGGGCGGACTTCTGGGCCAACCAGCGGGGCTGGAAGCGGGACCTGCTGCTGCGCGGCGGAAGCACGCACATGGCGTACAGCGATCTGCAGATCATGGTGCCGCAGCTCGGCTCGCGGGTGGCACCGGAAAAGCGAGAGGCGGTCATCGGCACGATCGATCCGCGCCGATCGCTGGCCGCGCAACGAGACTACATCGGCGCGTTCTTCGATCTGCACCTGAAGGGCCGTGACCGGCACCTGTTCGACGGCGAGTCGCCGCGCCACCCGAATATCGACTTCATCGACTGAGCCGCAGAACACCAAGGGCTCGTCACAGTGGCCTGCACCGTCCACAGGGGACGTTTTCGGGACGAGCGTGCCGATGCGGGCGTTTCACGAAGAGGGATATGGAGGGGTAAGTCAAGTCTGGCGTGTCGCGGAAGCCACTTTCGGGAGGTCTGGTGTCCCGAAAGTGGCTTTCGCGACACGGGACCGCGGCCCCGGCATCACCGGGCCGGCAGGTAGCGAAGGGCCCCTTCACTACCCTCAAGGTAGGCAAGGAGGCCTTCACGGAGCGATGCGCACCCTGACCCCTACGCCGCGATTGCCTCACCCCTCAAGAGAACCCGGCCTCGGGCGTTCATGTCTTCACGTAGGTTGGAACCGTGACCGAGCCACGGAAACCGATCGTCGAAATGCCGCTGCGCGTGCGCTACCACGAATGCGACGGGCAGGGCATCGTGTTCAACGCCAACTACCTCGCCTACGTGGACATGGCCATGTTCGAAGTGGAGAAGACCCTCTTCGGCTCCCACCAGGAGGCGCTGGCCCGCGGTGTCGACGTCGTCGTCGCCGAATCCAACCTCCGCTACCGCGCGCCCTGCCGCTACGACGACGAACTGGTCGTCGCCGTGTATCTGGACCACCTCGGCACGACCTCGCTGGTCATCGACTTCGAGATCACCCGCGACGGTGACCTGTGCACCGAGGTGAAGACCCGGTACGTCTTCGTCGATCCGAAGACGCTCAAGAAGGCGGCGCCACCCGCGTCGGTGCGCGAGGTGTACGCCGCCCTCCTGCCCGCTCAGGCGGACTGAACGCCGGGCCGCCGGTCTTCGACGACGTAGCTGGCGCGCGTGCTGATCGGTGCGCCAGGGGTGTTGACGAACGGAACCACCCGGAAGTCGCTCCGCCAGCGCTGCCGGTTGACGTTGACCCGGACGTACCCGCGCTGGCTGTTGAAGAACTTCATGTGGGGGTTGGCCTTCAGCAGGTTCTCACCGGCCGGCGTCATGTCGGCGCCGTTGCCGCCGCTGGTGATCGACGTCCCGACGAACTCGCTCGCCACGGTGGGCGAGTCGGGGTCGGTGAAGTCGCGCTTGAGGTCCCAGGCGTAGTTCTGGTGCCGGTCGCCGGTGATGACCACCAGGTTCCGCACCCCGCGGTCCTGCGCTGCGGCGAGCACACGGTCGCGGTCGGCGACGTAGCCGTCCCACGGGTCGAGGTGGACGTTCGTCGCCTCGCCCGCGTCGGTGTCGGTCTGACCCATGGGCGCCTGGTTGCCGAGGATCTGCCACCGCGCGCGGGACCGGGAGAAGCCGTCGAGCAACCAGTTCCGCTGCTCCGAGCCGAGCAGGGTGCGGTTCTCGTCGAACCGTTCCGTGCAGTTCGCCGACTGGCCGTCACCGCACGGCTGGTCGTCGCGGTACTGCCGGGTGTCGAGCATGGTGAAGTCGGCCAGCGTGCCGTAGCTCAGCCGCCGGTGGAGACGCGCGTCCGGCCCCTTCGGCAGCTGGGCGATGCGGTACGGCAGGTGCTCGTACATCGCCTGGAACGCCTCGGCCCGCCGCTGCCGGAACACCGCGCGGTCCTGGTCCGGTTCCTTGTCGATCTGCGAGATGTCGCCCGCCCAGTTGTTCTCCACCTCGTGGTCGTCGTTGACGTGGATCCACGGGAAGGCGGCGTGCGCGGCCATCAGCGGCGCTTCGGATTTGTAGAGCGCGTACTGGAGCCGGTAGCGGGCCAGGTCGAAGGTCTCGCCCTTGAACTGCGGCCCCACCGGCGTCCCGCGGCCGACCCCCGTGACACCGCTTTCGTAGAGGTAGTCGCCAAGGTGCACGACCAGGTCGAGATCCTCCGCCGCCATGTGGTCGTACGCGGTGAAGTGCCCGGCCTCCCAGTTCTGGCAGGACGCGAACGCGAAGTTCAGCTCGCGCGGCGACGACCACGCGACCGGAGCCGTCCGGGTGCGGCCGACCGGCGAGATCTCGCCACCCGTGCGGAAACGGTAGAAGTACTCGTGGTCCGGTGCGAGGCCGTGGACCTCGGGGTGCACGGAGTGACCGAGTTCGGGCGTGGCGACCACGGATCCGCGGCGGACGACGGCGCGGAAACGCTCGTCGAGCGACACCTCGTACTCGACGCGGACCGGCGTCCGCGGCATACCGCCGAAGCCGTCGGCCTCGTACGGCTTCGGCGCGAGCCTGGTCCAGAGCACGACACCGCCGGGCAACGGGTCGCCCGACGCGACACCGAGGGTGAACGGGTTACCGGCACCGCTGGCGAGCGGCATCGCGCCGGCGGCGTTCCAGGCACCGGTCCCCAGCAGGACTGCGGCCGCGCCGGCGGAGCCATATCCGAGGAAGCGACGCCGCGACAGGGGTGAGGGAGCGAAGGCATGAAGCCCTCCTGTGGTGGGATGGTCACGGGCGGGCCTCATGCTCGTCCGGCTTGATGGCCACCCGGCCGCGCTCAGGCGAAGCGCCCGTGAACGAAAGACGATCAACCCTCGTGTTCCGCATCCTGTTCTACCGCCCCGAAATCCCGCCCAACACGGGTAACGCGATCCGCTTGACCGCGAACACCGGCTGCGAACTCCACCTGGTGGAGCCGCTCGGTTTCACGCTGGAGGACAAGCAGCTGCGGCGAGCCGGGCTCGACTACCACGACCTCGCGCGCGTCCATGTGCACGCGGATCTCGACGCGGCCTGGGCGGCCCTGCTGCCCGCCCGGGTCTACGCGTTCAGCGCTTCGGCGACGCGGCTGCACACCGACGTCGCGTACCAGCCCGGGGACGTGCTGATGTTCGGGCCGGAGTCGGCCGGGCTGCCCGCCGAAATCCAGGAGTCTCCGCAGGTGACCGACCGGGTGCGGCTGCCGATGCTGCCGTCGAGCCGGTCGCTGAACCTGTCGAACACCGCGGCGATCAGTGTCTACGAGGCTTGGCGGCAGAACGGCTTCGCGACCCCCTGAGACGCAGCCCCACTGCAATGAAGGGTGATCCGAGCCAGCGTTGCGAAAGCCACTTCCGCAACCTTCAACGTTGCGAAAGTGGCTTTCGCAACGCGGCTCCCGCGCTCTCGACCGAAAGCGCGCTACGGCAGTCTCTGCCCCAAGAACAGCGAAGCCGCGGCACCGATCATCAGCACCAGCGTCCCCAGGATCACCCAAGGCCGGCTCGCGTCCGCGTCCTTGAGCTCGTACCCGATCTGCTCACCGAGGTCGTCGTACACGCGTTTCAGCTCTTCGGCGCTGGCCGCCTTGTAGAAGTCGCCGCCCGAAAGCCGCGCGATCTCCTCCAGCGACTCGACGTCGACCTTGACTTCCTGCGGTTTGCCGTCGATGTCGACCGAACCGTGCGTGGTCCCGAACGCGATCGACGAGATCGGCACCTGGGCCTGCTTCGCCGCCTGCGCCGCCGTGTAACCGCCGCGCGGGGCGTACAGGTCGTCCGGAACGGTCTGCTTTCCGTCACTCATCAGGACGATCCGGGCGGGAGGCGGGCCCTCCGCACCGCCCACGATCGCCGAGAAGCTTTCGATCGACTGCAACGCGGCGAAAATCCCTTCACCGGTGGCCGTCGACTGCGCCAGCTTGAGGTTGTCGATCGCCTTCACCACGCCGCCGCGGTCGGTGGTCGGCGCGACCAGAACGGTCGCCGTCCCCGCGAAGGAGATCAGCCCGAGGTTCACGCCGGGGGTCATGTTCTGCGCGAACGAACGCGCCGACTCCTGGGCCGCCTTCAGCCGGGTCGGGGCGACGTCGGTCGCCTCCATCGACAGCGAGGTGTCGATCACCAGCATCACGGTGGCCCGGTTGCGGGGCACCTTCTGCTCGGCCGTCGGCCCGGCGAGCGCGACGGTGAGCACCAGCAGCGAAAGCACGATCAGGATGGCGGGAACGTGCCGCACCCATCCCTGGCTCTTCGGCGCGACCTTCTCCAGCAGTTCCAGGTTGGCGAACCGCATGGTGCGCTTGCGCCGCGCGCGCTGGGAAAGCACGTAGCCCACGGCCACCGCGGCGACCACCAGCAGCAGCAGGAACCACCACGGCGAGGCGAATCCGGTGAGGCTCACGCGACACCTCCGGACCAGCGGCGCTTGCGGGCCACCACGAACCGGACCATGTCCGCGATCCAGTCCGAATCGGTGCGCAGCACCAGATGCGCGGCACCGGCGCGGCGCAGCGCGGCCGCGACCTCCTGCCGGTGAGCGTGCGCCGCGGCGCCGAATTCCTTGCGCAGCAAGGCCGAAGCGTGCACTTCGCGCTGTTTCCCTGTCTCCGGGTCGGCCAGCACGACGGTGCCCACGTCGGGCAGGTCGATGTCGCGCGGGTCGAGGACTTCGATGGCGATGAGATCGTGATGCCCGCCGAGCGCGCGCAACGGCCGCTGCCATTCGGTGTCGCCGAGGAAGTCGGAGATCACGACGGCCAGCCCGCGGCGACGGGGCGGGCGCCGCAGCTTCTCCAGCGCCGCGGCGAGATCCCCGCGGACACCTTCTTCGGCACGCGGGGTCTCGGCGATCTTGCGGACCAGCCCTCGCGCGTGCGGGAGCCCGCCGCGCGCCGGGATCCGCGTGATGCTGCCGGCCCCGTTGGAGACGAGCGCGCCGATCCGGTTGCCGCCACCGCCGGTGAGATGCGCGACCGCGGCCGTCGCGCAGACGACCAGGTCGCGCTTCTCGCACAGCGCGGTGCCGAAGTCGAGGCTCGCGGACACGTCCGCCACCAGCCACGTCTCCAGCTCACGGTCGGCGACGGTCTCCCGGATGTGCGGGCTCGTCGTCCGCGCGGTGACCGCCCAGTCCATGCGACGGACGTCGTCACCGGGCTGGTACGGCCGGGCCTCCCCCGGTTCCGAACCGGGCCCCGGCACCAGGCCGAGATGGTTTCCCTGCAGCAGGCCGTCGAGACGGCGGCGCACGTCGAGTTCGAGCGTGCGCAGGCCCGCCTCCATCCGCTCCCCGCGGAGTACCGGCGGAGCCCAGGAAGGACGTTCGCCCTTCTCGTTCTTCACGCTTCCCTACCTGACCGGTGCGCCGGCCGGGACCGGGCCGCCCTGCCCGGCGCCGCCCTGCGGACGGGCCGAGACCTGCGGCAGCGGCACGGTCTGCAGCACCCGCGTGATGATGTGGTCGATGGGCACGCCGTCGGCCAGCGCGTCGTAGGACAGCACCAGCCGGTGACGCAGCACGTCGGGAACGACGTCGACGACGTCTTGCGGCAGCACGTAGTCCCGGCCGCGGACCAGTGCCAGCGCGCGGGCCGCGGCGATGATGCCGAGGCTGGCGCGCGGCGAGGCGCCGTAGGACACCCAGCCCGCGACGTCGGCGAGGCCGTGGTCGTTCGGCGTACGGGTGGTGAGCACGAGCCGGACGACGTAGTCGACCAGCGCGTGGTGCACGAAGACCTGCGAAGCGACGTTCTGCAGCCGCACCAGTTCCGCCGGGGTCAGCACCTCTTGCGGGGTGGGCGGGGTGACGCCCATCCGGTAGATGATCTCCCGCTCCTCCTCCGCCGTCGGGTACTCGACGACGATCTTGAACAGGAACCGGTCACGCTGCGCCTCGGGCAGCGGGTACACACCCTCGTTCTCGATCGGGTTCTGCGTGGCGAGCACGAGGAACGGGTCGGGCATCGGGAAGGTCTGGCCGCCGATCGACACGTGCCGCTCGGCCATCACCTCGAGCATCGCCGACTGCACCTTCGCCGGCGCGCGGTTGATCTCGTCGGCGAGCACGAAGTTCGCCACCACCGGGCCGAGTTCGACGTCGAACCGCTCGGCGCCCTGGCGGTAGATCCGGGTGCCGAGGATGTCGGCGGGGACGAGGTCCGGGGTGAACTGCACCCGCGAGAACGAACCGCCGACCACGCGCGCGAAGGTCTCGACGGCGAGGGTCTTCGCGACACCGGGCACGCCTTCGAGCAGGAGGTGCCCCCTGGCCAGCAGGCCGACCAGCATCCGCTCGACCAGCCTGTCCTGGCCGACGATGATCCGCTTGACCTCGAACACGGTCCGCTCAAGCAACTGGGCGTCCCGCGCCGGCGTTCCGGGCTGCTGCTGCGCGCCGTCGGCGTAGCCGGGCTCGGTCACTGTGCCTCCTGTGTTCCCCGCTTGCGTACATGCGTCCGGATGTGACCGTAGTGGTCGGTGACACAGCCGTTCGTGACGGTAGCCAACCCGATCAGCGGTATGACGGCTGTGAAGCTCTAGGAGAGCCGGTCCAGATCTTCCGGCGTGTCGATGTCGTCGCTTTCGCCCGGCTCCTCGGGCACCTCGACGATCTCCAGCCCGCCCAGCGTCCGCCGCAGCGACGCGTTCTCCACCGTCTCCGGCAACGCCGAGCGCAGTGCCTCCGCGCGCCAGGCGCCGAGCAGCCACTGCCGCTCCCCCGAGGCGTCGACCAGCACCGCACCCGAAGCCGTGCCGATCCCGGCAAGCAGCCGGTCCACAGTGGACTTCCGGACGCCCGCGAGATCACCGGCCAGCACCACGACGAACTCGGTGCGCACCAACGCGAGCCCGGCGGCCAGCGCGGCCACCGGTCCCGTTCCGGGCGAGGACTCCCTGGTCCAGACGACGTCGCCGAATCCCGGCCGTTCCGGGCCGACGACGATCACCGGATGCGCGCCCGCGAGCGCGGCCAAAGCCCTGGCCAGCAACGGTTTCCCGCCGACGGGGAGCGCGGGTTTGTCCACACCGGACAGGCGGCGCGCGGCACCGCCCGCCAGCACGATCCCCGCGTAGGGCACGCTCAGCCGATCAAGCGGGTCGCGTACGGCATGATGCCGCCGTAGCGCACCGGCGCGATGCGGACCCGCAGACCGGACTGCGGCGCCTCGACCATCTGCCCGTTCCCGAGGTACATGGCGACGTGGTGGATGCCCCGCGCGCTGCCGCCCCAGAAGAGCATGTCGCCGCGGCGCATCTGCGAGAGCGGCACCTTCCGCCCGGCGTTGTACTGGTAGCCGCTGTAGTGCGGGAGCGACCTCACCCCGGCGAACGCGTAGATCATCAGGCCCGAGCAGTCGAAACCGATCTTGTTGTAGTCGCCGTAACGGTCCGCCGTGCCCCCGTCGCGGATACCGCGCGTCGGACCGGACGTGTTGCCACCGCCCCAGGCGTACACCACTCCGAGCTGGGACAGAGCCCGCTGGACCACGGCTTCGACGCTCGCCCCGGCGGGGGCCGACTGGACGGGCCTGCCCGTCGGACGGCCACCGCCACCTTGGCTGGGGCTGGGCCTCGACGCGGCGAGAGCGGCCTGCCGGGCACGCTCTTCGTCCTCGCGGGCCTTCTGCGCCTTCCAATCCTCGTAGCGCTGCCGCTGCCCCTGCAGGCCGCTGACCTTCTGCTGAGCTTCGAAGAGCTGCTTCTCGACGCTCGCCTTGTCGGCTTCGAGCTTGTCGTTCTGCGCGGCCTGGGTGTCCTGCGCGTGCTGCGCGGCGCTCTGGGCGTTGTCGGCCTCGTGCTTGGCCGCCTCGGCCGCGCGCTTGCGCTCCTGCGCGATCTCCAGCTTCTTGCGCGCGGTCGCGTCCTTGTTGGACTTGTCCGTCTGTGCGCGCTTCATCGTGTCGAGCGCGTTGAGCCTGCTGCCGCCGACCGCGTCGAGCATCTGGGCGCGGCCCAGCAGTTCCTTCGGGCTGTTGGCCGTCAGGTACGCCGAAACCGAGCCGACCGTGCTGCCCTGCTGGAAGCTGGCGGCGGCGAACCGGTCGAGGTCCGCGCGGGCCTTGTCGATGGCTGCCTGCGCCGCGTCGGATTCGGTGCGCGCGGCCTTCGCGTCGCGATCGGCCTGCGCGGCTTCGTCCTGCGCGGTCTCCGCGTCGACCCTCGCCTTGTTGGCCTCTTCCATCTTCAGCTGGACGTCGTCGTTGAGCTGCGCGAGCTTCGACTCGGCCTGGGCCAGCTGGTTCGTGAGCCTGCCGACGTCACCCGCCTTGGCGTTGGCCTCGGCCTTGCTGGAGTTGATCTCGGAGTCGCTGGGATTCGGCGGGGGCGGCGGTACCGCGATGGCGGTACCCGTCACCCCGAGCAACAGGGCGATCCCCAGCGCGCCGATGGTCGCGCCACGGCGGGCACCGGCCCCAGACCCGGCTTCACCACGCACGATCCACCCACCTCCTGATCTTGAACAATGAACTCACTGTGCCACTGCCGTCACAGCATTACCAGAAGCACCACCAGGAACTTACACACCGTAGGCACCATTTCCCCTCAACGGGGGACGAACAGACGAACGCTTCGTCACTCGAACGGCCGCAGGTGGATGAGACCTTCGTGACGCGCGTGTCGGCTTGCCAGGTAAAAAGGACGGGCGTACTGTTTGAGGAGACGAACGAGGTGTGCCATCCCGCGTCCGGACCTACGGTGGGGGTGCGCAAGACTCGCTCCCGGCCGACCCGAACGGCCTGGAGAACTCACCGAACTGACCCGCCACTGGAGTTAGAAGTGACCGCACCCGCCAGCAAGGACAGCTTCGGCGCCAAAGACACGCTGAAGGTGGGCGACGCCTCGTACGAGGTGTTCCGCCTGAACAAGGTCGAGGGCTCCCAGCGCCTTCCCTACAGCCTGAAGATCCTGCTCGAGAACCTGCTGCGGACCGAGGACGGCGCGAACATCACCGCCGACCACATCCGCGCGCTCGGCAACTGGGACGCCAAGGCCGACCCGTCGATCGAGATCCAGTTCACGCCCGCCCGCGTGATCATGCAGGACTTCACCGGTGTCCCGTGTGTCGTCGACCTCGCCACCATGCGCGAGGCCGTCACCGACCTCGGCGGCGACCCGGACAAGGTCAACCCGCTCGCTCCCGCCGAGCTGGTCATCGACCACTCGGTGATCATCGACGTCTTCGGCCGCGCCGACGCCTTCGAGCGCAACGTCGAGATCGAGTACGAGCGCAACCGCGAGCGCTACCAGTTCCTTCGCTGGGGCCAGGGCGCCTTCGACGAGTTCAAGGTCGTCCCGCCGGGCACCGGCATCGTGCACCAGGTCAACATCGAGCACCTGGCGCGCACGGTGATGGCCCGCAACGGCCAGGCGTACCCCGACTCCTGCGTCGGCACCGACTCGCACACCACCATGGTCAACGGCCTCGGCGTGCTGGGCTGGGGCGTCGGCGGCATCGAGGCCGAGGCCGCCATGCTGGGCCAGCCGGTCTCCATGCTCATCCCGCGTGTCGTGGGCTTCAAGCTCACCGGCGAGATCCCGACCGGCGTGACCGCCACCGACGTCGTGCTCACCATCACCGAGATGCTGCGCAAGCACGGTGTGGTCAGCAAGTTCGTCGAGTTCTACGGCGAGAGCGTCGGCGCGGTGCCGCTGGCCAACCGCGCCACCATCGGCAACATGAGCCCGGAGTTCGGCTCCACCGCGGCGATCTTCCCGATCGACGAGGAGACCGTCCGGTACCTCAAGCTCACCGGCCGCTCCGAGGAGCAGGTCGCGCTCGTCGAGGCCTACGCCAAGGAGCAGGGCCTCTGGCACGACCCGTCGCACGAGCCGGAGTACTCCGAGTACATCGAGCTGGACCTGTCGACGGTCGTCCCGTCGATCGCCGGCCCGAAGCGCCCGCAGGACCGCATCGAGCTCACCGACGCGAAGAACTCGTTCCGCAAGTCGATCCACGACTACGTCGGCGGCGAAGAGGTCCCGCACACCAACGTGGACGAGGCCGTCGAGGAGTCCTTCCCGGCCAGCGACCCGGCCGCCCTGTCGTTCAAGGACGAGGGCTCGGTCGACATCCAGTCGGCGGCGAACGGCCACAGCGGCCGCCCGACCAACCCGGTCAAGGTCAGCACCTCCGACCGCGGCGAGTTCATCCTCGACCACGGCGCCGTGGTGATCGCCTCGATCACCTCCTGCACCAACACCTCCAACCCGTCGGTCATGCTCGGCGCGGCGCTGCTCGCCAGGAACGCGGTCGACAAGGGCCTCGCGGTCAAGCCGTGGGTCAAGACCTCGATGGCGCCGGGTTCGCAGGTCGTCACCGACTACTACGACAAGGCCGGCCTCTGGCCGTACCTGGAGAAGCTGGGCTACCACCTGGTCGGCTACGGCTGCACGACGTGTATCGGCAACTCCGGCCCGCTCTCGGACGAGATCTCCGCGGCGATCCAGGAGAACGACCTCACCGCGGTTTCGGTGCTCTCGGGCAACCGGAACTTCGAAGGCCGCATCAACCCCGACGTGAAGATGAACTACCTCGCGTCGCCGCCGCTGGTCATCGCGTACGCGCTCGCCGGCACGATGGACTTCGACTTCGAGAACCAGCCGCTCGGCCAGGACACCGACGGCAACGACGTCTTCCTGAAGGACATCTGGCCGTCGGCCAAGGAGATCCAGGAGACCATCGACTACGCGATCACGCAGGAGATGTTCACCAAGGACTACGCCGACGTCTTCGACGGTGGCGAGCGGTGGAAGTCGCTGCCGACCCCCGAGGGCAAGACCTTCGACTGGGACGCGGAGTCCACCTACGTCCGGAAGCCCCCGTACTTCGAGGGCATGCAGGCGGAGCCCGCCCCGGTCACCGACATCTCCGGCGCGCGCGTGCTGGCGAAGCTGGGCGACTCGGTCACCACCGACCACATCTCCCCCGCCGGCGCGATCAAGCCGGGCACCCCGGCCGCGCAGTACCTGACCGAGCACGGCGTGGAGAAGAGGGACTTCAACTCCTACGGCTCGCGTCGCGGTAACCACGAGGTCATGATCCGCGGCACCTTCGCGAACATCCGGCTGCGCAACCAGCTGCTGGACGACGTGCAGGGCGGCTACACCCGCGACTTCACCCAGGACGACGCCCCGCAGGCGTTCATCTACGACGCGGCGCAGAACTACGCGGCGCAGGACATCCCGCTGGTCGTCCTGGGCGGCAAGGAGTACGGCTCCGGTTCGTCCCGCGACTGGGCGGCCAAGGGCACGCGCCTGCTGGGCGTGCGCGCGGTGATCACCGAGTCGTTCGAGCGCATCCACCGGTCGAACCTGATCGGCATGGGTGTCATCCCGCTGCAGTTCCCGGCGGGCGAGTCGGCCTCGTCGCTCGGCCTCGACGGCACCGAGACGTTCGACATCTCGGGCATCACGAAGCTGAACGACGGCGAGACCCCGCGCACGGTCCACGTCACCGCGACGAAGACCGACGGCACCAAGGTGGAGTTCGACGCGGACGTCCGCATCGACACCCCGGGTGAGGCGGACTACTACCGCAACGGCGGCATCCTGCAGTACGTCCTGCGGAAGATGACCCAGGCGTAAGCACGGCAAACGAAGGCCCCTTTCCCCGCACTTTGGGGAAAGGGGCCTTCGTCGTTCTTCGGTACCGTGCGGGCATGACCATGGGGAGAGTTCAGGTCGAAAACGGCGAATTGGCGTACGAGGCCCGGGGTGACGGCGATCCGGTGATCCTGCTGCACGGCGGGATCCTCGACTCCCGGATGTGGGACGCCGAGATGACGGCGCTCGCACCACACCACACCGCCATCCGGTACGACGCGCGCGGGCACGGCGATTCCTCGACACCGACGCAGCGGTTCAAGCACTACGAGGATCTCCGCGAACTGATGACCGCGCTGGGACTCCCCCGCGCGTCTCTGGTCGGCTTGTCCGGTGGCGGCCGGATCGCGGTCGATTTCGCGCTGACCTACCCGGATCTGGTCGAGAACCTCGTGCTCGTCGCCACCGGCCTCAGCGCGATGGTGACGAAGGATCCTTTTGTCTTGGAACAGAACAAGAAGCTCGAAGAGGCCGGCTCCAGGGGCGATCTCCCCGGTGCCATCGAATGCATCCTGCGCATGTGGGTGGACGGGCCGCGGCGCGCACCCGCGGACGTCGATCAGCGAGTCCGGCGGCTGTGCCAGGAGATGTACACGCAGACGGTCGTACGGCACGGCCTCTCGGGTTTCACGCTGATGGACGAACTACGGGCCGTCGAACGTCTTGGCGAGCTGACCCCACGCACTCTGACCCTGGTGGGAGATCTGGATTCCTCGGACATCCTGGCCCTCGCCTGCCAGATCGAAAGCGAAGCACGCGACGCCCGGAAACTGGTCGTCCCCGGGGTCGCGCACATGATCAATCTGGAGAAACCCGCCGAATTCTCCCGGACGGTACTGGATTTCCTGGCCTGCTCGTGAGTGGTAAGGACGGTTCTAACCGTCCTTACCACTCACGAGGTCGTCTTCCCGGTGTTCCGGGCGGCGGTCGACGACGCGGCCGAGCGGGCGCAACAGCACGTTGACCCCGACGATCACCACGGTCCCGGCGAGCGCGACGCCGTAAAGCCCCGCTCCCGCAAGGGATCCGACGGCAGCCGAGCACCACAGGGTGGCCGCGGTGTTGAGTCCGCGCACGTTCAGCCCGTCCCGCAGGATCACCCCGGCGCCGAGGAAACCGATACCGGAGACGATCTGGGCCGCGACGCGCGTCGGGTCGGCGTCACCGCTGGTGTTCAGCCCGCCGAAACCGTGGGCGGACAACAGGACGAAGAGGGTCGCGCCGACGGCGACGAGGGCGTTGGTGCGGAGTCCGGCCATCCGGGCGCGGTACTGGCGCTCGATGCCGATGACGGCGCCGAGGCCGACGCCGGTGCCGACCCTGAGCAGCATTTCGAAGGTGTTCATGATTCCGGCTCTTTTCTGGCGTGCGTACACAAAGCCAGACAGGGAAAGGAGGCCGGAGCAGGTCAGCGCACCGCGCACACGGGTGAACGGCGACCACGTCCGGCCGGTCCAGGACTGTCTTCCGGCATGTGCCGCTCACCTCGCTTTCGTACTCGATCGGTGTTGATCAACCTTCGAGACTTTACCACCGGACGAGCCGAGCGCGGCGTGGATCGTGTCACGTAGCCAGCGCTGGGCCGGGTCGGCGTCGAGCCGCGCGTGCCAGAGCTGGCAGACCTCGATCGGCGGGAGATCCGCGGGGATCGGGAACCAGCGGATGCCGAGCGACTGGCCGTACTGTTCGGCGAGCCGCTGAGGCGCGAGGCCGATGTAGTCGCTCGACGCGACCAGGAACGCGGCGACGGCGGAGGTGGGGACGACCGCCGCGACCCGGCGCTGGAGACCGGCCGTCTCGAGCGCGTCGTCGAGCGGTCCCCTGCCCCGGCCGCGCCGTGAAGCGGAAACGTGCGGATACCGGCAAAGCTGCCGCAGTGTCGGGCGGCGCACGCCGCCGAGCGGCCCGTCCGCCCTGACGATCGCGACCACGCGTTCGCGGTACAGCAGCGTCGATCGGATGTCGGGCGTGGCGATGTCGCCCGCGCCGATGTCCAGGTCCACGGAACCGTCTCGCAACGCCTCGGCGCTTTCGCTGCCCTCGGCGACGAAGCGCAAGACGACGCCCGGCGCGACCGCGGCGGTCGCTTCGGCGGCGGCCGTCACCAAGGTCGCGGCGACGCCGTCGTTGATGCGGATGGTGAAGGTGCGTTCGAGGTCGCCGATCGCCAGCTCGCGGTCGGCGCTGATCAGGGCCGACGCCTCGTCGAGCAGGGACCGGACCCGCGGGGCCGTCCGGAGCGCGAACGGCGTCGGCACCATCCCGCGGCCGGCGCGCACCAGGATCGGGTCGCCCATCGCCCGCCGCAACCGGCCCAGCGCCCGGCTGGCCGCCGGGATCGACAGATGCAGCCGTTCGGCCGCCGCGGTCACGCTGCCCTCCCGCAGCAACGCGTCGAACACTCGCAGAAGATTGAGGTCCAGCTGGTCGGCCATAGTTGCATCGTACGCAACTTTGAGTTGTCGAAGTTGCGTCGCGCGAAGAACCGGCTGGCCCCTAGCGTCGTGGACATGCCACTCCGACTTCAAGTCCGCGACGTCCCCGAAGCCGCAACGGACCGGCGCGGCCTGCTGGCCGTCATGTGCGCCTGTGTCGTGCTCATGGTCGGCATGGTCGCCGCGATCAACCTCGCCGTCCCGATGCTGGCCGCGAGCGACCTCCGCCCGTCCGCGTCGGCGCTGATCTGGATCGTCGACACCTACGTCGTCTTCTTCGCCTGTCTCGTGATCCCCGGCGGAGCGGCGGGCGACCGCTTCGGCCGCAAAGGTGTCCTGCTCGCCGGTCTGGCACTGTTCGCGCTCGGCGCGCTGCTGTCGGCGCTCGCCCCCACCGTGCCCTTCCTGCTGGCGGGCCGGGCGATCACGGGGATCGGGGCCGCCGCGGTGCTGCCCAACACGCTCGCCGTCCTGCTGCACGCCGTCCCCGCCGAACGCAAGGGCGTCACCATCGCGACCTGGGCGTCGATGACGGGCATCGGTGGCGTGGTGGGCAACGCCGGTGGCGGCGCGGTACTGGCGGGCGGATCGTGGCGCTGGCTGTTCGCGGCCGCCGTCCCGGTCTCGCTGACGCTCGTCGCGCTCGTCGCCCGGATCGCGCCGGTGTCTCCCAGGCACGACCGCCCGCTCAGTCCGCTCGGCGCCGTCCTGCTCGTCGGCGCGTCGGTCGCGTTGCTGCTCGGTATCGTCGAGGGCCCCGAAGCGGGCTGGGGCAGCCCACTCGTCCTGTGCGGATTCGCCGGTGCGGTCGTGCTTTTCGCCCTGTGGACGTTCGTGGAACTGAAGGCCGAGCACCCCTTGCTCGATCCCCGGTTGTTCCGTGTGCCCGCGCTGCGCAGTGCCTGTCTCGGTATGACCGCGATCTTCTTCGGGATGTTCGCGCTGTTCTACGTCAACGCGTCCTTTCTCCAGTACGGCAAAGGGTTCGGTGTGCTGCTGACCGGGCTCGGGATCATCCCGCTGACCGTCCCGGTCATCCTCGGCGCACGGCACGTCGGCAAACTCGTCCAGCGCCTCGGAGTCGACGCTGTCATCGCCATGGCGTTCGTCTTCTGCGGCGGCGGCCTGGTCGGATTGTCCACAAGCGACGCTTCGACGCCGTATCCGGTCTACGCGGCCTGGCTGGTGGTGACCGGCATCGGTGTCACGCTGGCCCTTCCGGCACTGTCCGCCGCGATCTCCGGTTCGCTGCCTCCCGCACAGGCCGGGGTCGGTGCCGGGCTGCAGGCCACCACCCGGGAATTCGGCAGCGCGCTCGGTGTCGCGGTCATCGGCACCGTCCTCACGGGACAATTCGTCGCCGCGTTGCCATCCGATGTCCGAGCGGACCACGATCCGCACACCGTGGCGCAGGCGCTCGCAGCGGTCCCCGGCCGCTCTCCCGAAGTGATCTCCGCGTTCGTCACCGGCGCGGGCACGGCCCTCCGGGTGATCGGCGTCGGCGTGCTCGTCCTCGGGGCCCTCGTCGTCCTGCAATCAAGGCTTTCCCGTAACCCCAAGTAGAAGGAGCTTTCCCATGCGGGTGTTCATCACCGGGGCGACCGGCTGGATCGGCTCGGCCGTCGTGGACGAGTTGCTCGATGCCGGTCACGAGGTCACCGGCCTCGCCCGGTCGGACGCCTCCGCCACCGCACTCGACCGGAAGGGCTCCCGGGTCCGTCGCGGCGACCTGGACGATCTCGACGGCCTCCGCGCGGGCGCCGAAGAGGCCGATGCCGTCATCCACCTGGCGAACAAACACGACTGGGGCGACCCCGCCGCATCCAACCGGGCCGAACGGGCGGCCGTCGAGACCTTCGCCGACACTTTGACCGGAACCGGACGGGCCTTCGTTCTCGCCGCGGGCCTCTCCTCCCTGGCCAAGGGGCGTCCCGCCACCGAGACCGACCTCTCCCCCGCCGTCGGCCCCGATTCCCATCGCGGCGGCGCCGAGAACCTCGCCCTCGAATACGCCGAAAAGGGCATGCGGGTGATCAGTGCCCGGTTCGCGCCATCGGTGCACGGCGTGGGCGACCACGGATTCCTCGCCGCCATCGTCGCGGCCGCTCGCAAGCACGGCGTCTCCGGCTACCTCGGCGACGGCACCACGGCCTGGGCCGCCGTGCACCGCACCGACGCCGCCCGGCTCGTCCGGCTGGGGCTGGAAGGCGCACCCACCGGCTCGCTGCTCCACGCGGTCGCGGAAGAAGCCGTCACGAGCCGGGAGATCGCCGAAGCCGTCGGGCGCACGCTCGGCCTTCCGGTGGCGTCCGTGGCACCGGAGAACGCCACTGAGCACTTCGGCTTCGTCGGCCGGTTCTTCGCGCTCGACATGTCCGCGTCCAGCGCGCGCACCCGAGAACTCCTCGAGTGGTCCCCGTATGGACCGAGCCTGGCCGAGGACATCGAAGCCGGCGCCTACGCCTGAACGAAAGGGAACACCATGTCCGAAGTGGCCGCGTTCATGCTCGTCAAGACCACACCGGAGTGGCTCGGCCTCACCGTCGAGCAACGTGTGGAGGCCTTCAAAACCGAGATCCTCCCGGTGATCGAGAGCAAGGTGAAAGGCGTCCGGTCCCGGTTCTTCGACACCGAGTTCTACTCCACGCGAGTGACCGACGTGTGGGTATGGGAAGCGGAAGACCATCACTCGTACCAGTTGCTCATCGAGGCGCTGCGTGAGACGCCCTTCTGGGACCGGTACTTCGAGATCGTCGACCTCCTGGTCGGAGTCGAGAACGCGTACGCGGCGAATTACGGTCTGGACGCCTACGCGAGCGTCAACGTCTGAAGCCGGTGGGTGAGCCAGGCGCACCGGCGGCCGCGACCACGCCGAAGCCGGTGCCCTGGTTACCCACCCGGACGGCCTGGACGAGCAGTCGTCCGGCCTGTCCGGCCCTCCCCGTCCGGAACCCTAGGGCCGGGTGTTGGGGACCGGTCCCCGGACGCCATGAAGGCCACCGCCGGGACGGTGGCCTTCATGGTCATTCGCCTTGATCAGGCAGTGGTTTCGAACGGCTGGACGTTCGGCTGGAACACCTGGCCGTTGGCCGGGACCTTCAAATCGATCAGGTAGTCGGCCGTCACCTTGTCCACCCCGAGCGAGTCGCCGAGGATGCAGTGCCCGAACGCGTCGACCGAGAGCAACCGGGCGTTGCCCAGCTGGTCGGCCATCCGCTTCGAGAACAGGTACTGGGTCGCCGGGTCGTAGTAGTTGCCGATGACCAGGACCGGGGTGTCGGTCTTGGCCCGCCACGGGCCGCGGTAGACGTCCGGCTTCTTGGCCGGCCACACCGGGCAGCCCGCGATGTCCGAGAACGCCTGGTAGCGACCGAAAGTGGGCGATTCCTTCTCCCACTTCGCGGCGATCTCCGGGACCTTCTCCTGCTTGATCGTGATCTTCTTGTCCGAGCAGTTCACGGCGAAGTAGGAGTCGTCGCCGGTGTAGGGGCTGTCCGGGTTCGCGTCCGCGCGCCCGTTCGCCCCCGAGCGCAGCACCTTCAGCTCGATGGCCCGCGCCGTCTGCGTCTGCGCGGCGGACGGGCGGACGATGTTGTACAGCGCCTGCAGATCGTCGGCCAGCGGCGGGAACGACGTCGGCGAGTACAGCACCCCGGCCACCGTGCTGGTGAACGCGTTGATGTCGTAGCTGCTCCCGTCCGGCAGCTTGATCGGCTGCTGACGCAGGTAGCCGCGGATCTCGTCGAACTTCGCCCGCGGCGTACCGGCGCTGAAGGAGCACTTCGGCCCGACCTGCGCGCACTTGCGCAGGAAGGCGTCCAGCGCGATCTCGAACCCGCGAGCGCGCTCGCGGTCGTACTGCACACCGTCGCTGGTGCGCAGCGCCGGGTCGACGTTGCCGTCGATGACGATCGCCCGGCTCTGCTTCGGGAACATCGACGTGTACGTCGACCCGATCAGGGTCCCGTACGAGAAGCCGACGAAGGTCAGCTTCTGGTCGCCGACGGCCGCCCGCATCTTGTCGAGGTCACGCACGACGTCCTTGGTGGACATGTGGTTCAGCAGCGCGCCCGCGTTGTTCTTGCAGAACTGGCCATAGTCCCGGTACGACGCCAGCGTCCCGGATATCTCCTGCCGGGTCAGCGGCACGGGGATCTGCCCGGAGAAGACGTCGTCCGCGTCTTCCTGCGTGGTGAAGCATTTGAGCGGATTGCTGGCCCCGACCCCGCGCGGATCGAACCCGATCAGGTCGAACCGGTCCAGCACCTGAGGCTGGAAGTAGTTCGCCGCGCCGATCGGCATC
Source organism: Amycolatopsis lurida (assembly GCF_900105055.1). Classification (NCBI taxonomy): domain Bacteria; kingdom Bacillati; phylum Actinomycetota; class Actinomycetes; order Pseudonocardiales; family Pseudonocardiaceae; genus Amycolatopsis; species Amycolatopsis lurida. The sequence goes on from NZ_FNTA01000003.1 coordinate 614,720, forward strand.
CGGAACCCGGAACCACCGGGACCGCCCGGGTTGAGGAACAGCGAGCCGACCTTCTTGTCGGGCGTTTTCGCCGCCCGCTTCAGCATCGCGATGTCGATGGTGCCGAGCGCCGCGTTGTCGTGGTCGATCGGCACGCGATACCGTGCACAGCTGTAGAACTTGGCCTGGTCGGCGGGAACACCGCGGATCTGGTCCGCGGTGCAGGCACCCCAGTTCACCGGCGCCGTCGCGCCGACTTGGGCGGCGAGCGTCCCGGCCTCCTGGGCGGCGACCGCCGTCCCGGAGGCCCCGGTCAGCGCGGCGCCGGCCACGAGTGCCCCTACCAGTGCGAAACCGCGCACCGGCCTCCTTGTGGATCTCGGCAAAACGACTCCTCCCTCAGCTGGCGACGTGGCGGGCCACGTCGCTCGGCGCGCCGTCGACGTCACGGCGCGTAACACCAAGCGAGCCTCGCACAAGCCGGTAACCCAGTCACCGGCCGAAAGGATGGTACGGACCTATCGAGTGGTTGTCTTCAACTCGAAAATCGGTAACACACGGCAAGCGGCTTGCTCCTCCATGGAGTAACCGGGCCAGAACTCCAGCAGCAGTTTCCACATCGCTTTGTACTCGTCTCCGCGCAGTTCCCTGGCCCTGACCGGGATCTCCTTGCCCGCCAGCGCGACGACCGCGCCGGGATTCGACCGCAGGTTGTGCGTCCACGCGGGATCGTTCGGCCTCCCCCAATTGGAGCCGACGAGCACGAAGTCTCCACCGTGCGGGAAGTAGAGGAGATTGGTGCTGCGGGGCAGCCCGCTCTTGCGGCCGGTCGTGGTCAGGCGCAGGGAAGGGAGCCCGGCCAGCGCGACCAGGCTCACCTTCCCCTTGAAGAGCCGGTGGAGTCTCTTGTCCACCCAGATGATCCCGCCGGCGAGCCCCATCAGCCACGGTTTCGTGCCGAGCGCGCGGGCGAGCGACGTCAGAGGGTTAGTCACGGACAGATCTTGCCAGGCTCACCCCGAACCGCGATTCCGAGTCCGTCCACCATTTCTCCACCGAGAAACCGGCGTCGGCCAGTTCCGCGGCGATCCCCTCCCGCCGGAACTTCGCGGAGATCTCGGTGCGCACGTATTCTCCCTCGGCGAACTTCACCTGCAGGCCGGCGCCCGGGATGTCGACGGTCTGCGGCTCGCGGGCGCGCAGGCGCATTTCGATCCATTCGTTCTCCTCGTCCCAATACGAGACGTGGTCGAACGCGGCCGGGTCGAAGTTCGCGCCGAGACCGTTGTTGATCACGCGGAGCATGTTGCGGTTGAACTCGGCGGTGACCCCCGCCGCGTCGTCATACGCGCGTTCCAGGGTTTCCCGGTCCTTCACCAGATCTGTCCCGAGAAGGAACCACTCCCCCTCGTCGAGCACTTCGCGGACCGAACGCAGAAAGGTGGCGCGGTCGGCGGGGAGGAAATTGCCGATCGTGCCGCCGAGGAAGACCACGAGCCGTGGCCGGTCGCCCGGCAGCAGATCGAGATGCCGGGTGAAGTCGCCGACCACACCCCGGACCTCGAGGGACGGGTAGTCGGCCGTGATGGCTTCCGCGGCTTCGGCGAGCGCGGTCTCGGAGACGTCGAGCGGGACGAACTCCTTCAACGTGCCATGGCTCGTGAGCGCGTCGAGGAGGAGCCTCGTCTTTTCACTCGATCCGGAACCGAGTTCGACGAGGGTGTGCGCGCCCGAACTTTCGGCTATCTCGCCACCGCGCGCGGCGAGGACTTCCCGCTCGCTCCGGGTCGGATAGTACTCAGGGAGGGCGGTGATCTTCTCGAACAGTTCGCTGCCGCGTGCGTCGTAGAACCATTTGGGCGACAACCACTTCTGGTCCGCCTCCAGGCCGGCGCGGACATCCGCGCGCAGCTGTTCGGTGATATCCGATTCGCTGTGGTGTACGTCGAGGTCGACTTCGGTCATCGTGCCTCAGGGCTCCGATCGGCTTCGAGGGGAAGGATTTCCACGCCCGCGCCGGTGACCCGGACGGCGTGGCGGTCGGGAACGGGAGTCCAGCCGGGATCGTCGTCGCACGGTTCCGACGCGACGAGCACACCGTCTCCGATGTCCCGATAGGACAGGGAATGCGTCCACGCGGTACCGATGAGCGTCCGGCCGTCGGTCAGCAGGAGATTGAGCCGCGAACCCGGCCCCGCCTCCTCGACCACTCCGGTGAGCCACGTGACGGCCGCGAGCGGGTCTTCGCCCGCCTCCAGCCGCTCACTCAGCAACGCCCACAGCAGTACCGAATCCGTGGTCGCTTCCAACGTCAGCAGCCGGGTGATCGGCAGTTTCGCGGCGAGCTCGGACATCGAGTCCGGCCAGCCCCGCACCAGCCCGTTGTGGCTGAAGAGATAACCACCGCCGGTGAACGGCGCGTTCGCCGCCTCGACCACGGGCATCCCCGTCGTGCCGTTCCGGACCGCCGCCAGGAAGGCGTGCGACCGGACCGATCCGGCCAGTGCGGGCAGATCCCCGTCCGTCCACAAAGGAGCGGACCTGCGCAGCCGCAGCGGTCCGGCGCCGTCGGCGTACCAGCCGAGGCCATACCCGTCGGCGTTGACCGAACCGCCGCCCCGCATGTCACGGGGGGCGTAGGACTGCACGAGCAGCGAATGAGGGGCGTGAAAGAGCATCTCGGCGGGCGAACGCGGCTCGCCGAGATACGCGAGGTGACGGCACATGCCCCTCAGGCCACCTCGCTCGGACGGGCGTCCCGGGCGCAGCGGAACCCGGAGAAGATCTGCCGCCGGATCGGGTGATCCCAGTTGCGGAACGTGCCGCGGATCGCCGCCGCGTCCGTCCCGAACGAGCCACCACGCAGGATCCGGTAGTCCCCGCCGAAGAACACCTCCGAATACTCCTTGTAGGGGAACGCGGCGAATCCCGGATACGCTTCGAAGCCGCTGCTGGTCCACTCCCACACGTCGCCGATCAACTGGTGCACGCCCAGTGGCGAGGCACCCGCCGGGTACGCGCCGACCTCCGCGGGCCGCAGATGCCGCTGCCCGAGGTTCGCGTGGTCGGGAGTGGGTTCCTCGTCGCCCCAGGGGAACCGGCGCGACCGGCCGGTGGCCGGGTCGAAGCGGGCGGCCTTCTCCCACTCCGGTTCCGTCGGCAGGCGGCGGCCTGCCCAGGCGGCGTACGCCTCGGCCTCGTGGAAAGAGACGTGGACGACGGGTTCCGCGGCGGGCACCTTCTCGTAGACGCCGAACCGCGTCCGCCACCAGCCGTCCTGCTCTCGTTTCCAGAAGCGCGGCGCCTGGATGCCGTGCTCGCTCCGGTACGCCCAGCCACGCTCGCTCCACCACCGCGGGTCTTGGTAACCCCCGGAGTCGAGGAACTGCGCGTACGCCCCGCAGGTGACCGGTGCGGTGTCGATGAAGAACGCCTCCACCGCGACCTCGTGTGCCGGACGCTCGTTGTCCAGCGCCCACGGCTCGGCGGAGGTGCCCATGGTGAAGACGCCGCCGGGTACGAACACCTCCGCGGGCAGTGGCCCGGACCGCGACGGCGGCGGCGCGGGCGCGTGCAGCACCGGATCACCCTTGCGGAGCTGATGAGTGGCCAGCATCGTCTCGTCGTGCTGCTGCTCGTGCTGGGTGATCATGCCGAAGGCGAAGGCGTCTTCGGTGAGCCGCCTGCCTTGCAGCGGAACGGTTTCCAGGATGTCGAAGGATTTCTCCCTGACCTCGCGGACGTATCTGCGCGCCTCCTCCGGGCCCAGCAGCGGCAGCGCCGGACGATCCGCGCGGGCGTGCTGGAACGCGTCGTAGATGTCGTCGATGTCGGGCCGGAGTGCCTCCCGGCCGCCCACGTCGCGCACCAGCCAGAGCTCTTCCTGGCTGCCGATGTGCGCCAGGTCCCAGACCAGTGGCGACATCAGTTTCGAATGCTGGCGGACCAGGTCTTCGTCGTCCACGTCCGTCAGCGCGACACTGCGCTCGCGGGCCCTGGTGAGCGCCTCGGCCGCGTGCGCCCGCAGGTCTTGCGGGCTCAGCGCGCGAAGCGGGTTGGTCTCGGTACTTTCCACGCTCATGACTGGTGGCTCCTCGAACCGTGCACGAGGGACTGCACGCCCTCGCTGATCTCCGTGATGGTCTCCGGCGGCAGACCGGTGGTGCCGAGTTCGGCACAGCCGAGGTCCACCACCTTGCTCGCGACGGTGGCGATCGCCGGATCGGCCAGGCCGTACCGGGCCGCGCGCTCCCAGCCGCCCGTGACCGGTTCGCACAGTTCGAGCACCTTGTCCACTGTGGACCGCCGGGCGAGCAGTGCGGCCAGCAGGGCGACCGGGTGCCGCCACTTGGCGGCGGGCTGGGCGTCCAGGTACCGGATCTCCAGATAGCCCTGTGGACGGACCGGGGTGAAGAACGTCGTCAGGTGATAGGCCAGGTCTTCTTCGGTCGGCCTGTCGAGCCCGGCGGCCTCGCCCCGCCCGTCGATCCAGTCGGCGAAGGTCAGGGAATCGGGCGCGTCCCAGCGGTCGTCACGGCCGGGAAGGACCATCAACGGCGTGTCCAGGATCCTGCGTGCCCACTCCCCCGCCGGATCCTTGCCCGGTTCCGCCGACCGGGTGCGGACCCGTTCCGTCTCCATCACGGCCAGCCAGCGCGCGGACGCGTGGCCGGTGTCACGTCCGGCGTGGACCCGGGAGTTGGCGAAAGTGGCCAGCAGGGGCGGACCGAGCGCGTGGACCGCGGCCCAGCGGTCGGCCAGGTCGCCCGCCTCACCGGTGTCCACACAGACCTGCAGGCCGGCGGTGCTGCACATCATGGTCGCGCCCCCGGAGCCCATCGGCGCGAAGCGGCGTTCCATCGCGGCGTAGCGCGGTGTGCCCAGTTTGCGGGCGGGGGCGCGATACCGGTCTATCCCGGAGTCCCCCAGGTACAGGCCTTGTGCGGCGAGAAGATTTTCGAGGTGGGCCAGATCGGCCGAGACGACGGCGTCCAGATGGCGCAGCGTGGTCTGTGGTTGAGCGGAGATCTCCACCTGGCATCCGGGCTCGAGGCTCAGCGGTGAACCTGCCGGAAGCGGGAGGGCGGGGCTGTCGGGGCGCAGGGTCCGCGGCGTGTGCGGGCCGAGCGCGGTGGCGAGATCGTCGGGATCGAGAGGCCGGGCGGGCTCGTCGGCGTAGTGCACGGTGAATTCCAGCTCTACGCCGAGGAGTCTCGGTGGCCCGTGCTTGAAGCACACGGAAGCCACATACGCCTCGCCCTCGGCGCGGTCCGAGAGGACCTTCGCCGTCGCGTTCGACGCGCTCCCGGACTTCTCGGGGAAATCATGAACAGTAGTCATCTTTCCGCCGTCCAGTCGGTTGTCCGATAACTGAGATACCTTGACTTCGGACGCTACACGCGGGGTCCGACAAATTCAGGCCGGTTCTTGCGGGGCAGGATCACCCGACCACCTCTTAGGACCGGACGATTCAGGGCAAAGCGGGCTCCGTCCCCAGCCCCAGCGCGGCGGCCGCATTGCGGACCGCCTCGATCACCAGCTGCAGGGCCGACCGTCGTGACGAGGTCGTCCGATAGGCGATCGAAACCGTCCGGAGCAACGGTGTGGTCAACGCGACGACGTCGATCCCCGGTGGCCGGAGGCCGAGCCCGAGATCCGAAACGAGGGTCACCCCGAGCCCCGCCCGGACCATCGCCATCGCCGTCGATTGCTCCTCCACCTCGTGGTTGATCTTCGGCTCGAACCCGTGACGATGACATGCCGTGCGCACCGCGCGGCCGAAGTGACTCTTCGGGCTGGCGAGGATCCATGGGTGCTCGGCCAGTTCGAGCAGCGACGCGCTCCCCGCGGGGACGGCGCCGGCCGGCACCGCGGCGTGCAGCCGTTCGACCGCGATCACCGCGCGTTCCAGACCGGCGTCCCACGGCATCGGCGCGTCGGAGTAGTCGATCACGAACGACAGATCCAGTTCGCCGTCCCGGACGGCGTCGGCCGTGTCCTCGGGGGCGAGCTCCCGGGTCCGGACCTGGATCCCCGGATGTTCACCCGCCAGTGCGGCCAGCGCGTGCGGAAGCAGCCCCGAAGCGACCGACGCCCAGACCCCGGCCATGAGCCGTACCGAAACGGTCTCCTGCGCCTCCTCCAAGGCCAGCGTCGCCCGCTCGACGGACCCCAGGATCTCCTCGGCGTGCTCGGTCAGCAACAGCCCCAGTTCGGTCAGCTGCACCCGTCTGCCGAAGCGTTCGAACAGCTTCGCGCCCACGTCTCGCTCCAGTTGCGCCAGCTGCTGCGATACCGCCGAAGCGGTGTAATGCAGCGAAGCGGCGGCCGCTGTGACCGTGCCGCGCCGGCTCAACTCGCGGAGCATCCTCAGGCGGTGCAACGAAAGCTCCATGACCCCAACGTAATCGGGTGCGGTCGTGGACGCCGGATGGCGCGTTACACCAGTTTCTCTGCACGACATCGTTCAGATTCGGTAAATGGACGCCCGTGCCCGGCAGGGCGCACCCTCGGAAGCGGCGCAGGACGACCCCGAATCCCGAAGGAGGTGGCCGCATGGCCGCGAGGAACGCCGAACCGCTGATGAGGCTGATCTGGACCGACCCCGTCACCGGTGCCACCGGCTACCTCGTAGTGCACAGCCTGGTCTCCGGCATCGCGACCGGCGGGACCCGGATGCGCGCGGGCTGCACGATGTCGGAGGTCGAGGACCTGGCGAGGGGGATGGCGAACAAGACCGCGACCTTCGGCCTGCCGGTCGGCGGGGCCAAGGGCGGCATCGACTTCGACCCGAAGGACGAGCGCGCTTTCGGTGTGCTGGAACGGTTCTGCGCGTTCTTGCGGCCGTGGATCGACAACCACTGGGTGACCGCCGAAGACCTCGGCGTCCCCCAGCACCTGATCGACGAGGTGTTCGCGAAGCTCGGGCTGGAGCAGTCGTATCACGCGGCGATCCGCCGTTCGGCCGACCCGGCGCGCACCCTTCGCCGCGTGCAGGCCGGATTGAGCACCCCCGTCCCCGGCGGGCTCCTGCTCGGCGACGTGATCGGCGGCTACGGAGTCGCGCAGGCCTGCCTCGGTGTCGCCGACGCCTGGGAATGGGCGGCCGAGAAGACCACGGTCGCCATCCAGGGCATCGGCACCATGGGCGGCGGCGCAGCCTGGTACCTGCACGAAGCCGGCATGAAGGTCGTCGCGGTCGCCGACGCGGCCGGGACGCTGTACCGGCCCGAAGGTCTCGACATCCCGGCGCTGCTGGAGCTGCGGGACTCCTACGGTGAAATCGACCGTGGCCGGCTCCCCGCCGACGTCCGGCTGCTCCCGCGCGACGAGATCGTGGCGACGGACGCCGACATCCTCGTCCCGGCGGCGATCTCCTACGCGCTGCGCGCCGGGAACCAGGGCGCGGTCAAGGCGAAGGTCGTCATCGAAGCCGCCAACGCGGCGACCACCCCCGACGCCGAAGCCGGATTGGCGGCCCGTGGCATTCCGGTGATCCCGGACTTCGTCGCGAACGCGGGCGCGGCCGCCTGGGCCTGGTGGCTCCTGCTCGGCGAGGTCGGCGCCGATCCGGCCGATTCGTTCCTGCGCCTGCGGACCGAGATGCGGGCGAAGGTGGCGCTGCTGCTGAGTTCGTGGAACCTCGACCGGATCGCCCCGCGCACCACCGGCCTGCGACTCGCCGAAACCACCCATTCGGACGCCGCCACTGCACCTGAACCCGCCCCCGCCCTGGTCATCCCCTGAGATTGCGCGTGAAGGCCCCCTTCCCTCGGCTGAGCCGAGGGAAGGGGGCCTCACGCGCGATCCTTCGCTCAGGACGCGAAGCGGTCCGTCGCGCCGATGAGGACTTCGCGCATCGGCTCGTCCTGGGTGCTGTGGCCGACCTCGTCGATGATCACCAGCTCGCTGCCGGGCCACGCGTGGGCCAGTTCCCACGGGGTGCCGATGAGGTTGCCCAGGTCGAGGCTTCCTTCCGCGAGCACGGCCGGGATGTGGGCCAGCTTTCCGGCCTCCCGAAGGACCACGCCTTCGTCCAAAAAGGACCCCTGGCTCCAGTAATGCGTCACCAGCCTGGCGAAGGCGAGCCGGAACTCCGGCGCCTCGAAGCTCTTGTAGGGCGGGGAAGTCGGGACGATCGCGTCCTCCCAGGCGCACCAATCCGCCGCGGCCTTCTCGTGCACCGCCGGATCCGGGTCCATCAGCAACTTCAGATAGGCCGCCGCCAGGTCGCCATCGCGATCCTCTTCGGGAACACCGTCACGGAACTTCGCCCACGCCTCGGGGAAGACACCGCCGAGGCCGCGGGTGAGCAGATCGGTCTCGCTCCGGCGGCCGGTGGCCAAGCCCATCAGGACCATCTCCGAGACCCGGTCCGGATGCCGCTCGGCGTACACCAGCGCGAGCACCGAACCCCAGGAGCCGCCGAAGAGCAGCCATTTCTCGATGCCCAGATGCTCGCGAAGCAGTTCCATGTCGGCGAGCAGATGGTCGGTGGTGTTGGCGGAGAGGTCGGCCTCGGGTTCGCCCGCGTGCGGGGTGCTCCGGCCGCAGCCGCGCTGGTCGAACAGCACGACCTGGTACTTGGCCGGGTCGAAGTACCGGCGCAGCCCGGTACTGCACCCGGTCCCCGGGCCGCCGTGCAGCGTGACGGCTGGTTTGCCGTCGGGGTTCCCGCAGACCTCCCAGTACACGAGGTGCCCGTCGCCGACGTCGAGCATCCCGTGGTCGTACGGTTCGATTTCCGGATACAGCCGTGTCACGTTCTCGTCCTCCAGACCCCGCCAGAAATACAACAGCACTGTCACAATAGCCGGGAGGGGTTCCGGGGCGCGCGTGCTTTTAAGTACGTGAAGGCCCCCTTCACTGCGTCTAGCGCAGTGAAGGGGGCCTTCACGTACTTGTCTGTGGCTAGCCTGGCAGGGTCCCGGCGACATGCCGGAGCGCGTCGGCAAGCTCCGTCGGACCGGCGGGTCCGATGTGGACCACCGCGTCGTTGCCGTGCCCGGTCGTGTAGCTGAGGTACCGGCCCCAGTCCGTGTCGGCGAAGTGGAGCGGATCCTCGACGGCCACGTGCCTGCCGATTTCGTCCCGCTTGCCGACGTAGAGCTCACCGCTCCCCTCGACCGGCCGCTGCACGAGGCTGACGATGTCGGCGATCACCGGCGGCAGCGAATGCGTGTCCGGGCCGCGCCGGGCCGCCTCTTCGAGCTCGTACGCGCGGACCGTCCGAAGCCTGCCGCCGCCCGCCGGGACGGGCGGCAACTGTTCGATCAGCGTTTCCGGCAGCCGCCGCCGATCGATCTCCTGGAGCCCGACCCAGTCGCCGGACGCCACGGCCAGCACCGCCTGCAGTCCCAGCGACGCGGCGAGGACGCCGTAGGTCTCGCCTCCGGCGTTCACCCAGCCGTAGTACTCGATGGCCGGTTTGGTGAGCACCGGAAGCCAGTCCAAGAAGTCGACCGACGCGCGGCCGCTCGAGTCCAGCAGCCCGGCTTGCGCCAACGCCGCTTCCACTCGCTTGTCCGCCTCCGCGCGGGCCGTCCTGGACAGCCAGCGCGGTTCGGGACGCAACGTGATGTGCAGGTCGCCGACGCGTTCGCGTTCGGCGAGTACCGCCAGTGCTTCGACCGGGACGTCCACCCGGCCCGTTCTCACGGTCATCCGCTACTCGCCGATGACCGGCGGACTGGTCCGCTGGTCGGTGCCGAAGATCGCGTCGGGGTCGGCCTCGATCAGGTAGTCGGGACGCTGGTGCTCGTCGTCCTCGTCACCATCGGCACGCCTGCCGCCTGCCCCCATCGGGCCGCCCATCGCGCCGGCACCGCCGCGGCCGCCGCCACCACGTCCACCGGCCAGGTCTCCGCCGCCCAGGCCGCCGAGCCCGCCCATGCCGGAACCCCGGCCCGCGCCCAGACCGCCGGAACCGGGTCCACCGGGACCGCCGGCGCGGCCACCGGTGCCGCCCTCGCCGCCGAGAAGCCTTCCCGCCGCGCTGTTGGGGCCGGGAACGTTGCGTCCGCTGGTGCCCCCGGGCGGGTTCTGGCCGGTGCCTCCGCCGGGGTTGTAGTTCTGGCCCGGCCCGTTCGGGAGGCCGATGACGTTGTCCGAGTCACCAGGCCCGCGTCCGGGGGTCCTGCCCGGGATCTCGGTCGTCGGGCCCGGCTTGCCCTTGCCGCCGCCGGTCGGGCGCGTGGTGTCGTCGTCCCCGGTGCCCGGCGGCTTCCGCGTCGGCGTCGTGATGTTGCCGTCGGGCTTGTCCCTCGGGGGCACCGGACGGTCCTCGTTGGTACCCGGCCTGTTCTGGTTCTGGTTCTGGTCGCCGCCCGGCCTGTTCTGGTTCTGGTTGGTGCCGTTGTCGTCCGTGCCGCTGGTGTCGGTGCCGTCGTTGTCGTCACCGCCGCCGTTCTTGCCGGGCTTCACCGGGATGTACGGCGGGATCACGACCGGGGGCGTGACGCCGGGGGTCTTGACGCTGACGTTCGCACCGTCGTTCTTCAGCACGCCGTAATCGGTCGGCAGGCTGGAGCTGGTGCTGCTGGTGACCGAGTCGTACTGGTCCATCACGCGGACGTTGTTCTGGTTCGCCGCCTCGTGCTTCGCGACGCCTTCTTGGTAGTTCTTGATGTCGTTGTTGACCATGAACGGCCCGGCGATCGGGATCGCGCCCTTCAAGCCGGTGGTCCAGGGGTTGGGCTTGTCCGGCTTCGGCGGCACGGGGACGACGGTCTGCCCGGAATCATCGAAGCTGTCAGCCTGCATGGTGACCGAGGCCTTCGTGGTGAACAGCGGTTCCGCGGTCTCTTTGAAGGCCTGCTCGAGCGGGCCCGCGCCGGCGTTGGCCGCGTCCGCGGCGGACCCGGTCCAAGAGGACGCCATCCGCGACTGCAGGGACTTGATGCCCATGCCGCGCTCGACATAGGCGTCCGAGAGTTCGGCGATGCGATCGGCCGCCGAACGCAGGTTACGGGTGTCGCCCTTGGTGAAGTTCTCGTAGATCTGTTTGCCGTCCACCCTCATGCCCCCTTGAGTGTCTTGATCACGGCCGACGCGAATTTCTGCGCGGTCCCACACGAATCCTGTTCGTTGTCGTAACCCTTGGCGAGGGTGCTGATCGCCAGATCGTCGGCGACGCCGACCGCGAGGTCACAAGTGCCGCCGGCACGCCTGTCCTGGATTCCGTAGTAGACGGTCGGATAGCCGTCGACCTCGGGGCCGGGCTCCAGGAACCTCAGTTGCCCGGCTTCCTTGGCCTTGTGCAGACCGGCCAGACCACCCATGCCTTTTTCGCGGTTTCCGCTACCGAGGATGATCTGCAGACTGTCGGCCTTACCGCGGATCCCCCAGCTGCAACTGGGGTTACCGGTCTCGCTCCCCGGTTCGCCGGGCTCCGTGAACCCCAGTTCCGCGGCCGCGGCGGCCGGAAGCAGCTTGCACGCGTCACCGACGTACGCCGAGGCATCCAGCGGATCGGCCACCTTCGGGACGTTCGGATCCTCCGGCGCGGCCGACGAGGCCGGCGGCGAAGCCGATCCGGTGCTGGGCGACGGTGTCCCAGGGTTCTCCCCCGAGCAACCCGCGACCGCGACGGAAACGAGCACGAGCGTCGCTGCGGCGACGCGATTCCTCAACACGTTCGGCATCCTCAGGTCGCGCGCAGGGTGTTGGCCTGGTCGGTCGCCATGGTCTTCGTGCGGGCGATCTCCAGCTTCTCGATGTAGCCCTCGATGTACACCTTCATGGAGTCGTTCTGCTTCTGCAGGGACAACAAGGAGTCGACACCGGAGTTCACATAGCTGGTGCTGGCCTCGTCTTGGCCCGGGGGCATCAGATCGGCGAGAATCTCGTCGATCTTGTCGCCGTCTTTGACGACCTTCTCCAGCTCGTCTTCCCACAGCCCGATGACGGTCTTCAACTCCTCGGGGCTCATCTCGAACCCGCCGCCGCCACCGCCGCCACCGCCGTAAACGGTCGGCTCCTTCGGCGTGGTCAGGTCACCCCAGACGGCCTTGATCGCGCTCGCGGCGTCGCCGATGATGTTCACGCCCGCACCTTCCCCTCAGCATTCACGCACCGTGACGGACAAAGCGTAGCCAAGCGGCGGACGGCGTGTCAGCCGATCCGGCCGAGAAGTCCGACGTGTCGCGAGGCCGTTCGGTTCCCGCGCCGGCCGATCATCCCGCGAACCGGTCACAGTACGTACGTACGGATTGCATTGAGCGGGTCCTCGGTGACAGGATTCCAGGATGCCACGGGTCAGCCAGGATCACCTCGACGCACGCCGGCGCCAGATCCTCGACGGCTCTCGCGTGTGCTTCGCACGCTATGGCTACGAGGGTGCCACCGTCCGGCGGCTGGAGGAAGCCACCGGTCTTTCCCGTGGTGCGATCTTCCACCATTTCCGGGACAAGGAGTCACTCTTCCTGGCCTTGGCCGAGGACGACGCGGTGCGCATGGCCGACGTCGTCGCCGAGCAGGGTCTCGTCCAGGTGATGCGTGAGCTGCTGACGAACCGCAGCGAGCACCCCGCCGACTGGCTCGGCACGCGGCTGGAGGTCTCCCGGCGGCTGCGCACCGACCCCGAGTTCCGCGCCCGCTGGGCCGAGCGGTCCCATCAGCTGACCGCCGCGACCCGCCGCCGTCTGCTGCGTCAGCGCGACGCCGGGATCCTGCGTGACGACGTCGACGTCGACGTTCTGACCGCGTACCTCGAGCTCGTTCTCGAAGGTCTCGTCTCGCACCTCGCGATGGGCCAGCCGGGTGACGATCTCGGCCCCGTCCTCGACCTGGTCGAGGAGAGCGTGCGGCGGCACCGGGCCCACGCGACCGGGGGAACGCGTTAAGATTGTCCTATCGTCGCAGTACAGCGGCGGTATCTGTTGGTTTCCGATCGAGGAGTGACTCTTTTCGTGCGCGACGCGCAGTCACCTGGTGACAGTATCGAGCCGGGTGGCACACCCGGCTGTTCCGCGGCTCTTCCCGCCGACCCCGCCGGCAGGAAATGATGGAAATCCTGCTCGCCGTTCTCGGCATTCTCCTGTTCCTCCTGCTGACCGTCGGCACCGGCCTCGCCGTCGCCGCCGAGTTCTCGCTCACCGCGCTCGAGCGCAGCACGGTCGACGCGAACGTCCGCCAGGTCGGCGACAAGCGGGCGCACACCGTGCAGAAGGCGCACCGCACGCTCTCGTTCCAGCTTTCCGGCGCACAGGTGGCGATCACCATCACCACCCTGATCACCGGTTATCTCGCGGAGCCGGTGATCGGTGACCTGCTCCACCCGCTGTTCACCGCCGCCGGGTTCTCCGAAGGCGTGGCGGACGGCGTGTCGCTCGCGGTCGCGCTGATCGTGGCCACGTCGCTGTCGATGATCCTCGGCGAAATGATGCCGAAGAACCTCGCGATCGCCCGGCCGCTGCAGACCGCGCGCGCCGTCGCCGGGTACCACTCGCGGTTCTCGTCGCTGTTCCGCTGGCTCATCACCTTGATGAACAACAGCGCCAACTTCCTCGTCCGCAAGTTCGGCGTCGAGCCGCAGGAGGAACTGCGGTCGGCCCGGTCGCCGCAGGAACTCGGCTCGATCGTGCGGTCCAGCGCGGAAAGTGGCACGCTCGACACATCGACAGCCGAGCTGCTGGACAAGTCGCTGCGTTTCGGCGAGCGGACGGCCGACGAGCTGATGACGCCCCGCGTCCAGCTCGAATCGCTGACCGTGGACGACACCATCGCCGACCTCATCGAGATCTCCCGCCGCACCGGCTTTTCGCGCTTTCCCGTCTACACCGAGGATCTCGATGACGTACAGGGCGCGGTGCACATCAAGCAGGCGTTCACCGTTCCGGCCGCGCAGCGCGCCACGGTCCGGATCGGTTCGGTCATGCGGCCGATCCCGACGGTGCCCGAATCCCTGCCGGGTGACTCGCTGCTCAACCGGCTGCGTGATTCCCGGTTCCAGCTCGCGATCGTCGTCGACGAGTACGGCGGCACCGCGGGGCTGGTGACCCTGGAGGACGTGGTCGAGGAGATCATCGGCGACGTCCGCGACGAGCACGACGAGCGGGAAGCGCCGTCCTCTCAGCAGGTCGGTGCCGACAACTGGCTCGTGTCCGGGCAGCTTCGCGCCGACGAGGTCACCGACGAGACCGGGTTCCGGATGCCCGACGGCGACTACGAGACCATCGCCGGGCTGATCCTCGAGCGGCTCGGCCGGATCCCCTCCCCCGGCGACGCCACCGATCTCGACGCCTGGCGGCTCACGGTGACCAAAATGGACCGCCTCCGCATCGCCGAGGTCGAAGTCCGCCGGGTCAGCGAGACCGCCACGGCCGCCGAGCAGGAGCCCGCACGATGAACGACTGGTTCAACATCTTCCTCGTCGTGGTCCTGCTGCTGGCCAACGCGTTCTTCGTCGGCGCCGAGTTCGCGCTCATCTCGTCGCGGCGCGACCGGCTGGAAGCCTTGCTGGAGCAGGGAAAGACCCGCGCCAGGATCGTCATCAACGCGAGCAAGAACGTCTCGCTCATGTTGGCGGGCGCACAGCTCGGCATCACGATCTGCTCGTTGCTGCTGGGACGGCTCGGTGAGCCCGCCGTGGCGCACCAGCTGGCCGGGTTCTTCGAGCTGTTCGGGATTCCCCAGGTCCTCCTGCACCCGATCTCGTTCGCGATCGCGCTGGCGTTCATCACCATCCTGCACGTCCTCATCGGCGAGATGGTGCCGAAGAACCTCGCGATCGCCGAACCGGAGCGGCTGGCGCTGTGGCTGGTCCCGGTGCACGTGGCGTGGGTGAAGCTCGCCAACCCGTTCATCTGGCTGCTGAACTTCGTGGCGAACTCCCTGCTGCGGGTGTTCAAGGTGGAGCCGAAGGACGAACTCGAAACCGCTTACACCTCCGACGAACTCGCGGAACTGCTCAGTGAGTCGCGGCGCGAAGGGCTGCTGGAGCACTCCGAGCACCAGCGGCTGAGTAAGACCCTGTCCTCGGTGGAGAAGACGGTGGCCGACGTCCTGGTCCCGACCGCTCAGCTGACCACGCTGCCCTGCTCGCCCACGCTGGGCGACGTCGAGCGGGCGGTGTCCTCGACCGGGTTCTCCCGCTTCCCGGTGTGCACCGACGACGGGACACTGACCGGCTACATCCACGTCAAGGACATCCTCGACCTCGTGGGCGAGGACCCGACCACCGTGGTGCCGGCGGACAAGACGCGGACGCTCACCGAACTGCACGCCGACGCCCGGCTCGACGAGGCGTTGTCGGCGATGCGTAAGGAAGGCAGCCACCTGGCGCGGGCGTTGAGTCCGGCGGGGACCGCGGTCGGCGTCGTCGCGCTGGAGGACCTCGTCGAGGAATACGTGGGTACCGTCCGCGACGGTACCCACGTCATGTCATGACCGGCCCGATCGTCCTCCCCGAGCCCGTCTGGCGGGCCCGGGAGGACGAGCACGTCACGCGGATGCGGCGCTGGACGACACCGCACCAGCGCCGCCGCTCGCGGGGCGAGAAGCATCCGGTGCTCGATTTCCTCTTCACCTATTACTCGCACCGGCCCGGGCATCTCGAACGCTGGCAGCCGGGCCCAGGGGTGGTGCTCGAAGGTGCGTCCGCCCGGCGGTTCCTGGAGCGGAAGGGTTACCTGGCGACGCCGGACGGCGTCATGCTCGATCCGGCGGGCTTCTCCGAGTGCCGGGCCAAGACCGCGGAATTCGTTCTCGGGCTGCTTTCCGCGACCGCGTCCCGCTCTCCGAGACTCAGTTGTTTCGGATTGCATGAATGGGCAATGGTTTACCGGGAATCGGCGGATGACGTTCGTCACTCACAACTTCCGCTCCGGCTCGGTTCGGCCGGCACCGACGGCGTGGTCGAGTCGCTGGAGATCCGGTGCGGGCACTACGACGCGTTCCGGTTCTTCACCGAGCCCGCCCGGCCTCGCAACACGCTGCGGCCGGCGCGAGAGAACCAGACCGAGTTCGAGCAGCCGGGCTGCCTGCACGCCAACATGGATCTCTTCAAGTGGGCGTACAAACTCGACCCGTTCGTGCCCTCCGAGCTGGTCGGGGACTGCTTCGAGCTGGCGGCGGACATCCGGGAACTGGACATGCGGGCGAGCCCGTACGATCTGGCGGAGTTCGGATACTCGCCCGTCCGGATCGAGAGCCCGGAAGGCCGGGCCGAGTACGCCCGGGCGCAGGCCGCTTTCGCCCGCCGGGCGGCGCCGCTGCGTGAGCACCTGATAGCGCATTGCCAACGGCTCCTCGCCGAGTTAAAGAGAGTGCCCGCGACACGCGGAAAACAACTGTGAGTCGTCGCATTCCCCGTAACATCCTCCCCTGTTAGAGTGATAACGGTTTGATTGCATACGCAGCGCGAGCGCGCACGTTTCGAAAGGACAACGATGGGGCGACACAGCGTGGCCGAGGAGCCGGTGCCGCATCCCCTCGATCCGCCGAAGCGGCCTCAGGGTCGCGGTGAGGCGACCGGTTCACACCGGATCGTCGGGAAGAAGGCCCCGCGGCGCCGGATCGCCAAGTGGCCGATCGCCTGCCTGGTCCTCGTGGTCCTGGTCGCGATCGGTGTCTTCGGCTGGAACTGGGCCGACGGTGAGCTCAACACCCGTGCCGAAGCCCAGGCCAAGGCGTGCAGCGCCGGCGACACCCCGATGCGGATCATCGTCACTCCCAGCATCGAAAAGCCCGTGCGAGCGGCGGCCGAGCGGTGGAACAACGCCGCGACCGTGGTCCGCGACCACTGCGTGGTCATCCAGGTCGACGCGCTGTCCTCCGCTTCCGTGCTCGACGGCCTCGTCGGCCGGACCAACCTGGACTCCATCGGCGGCCTCCCCGCCGCCTGGATCCCCGAGTCCACCTACTGGGTGACCGAGCTGAACACCGCCAAGCCCGAGTTGGTCGGTTCCCCCGCCCAGTCGGTCGCGACGGCACGTTCGGCCGACTACCCGCTCGTCGGGCTGGCCGGCAAGACCATCGACGAGGTCCAGATGCGCGCCTCGCAGACCTTCCGTCAGTACCTTCAGCAGCCCGCCCAGCAGGCCGACTTCGCGGCCGCGGGCATCAAGGCCACCTGAGGCCTCGGATCTACGGGAAAGGCCCCTTCACCGCTCGGGAAGGGGCCTTTCCCGTACCTCGCGACTCTCGTGAGCGATAAGGACGGTTAGGGCCAACCGCGCTCAGGACTTGGCCGCGGCCTATTCGTGAAGGACTCCCTAAGGGACCCAGGGTCCCCCAATGTTCCGCTCATCCGCCCGGGACGCGGCGACCCCGCCAGCCGCAAGAAGGACTCCAGCCAGCCGCGCACTGGAGTTTCGCGGTCGTGGGAATGACGTGAAGGAGCCGCCCGCTCATCCCCGTGTCTCGTGAGTGGTGAGGACGGTTAGAACCGTCCTCACCACTCACGAGCCGAAGGTGTCCGGGTCCGGGCCGGTGCGGGTGCCGTCGTCGAACTCGGCGAGGGCCGCGAGATCGTCTTCGGCCAGTTCGAAGTCGAATACGTCGAAATTCTCGCGAATCCGGGACGGGGTCACGGATTTCGGGATGGCGACCGTGCCGAGCTGCAGATGCCAGCGCAGCACCAGCTGCGCGGGGCTCTTGCCGTATTTGGCGGCGAGGGCACTCAGCGTCGGGTCCGAGAGCAGCGATCCCTGCGCGAGCGGGCTCCACGCCTCGGTGACGATGCCGTGCTCCGCGTGGAACTCCCGCAGCGCCTTCTGCTGCAGCCGCGGGTGCAGTTCGACCTGGTTGACCGCGGGCACGATCCCGGTCTCGTCGAACAGCCGCCGCAGATGCGGGACGTGGAAGTTCGACACCCCGATGGCGCGCGCCCGGCCGTCCGCGTAGAGCTTTTCCAGGGCCCGCCAGGTTTCGACGTACTTCCCGCGGGCAGGCATCGGCCAGTGGATCAGGTACAGGTCCACGCGGTCCAGGCCCAGTTCCGCGATGCTCGCGTCGAACGCGCGGAGCGCCTCGTCGTAACCGTGGCCCGGATTCGGCAGCTTCGTGGTGAGGAACAGTTCGTCGCGGGGTACTCCCGCCGACCGGATCGCCTCGCCGACACCGGCTTCGTTCCCGTACGACGCGGCGGTGTCGATGCTGCGGTATCCGGCCTCGATGGCGGTCCGGACGACCTTGGCCGTGTCGCCCGCGGGGACCTGCCAGACGCCGAAACCGAGTTGGGGGATGGCTACCTCGTTGTTCAGGACGACGGAAGGCACGGCCATGGAAGCGGAATCCTCACTGGAGTCTGTGGCGGGACTTCTTGCCCGGCATCATTCCACCCCGCGCGCCGCGTACGCGCGCAGATATTCCGCCGTGTCCGCGTCCGCCGGGAAGAAGGACTCGATCACCAGCTCGGCGACCGTGACGTCCAGGGGCGTCCCGAAGGTGGAGACCGTGCTGAAGAACGTGAGTTCGGCGTCCTCGTGCCGCAGCTTCAGCGGGACGAAGATGTCACCTGGTCCGGGGACCTCCACCTCGGGGACGGGGTCCGCACACGGATAGGAGACCAGTTCCTCCAGGAGTTCGGTCAGCGCCGGGTCGGCTGTCTGGGTCACCTGCCGCCGCAGCCTGCCGAGCAGATGGGCGCGCCACTCCCCCAGGTTCACCACGTGCGGCGCCATCCCCTCCGGATGCAGTGTCACCCGCAGGACGTTGACCGGTGGCGTCATCAAGGCGGGCGAGACCAGGCCGGTCATGATCGAGATGCTCGCGTTGGCGTCGACCAGGTTCCACCAGCGGTCGGCGACGGCGGCCGGGTACGGCTCGTGGCTGGTCATCAGCTGCCGGACCGCCTTGCGGACCGCCGCCATTTCCGGGGCACCGAGGCCGCTTTCGGCGTACGCGGGCGCGTAACCCGCCGCCAGTAGCAGCTGATTTCGTTCCCTCAAGGGCACCTCCAGGTGCTCGCCGAGCCGCAGCACCATGTCGCGGCTGGGCTTGGACCGGCCGGTCTCCACGAAGCTCAGATGCCGGGTGGAGATGTCCGCCGAGATGGCGAGGTCCAGCTGGCTGATCCGGCGGCGGTCGCGCCATTCGCGGAGGAGCTCGCCGACGGGGCGGCCCGCGGTCACTGTGGTCGTCACGATCACGAACCTACGCACCGCGGATGTCGCGCCGCCATTACCTCCCGCGTAATCGACGGGCCCCGCTTCAGCCGACAGAGTCGCGGCATCGGTTACCCCACAGGAAAACGAGGAGACACCATGTCGGACATCCAGCGCGTCGCCGAGCAGTACATCGCCGTGTGGAACGAGACCGACGCGGACAAGCGCCGCGCGCTCATCGCCGAAGTGTTCACCGAGGACGCCGCTTACACCGACCCGCTCGGCGCGGTCACCGGCCACGACGGTGTCGACGGCTTCATCGCCGGCGCGCAGGCGCAGTTCGCCGGTCTGAAGTTCAGCCTGCCGTCCGCCCCTGACGCGCACCACGACATCGCGCGGTTCCAGTGGTACCTCGGCCCGGAGGGCGCGGAAGAGCCGCTGGCGATCGGCTTCGACGTCATCACCGTCGAGGACGGGCGGATCAAGCAGGTGCTGGGCTTTCTCGACAAGATGCCCGGCTGATCCTCAGGCGAAGGCCTCCGGTGGCGGGCAGGAGCAGACGAGGTTACGGTCGCCCGCGGCCCCGTCGATCCGCCGCACCGGGGGCCAGATCTTCGACGCGGTGAACCCGGCCGGGAAGACCGCGATCTCCCTGCTGTACGGCCGATCCCACTCGCCCGCGAGACAGCGCGCGGTGTGCGGGGCGTTGCGCAGCGGGCTCTCGGCCACCGGCCACTCCCCCGCCGCGACCTTCTCGATCTCGGCGCGGATCGCGATCATGGCGTCGCAGAATCGGTCGAGTTCGCCGAGATCCTCGCTCTCGGTGGGCTCGACCATGAGCGTCCCCGCGACCGGGAAGGACATCGTCGGCGCGTGCAGCCCGTAGTCGGCCAGCCGCTTGGCCACGTCGTCGACCGTGACGCCGGTCCGCTTGGTGATCGCGCGGAGATCGAGGATGCACTCGTGCGCCACGAGTCCCT